>JAWOEH010000024.1:0-15296 GCA_046482855.1 Bacteroidales bacterium | reverse complement strand
ATGGCACCCGATTTTGAGGAGATCTTTCCGGAAATTGAAAAGCGCTTGAAGGGGCGCACAGTGGTGGCTCATAACGAATCGTTTGACCGAAGCGTATTGAAAAACACCATGAATTATTACGCACTGCCCTATGAAAATTTGGGTTTGTCTGAACGATGGGAGTGCACTATGAAAATATACCGCGCCAAAGGATTTAAGCCTGCCAAATTGGATGCTTGTTGTGCCCGTATGGGCGTACAACTAAATCATCACGAGGCCTTGTCGGATGCAAAAGCCTGCGCACAATTATATTTGATGAGATAAAGCAAACGGGGCTTTCGCCCCGTTTGTCATTTAATACCAAATAGTTTGGTGAAGTAGTATCGTTGAATGATGCGTCGTAATTTAGCTTTCTCCTTGGCTCTTGATAAACCCTCCTTTGGTGCCTGTACGCGTGCATCATTAATGCTGTAATAATTTTCGGTAGGCGTTTGGGCATCGAAAAGATCTTGTCCAAGATTTAAATAACTGGCACCTTTTAAAAAGTAAGGCGCAATAGAGGTTAGGATATCATAATGTGAACCAAATCTTTCGGTATCGATATGTAACTGTTGTTTGTACTTATCGGGAATGTGTATAAACAGGGGAACCTGGAATTTGAAGGGGGCATTTTCAGGTGTGTTGTAGGGTAAAAGCGATCGAACATTATGGTCGCCGGTTACAATAACAATGGTATTATTCAACAGGCTGTCAGCTTTTAACTGATTCATAAAACTGCCGATGCTACTGTTGGCATATTGATATCCCCGCAATATCTCTTCGCTACGTTCTTTGGGAGTTGTGAAAGCATTTTCTACCGAATCGCTAAGGACTAGCGAAAAAGGTTTGTAATCGTGAGGAAGCTCATAAGGGGTATGGTTGGTTGATGACAGACTTAGTACAAATTGTGGTGTACTGCTTTTTTGTAGTTTTTGTTCGATAAACCGGAACAAGTGATGGTCGAATACACCCCAGGTTTTGTTTGCCTCGGCACCAGGTAGTTCATTAAGTATGGTAGCCCTTCCTGCACAATCGTCGAATCCCTGTTCGGGTAAAACCTCATTCATGTGTCTCCAACCCAGTTCAATGCCTGTTATAAAGGCCGTGTTGTAGCCGGCTTGCTTAAAAGGTAGTGCTAAGCTGGTAGGATAGTGGCGATGCCGATATCGCGATTCAAAAAGAATATGATATGGTGTATTGAAAATTGTATTTTCTAATGCTGTTACGGTTCCGTTTCCTGAGGATTGGAAATTGCGGAAAACAATACCCTCCTTCCAGTGTGGTTCCAATTTGCCCAAAAGATTCATTTGTGATGAGTGAAATTCCAGAAAGTGGTTACTCATACTCTCCATAATTAACCAAACAATGTGGGGAGGCGTTTCTGTCTCGTCTAAACAGATACCTGAACTTCTTTTGAAAATTAATGAATCCAGATTTTTAGATATTACCGAATCCTTCGGGATTTCATAATAATCGGCTACCACTTCACGGATGCTTTTATAACCATAAGCATGCAAGAGTCCGCCAGGTGTATCTGGGGCAAATTCATTGGAGATTTCTTTAAGTGCTTCCTTTAGTGTATATATGCCATTGGGGACACATTTGTTAATAAAATCATCAGATGATATTACGCTATTTTTTGTTTGTAAAGGAAAGGTGCCCAAAGAGGAACGCATGCCCAAAAAATAGAAAAACACAAGGCCTGTAATTGCAAGGGTTTGGAAAGTCCAGTGTTTAATTTTGGGGGCTTTTGCTGGTTTTGCATAAATATATCGGGTGCCTTTTAAAGTGAGCCAGGTTAGGGCTGCATAAATTGAGATAAATAGCAATACCGGATGATCCTCCCAAATAGTGCGTAGTAAAACTAAGGGCTTCTCATTTAAGAAATCAAAGGTTACCGTATCGAAATGCAGTTGGAAAAACGAATAAAATTCCTGGTCGGCCAATAAAAGGGTTGTGAGTAGTGGTATAAATACAATTATCCATATGCGTATGCATTTAAGGTGTAGTCTTATGTACCAATTATAGGGAAATGCCAATAACAATAATGTTAGCAAGAAAGGTATACTGAAGATGTAGGTAATTACCATCAGGTCGAACCGAAAGCCTGTGAATAACAGTAAAGGCCATTCGTCAATTTTGGTTATGAGATGTGCGAAATCACCAAACCGAAACATGAAAATAAGTCGGTTGATGGTGAAAATGGCGGCTGTTATGGCAAGGATAAGAGCCAGTTTTTTGGTATAGTGGATAAATAATTTATAACGTAACATGAGGTAAACTATGTTAAGATTTAAAAAAAGGCAAATATAATAGGAATATGCTTAATTATCTGGGATGCTTATTAAAAAGTGAAGCCCATATTGACCAACCACTTTAGTCCGCTGGCTTTATCGTTTGCTCCGGTCATGAACTCCAAGGGGCCTAAGCGCGAGTTGATGCGAATGCCGGCATTGAAACCTTTGATGTAATCATTAACGCCATAGGTTGTTATTTGGTCAATCATGTTCTTAGGCGCGTTTGGGAAAAGTCCGGCATTTATTTTTGTGGAAAAATACACACGCGAAAGAATAGGGATGTCGAATCCGGCATGTATCCGCAGATAGTTGGGGACAATCAGCTCCCCAAATCCAAAGCCGGCAAAAGGTTGCATGTTGATGCGTCTGTCTTGCGCAAGGCCTCCTAGTACAAAGCTTTCGGTAAATATGGCATTGGTACCCGAGAGACCCATTCCTATTCCCCCATTGATTGTAATAAAATCAAAGGGCGAGCCATACTGTTCGTAATTTATATGCAGAATGGAAAAGGGTTGGATGTCTTGGGTAAAGGCCTTGTCTTCAATTACTTTGTCGTGATCTAAGGAGCCCTTGAGCTGAGGGTCGAGCAGGCGTTTATAATAAACTTCTACTCTTGAGCCGCGCGACGGGAAAAATCGGTTGTCTAAGTTATTTTGACGGTAAAAAGTTTCTACGCCAAAGCTTCCATAGCCATATTTATTAAAGTCGGCCTCCTGGAAGAATGTTTGCACCGCATCACCGGGAAAAATTTGGTTGGTCTGATAAAATGCCCCGAGCCCAATTTGTTGGTTCGTGGTATAGGCATACTTGCCGGCTATGCCAGCTTTAAAATAGCTGTTTTTTGCTTCGCCCAGTCGCTTATTGTCGAAGAATACAGGAATGGAAATTCTTCGCCAGTCCAGGTAGTAGTAATCCATCAGACGTTGGCGTTTGCCAATGTAGTTGTTCATTTGCAGTCGCACGCCTGGGTTTTCACTGATTAAGCTGGTGAGTATTAACCGTGAGGACGGGATTAGGTAATTTCTAACTGTGGCATTCACAATCACTCCTGCACCTTGCTCGTTATTGTAATGGAGTGCAAGTTTAAGTAAGGCTCGATTGCTCTCTTTGATGTCATAGATGAGTTTGTAGCCGTTCTCAGTGGTCTTGTCCAGTCGATAGGTGACTTTATCGAAATACCTGGTGCCAAATATGGTTTCTACGCCTTCGTCAAGATCATCCTTTGTAATCCACATGCCCGGATAGATGCCTCCTTTTCCAATAATAAATTCCTCATTTACATAATGGAGTTCACTGGTGGTGACATCATTAATATAGATGACCAATGGTTCTTTCAACGCTTTGGGTGGTTCTGTGCGAAGGTTATACTTGGCTTTTAGTGACTTCAATTGTGCTCTGAGGCTGTCGGCAGCTTCATATCCGTAAGTTTCAATGGTTTTGCTCTTATCAAAATCGGAGGCCCCAAATCCTTTTAAATCCGGTGTTATAAGGATATCTGTTTGTTTTATCTGTTGTTGTGAATCGAATACCCCATAAAATACGGTTGTGCGGGTTAAAACATCCGACAGAGAGTAGAGTTCTTCAGCAGTAACTTCCTCTTCAAATCCCACATACACGCCAATAATGATGTCGGCTCCCATTTCCTTAGCCTCTTCTACCGGAAAATTTCGAATTACTCCCCCATCAACCAATAACATGGAATCTTTGCGTATGGGGGCAAATATGCTTGGAATGGCCATTGAGGCTCGCATGGCATTGCCCAAATCTCCTTTGGAGAATTCAACGGTTTGTCCTTCTACGATGTCTACAGCCATGCAATGAAAGGGGTAAGGGTATTTATCGAAATCAGAAATGCCTGCCGTTCGCCAGGTGAGCTTCGAAAAGAAATTTTCCAGCAGTTGGCCTTCGAGTAAACCTGAAGGCAGGCTAAGTCTTCCTTTATGATAAGGGAATTCCAGCAGGTAACGGTCGTATTCATATTTTTCCTCCATTACTATTTTGTCGCTGGGAATGTTGTCTGAAAGTAACTTATCCCAGTTTAAGGAGGTGTTCAATTCCGATAAATCGTCGGCCGTGTAGCCAATGGCGTATAAGCCACCAATGATACTTCCCATGCTGGTACCGGTAATGTAATCGGGGTAGATACCCTCTTCTTCGAGTACTTTTAAGACCCCTACATGAGCCATCCCTTTCGCGCCGCCACCACTTAAAACTAAGCCTAAGGTTTTGCGTTCGCGAGGGGTATCTTGTGCTTGGCTCGTTCCTGCTAGAAAGATTATAAATAGAAGCAAACTACACGTACGTTGAAAGTATGTATACATGATTTTCGGGCTTTTACATTCAAAGATATGCAAAATAGGGAATCAGGCATTCGGAATGCGCTCAATTTTTTGTTTTGAAGACAAGTTTTGATTCCTTTTTGTGGGCTGTTTGCTCTCTGTTTTTAGAATCGATATAGTAAACAAAGGTCTCTTTACAGATCTCGATTTACTATGTATCCACTTCTCGCTTAACGTCGCAGTATAAAGGTTTACCTGTTTTCCTATGATCGAGATTGATTGCTTTCGGAAGAGATGTGTGTGTGCAGATACAAAATAACAGCGACCCTGGTTGTAGGGCTTGAATTTGTTGATAAATTTTTTAGGGATTTAGCTGTAATTGTCAATTTCTTATTACCTTAGAATGACTTTATAACAATATAATGAAGATAGGTGTACGATATATTTTTTGGAGTTTCCCATTTTTATTGGCAGGAGGTGTTTTTTACTGGTACGCACTGCAACAGCCCTCTCATGACTGGCAAATACAGAAGAGTCAAAAAACCGGAAATGAGGCCACCTTTTTCTTTGCCGATTTGGATGAGGATGGGACTGTTGAGAAGATATATCTCTCAAATCCTGAGTACAATAAGGGAGAGCCTTCGGTCTATATCTACTCGGAAGACGACAGGTTTTTGGATTTATGGACCTTGGAGGAACCTTTGTTAATAGGCAATACCTACTTGATTGAAGATTTTAATGAAGATAATAAAAAGGAGTTTTATTGTTTTACCCAAACTCACGACTCTCTTTTTATGTATGGAATGGATCCCCAATACGGAGAGCGGTTTTTTATTAAACGCCGGTTTTTTATATCCCCTTCCGCTTTTAATTTAACTCTATCGCTTTCGATTAAGCCTATTGGTGCCTATGATGTAACGCAGGATGGCTTTAAAGAACTTCTTTTTGCTCTCATTGATACCGAGCAAGAGCTAACCCATATTGTTCAGTATGATTATATCAATAATTCTTTTATACTGAGTGAATCTATACCCGGGACGCTTCTTCAGGCTCATAAAGCCCCTCCCGGCGATAACCTTTTTTATTATTTGTCAATCGATTATTCCGCAAGCAGTGCTTCCTCAAATGTGATTATGGGTATGGGGAAAGATCTTTCGTTTCATTATACCCCTGTGCAAGCGCCTGTGTCAAAGGTCTGGTTTTTTACAAACCCTTCGGCTTATGGAGCCTTGAGAATGCAACAATTGATGGACCCTGTAGCCTACTCCTTAGATCGTTTTAATGAACAGGAAGTTGATCGTGTATTGCGAGAACGTGGGGAGGTAAAAAAAGTGGTGATTGCCGAATCGCTTCTTTACCTTTTTGATGAGCACTCGGTTTCAGCCTTTGATGTAAAAAGCTTTGAGAAAGTTTATACGCGCAATAATCTTGCTGTTGAGAAGGTTACCCTTCTGAAAAGCAGCAATCGATGCTATTTCCTGGTTCATAGTCAGACAGGAGTTGCACTCTTTTCAGATAAGTTGCGTCTTATTTCTCATGAAAAAACGCCCCCCGGAAAAGTAATTGAGGCACATTTGCTTTCCGGAATGCAAAATGCCCTTCCTGATATTGCCTTTGAGGTGGATAATCAGTTGCTTCAGGTAGCCCTCATACCCATTTCATGGGTTAAACAACGTTGGTTGTGGACCCTGCTAATTGCATTTGGCGGTTTTGGAGGCTTTTTGTTATTTCGCTATGTTACCCTGCTGGTTTTACATCAGAAAAAGTTAAAGAGTACCTTGGGCGGAGAGTATGCTAAAGTGCTGCGCACCAAGGATCAATACAAACTTGTAAAGCGATTGCCCTTAACCCACTTTGTAAACGACAATCCTTCAGTAGTCTCTACAGCCTCAACAGAGGAGGACGCCTTTACGGCTCCCTTTATTAGCTATTTTAATGAATTAATGGAAGATCTTACCTCAAAACCCTTACACATTAACTATCATCTGTTTCCTCATAATCATTGGCACGATGTAAGAGATGGAAATGCCCGGAACATTCTGGAGTCGATTAAGTTTAGCACCGATGCTTTTCAGGACTGGTTTTATTCAGGCAAGACTAATCTTCAGTTACTACGTGATGATGAGAGCGTTCAGGTATATATCGATTTTAAACCGTTGGAAGTTAATACAACAAGAACCACACATACATTTAAAGAGGATTTAAAGCAAAAACTGGATGCATTAAGCCCTGAGGTAATGGTTGATATCACAGTGGAAGGCCGTGTGATTGTGGCCGTGAGTTTTCAGCTGCAGCAACCGGATGCACCCCTGATTGATAGTTCCAGGAAGCTTCGTGTATTATTGGCCGAGGATCACGATGTTACCCTTTATGGTTTGATGTCACTTTTCAAATCGAATAACGATATGGAAGTGGTGGCAACGGCTAAGGATGGCTATGAGGTGTTGAGTAAGATGAAAGAAACAGTACCTGATGTGGTGGTTACCGATGTTGCGATGCCTGAAATGGATGGGATTGAACTTACTGCACGATTGCGAAAAGAGTTTCCCCATGTACAAATTGTTGTATTTACCATGTACATGGAAAATTGGTTTGTGGAACGTTTACTACGAAATGGGGTCAAAGCCATGGTTTCCAAAAGTTCCAGTATTCATGAATTGGTACATGCCATTCAGGCATCAGTAAGCAAATCGTCCTATTTTTGCCCTCGTTTCCGCGAGAAGTTTGGACTTGAAATTCAGCTTACCGATGAGGGGGTAAAGCGAATTACCAAACAACTTTCTATCACGGAGTTTCATGTCCTCCATTTGCTGAAGAATAAGGGCTCCAAAACCACCCTTTCCGATGAGCTTGGCCTTAAGATGGAGATGGTTGATAGGCTCCTGGCTAATTTGATGCTTAAATTGAATGCCTCGGATCTGGAAGAGCTTCAGCGTATTGCCCGCCACCTGGATATTTGTTTGCCCGAGAATTTGAACTAATACATCCATTGCCGTGTTTGAATAATTGCTAGTTTTGCACAACGCATAATTTAATTACAGCTATGACGATTATTGAAGAGGTTGATGAGCGATTACAAAATCGCCAGGCGGCGCAAGCATTAGAGATTATTCAGAAGTATCTGCAACAATTTCCCAACGATAAGCAACTATTATTAAAGCAATATGAGGTATTGCTGAGCCTTAACCGTTTGCCCCACGCTCGAAATGTGTTAGTTAAGTTGGTGAAGTTGTTTCCCAATGATGAGCAGATACGTGCCCGTTTAACGATGATTACCGAGATCATGCGATTTGAGGAGAAGGATATTTATGCCAGCACCAATTTGAATAATGACCCCTGGTTAGATTAGAACAGAGTTTATGGTACAACTTGCCCCACAGAGTAAGAGCGATATGGACTATGCTACACGTGTTTTTCGTTTTATGAAACGCAATGTGTATATGTATTTGCCCGATTTTGGGCTGTTGCTGATGTTGCTGTTACCTCCTTATACGTGGTTGCAGTTTTGGATAGCTCTTGTTGGGTTACTAATCCTTTCGATACGGGATATTGTGTTATTGATACTGGCAAAGTACCACGTTTATCACGTGGAAATTCAGGGTAAAGAGGTTGTTATTAAGCTGGTGCGTTTCAGTCGGCACTTCCAAACGTTTCGCATACCTATTCATGATCTTACCATTACCAGTACTGAAAAAATGGGGTGCACGATTATGTCTTTTAAAGAAGGGCGGTTTCTCTTACATCGTCAATACCCCATAGGCCGATGGTCGCCCGAAGCCATTGAGCAGTTTAAAACCCGTTTGCAAGAGCAGAAGAAAGAACTGCTGCTGCACACCATTTTTCGGGGGCCCATGTCAAATTAGTGTACTTTTTTTGCTGTGATAAGGACACTCTCAGTTTGAAAGTAACCGGTGCCGTGTTCTATGTTGCCCGAGCTAATTGGCGTAATTTGAACCACTTCATAGCCTTCTTTATATAATTTGTTGCAGGCGGTTTGGATTTCTTCGGAAAGATCGTCGGTATCTACTAACATTTCATCGTTTGAATCGCGGTTAGTCCAATAAGTGGAACGGGTGTGTATGGTTACTGTTTTGTACATAGCTTCTGCTTTTGCTTGGTTGGATAAAAGCTTTTCTTTTCACTTCTTATACAAAAATGGCACAAAAAAGTTGCACCCGCAAATGAATCCATTATTTTTGAGTCCTCTTTTAAAAGAGAGCATTTGGACATCGAACTGTGCCAAAATATTTATTAACTGCTTAGGTCTTATTCGTTTCATGTAATTATGCAGAGTAAGTGGATTTTAGCTTTAAAAGATAGGGTACATCCTTCGTGGCACAGTTTTTTACAGCCTCTGGTGGTGCAGTTGCTGGTTGATATTGAAGAGGCTACAAGGTGTGCCGGAGTACCATTAACACCTGCTGCTGAGCATGTGCTTCGATTTCTTTCCACGGATCTTTCCAGTACCAAGGTGCTGGTTATGGGGCAAGATCCTTATCCTCAAGAGGGTGTTGCTACTGGTCGGGCTTTTGAAGTTGCGGGGCTCACTAGTTGGCATGAAACTTTCAGGAATACCTCTCTGAAAAATATTGTGCGGACTTTATACGCTGCCAAATTCCACAAATTTAAACGATACAAACAAATAGCTGAAGACGGTTTTTCCTGGCTATTGCCACCAGATGCTTTATTTGCTCATTGGGAAGATCAAGGCGTATTGTTGCTAAATACTTCTTTTACATGTGAGGTCGGCGCTTCCAATAGCCATGAAAAGCTATGGCGTGAATTTTCGATGCGCTTATTTCGTTATATTGCTGACCAAAACAACCAAATTGTGTGGTTTCTTTGGGGGAATCATGCCCAACAAATGGTACGTTCGCTGCCTATACAGTATCGTTACGAAACTATGCACCCGATGCTTTGCGCCCAAAAAGAGAATCGACCCACCGATTTTTTATTCGGACGGGTAAATGTATTTGCTGAAACAGCACATCTTGTTGATTGGTATGGGGTCGGTTTCCTCCATTAAGGCGTTTTGTGTAACTGAATATAACGCGCTACACGATTCTCAAACTCTTCCATTAATTGTCTTATTTCTTCTGCTTCTACCGTAACAGCCTGATCGTTTATTTTATTTGCCGGTAAGATTCGGGGAGAGGTGCCTGATAAGAATAGCGCTTCTACATGTTTAAGTTCCTGGCTGAATAAAACCCGTTCTTCAATGTTAATGCCAAGTTTGTGGGCACTTGACAATATATGCTTGCGTGTAACACCGGGCAAAGCCTCGTTTACCGGTGGAGTGAAAAGTTTGTGACCTATCTTGTAAAAGAAATTGGTTCGGCTGCCTTCGGTGATATGCCCGGCGCTGTTGATCAGCAGCACCTCGTAGGCCGATGAGGCAGCCAACAAGCTGTCTGCTTTTTTTCGTGTTAGGGTATTGCCTCGTTTGGCTGTGGGATCATGCCGCTCCAGATGGGCCGTAATAATCCTAACTCCGGATTGATACATCTGCTGGGTGGGAAACTGATGTGGAATTTGCTCTATGCGCTCTTCTAATTTGCCGTTTTTGTTTCGTAAACTGAGTTGGATTTTTCCCTGGTCAAGCTTATTCAACGCAATGAGCTTCATCGTGTGGTTACGAATCTGCTGAAAACTTAGTTGTTTTGTGCCGAATGTTAATTGCAGCGATTTTTCAAGACGAGCAACATGATCTTCAAGAAATAGCGGGACACCCTCCTGAACACGGAATACTTCATAAATGTAAGTGTCGTTCTGGTTAAAGCAAAGGTTGTTGTCTTCCTTTAAAGTCGATCCGTTGCAAAGTATGTATCTTCTTCTTTCCATAGCTCCTTGTTCTGCTTGCGAAGGTAACGAATTTTTAAGTGGCTGGTTGCCTAAAGGAGATTCTCTTACTTAAGTGTTCGTAAATGTACAGTATGTGTACTGCCAGCGGACACTTAGGCCTTGTCGGTAGCGTGTATTGTTGCGATAGTGTGTTGTTGTTAAGTGGTTTATTTTGTGTGGTATGATACTTGATAATTATGTGCAAAACAGCATTCATATGATCAGTTTAAGGGGAATACACAAGTCATACGATACAGGTCGGAATAAACTTCATGTACTGAAAGGGATTGATCTTACCATTCAGGAAGGAGAGTTGGTTTCTATAATGGGTTCTTCCGGCTCGGGGAAATCAACTTTGCTCAATATATTGGGTATTTTGGATAATTATGATCAGGGTACTTATCATTTAGGGGGTACGCTTATTCAGGATCTTACCGAAACAAAGGCGGCTTATTATCGCAATGAGTTAATTGGTTTTGTCTTTCAATCCTTTAATCTGATCTCATTTAAGAATGCGTTGGAAAATGTTGCGCTGCCACTTTATTATAAAAAGATCAACCGGCGCAAGCGTAATAAAATTGCCATGGAATATCTGGACAGGGTGGGGCTTACTGACTGGGCCGAACATATGCCCAATGAACTTTCGGGAGGACAAAAACAGCGGGTGGCCATTGCGCGGGCTTTAATTTCCGACCCCAAAGTTATCCTGGCTGATGAGCCTACCGGAGCGCTCGACTCTACAACCTCCTTCGAGGTAATGGAGCTGTTCAAACAGATACACAGTTCCGGGAAGACCATCATCATTGTTACCCATGAGAATGACATAGCCGATAAAACCGATAGGATTATTCGCTTAAAGGATGGCTGTGTAGAAAAAACCGCGAAGGAGTTCACTTATGTTTGATTTGGATAAATGGCAGGAGATACTTTACTCCTTGCGAAAAAATAAACTGCGCACCTTTTTAACGGGTTTCTCGGTGGCCTGGGGCATATTTATGCTTATGCTGCTGCTGGGGTCCGGTAATGGATTGCAAAACGCCGTGGAATACCAGTTTCGCGACGATGCCATAAACAGCATCTTCCTCTATCGGGGACAAACTACAAAGGAGCATAAGGGTCTGCAGCCGGGAAGACGCATTCGGTTTACGAATGAAGATTACCAGATGCTGAAAAATACCACCCCCGGCTTAGAGTACCTATCGGGGCGTTATTACCTGCCTGGCGAAGACAAGGTAGCCTATAACGGCGATTATGGAAACTTCTCCATTGTTACCGTGCATCCGGACCATCAGTTTATTGAACGAACCCTACCCGTGGAGGGCCGTTTTTTGAATCGGAAAGATATCACAGAGTTTCGAAAGGTGGCCTGCATTGGGGAAAAAGTAAGGGAAGCGCTTTTTAAGGAGGAAGATCCCATTGGAAAGTATGTGAAGATAAATAATGTGCCGTTTAAAATTGTTGGCGTTTTTTCTGATGAGGGAGGTGAGGAATTGTTGCGTACAGTATACCTGCCTGTTTCTACTGCGCAACGTATATATAGTGGCGATAATACATTGCATACCTTGTTGTTTACTGTTTCTGATATGTCGGCTACCGAAAGTAAGGAGCTGGAGGAAACTATACGCCAACGAATGGCAACAAAACACCATTTTGCCGTTGACGATAGAAGTGCTTTACACATCAATAATAACATTGATAATTATCAGCAAACAAAGGAGGTTTTTGCAGCAATTAATCTGTTTATCTGGATAATTGGCATTGGAACGCTGATTGCCGGGATTGTAGGGGTGAGTAACATCATGATTATTGTAGTGAAAGAGCGTACTCGCGAAATAGGCATTCGAAAGGCCATTGGTGCACGTCCACGTTCTATTGTGGCGTTGATTCTTTTTGAGTCCATTTTTATTACGGCCATAGCTGGGTACATGGGGATGTTGGCAGGAATAGGTTTACTGGAGCTTGTTTCTGCAGTTATGCCCGATACCGACTTTTTTCGCAGTCCTGGTGTCGATCTTGGAACAGCTATTAGTGCTACGGTAGTATTGGTTGCCAGTGGTGCTATTGCCGGTTTTATTCCTGCACGCCGCGCCGCACGTATTAAACCTATTGTCGCTCTGCGACACGAATAAAAGCGTATTTTATGTTTGATTTGGATAAATGGCAACAAATTTATAGCGTACTGAAAAATAATAAGGTTCGCACCCTGCTTACGGCTTTTGGCGTTTTCTGGGGTATCTTTATGCTTATGGTTATGCTGGGTGCAGGAGCAGGATTGAAAAATGGTGTAACCGCCGGGTTGGGCGACTTTGCCACAAACAGCTTCTTTATGTGGACACAGCGAACCACCGTTTCCTATAAAGGCTTTCCCAAAGGACGATTCTATAATTTTAAATCTTCCGATATGCAAGCTATATCTGATAATATTCCCGAGGTTGAGCATATCGCCCCAAAATTGCAAGCTGGCAGTTATCAGGGAGCCGACAACAATGTGGTGCGGGGGCTGAAGTCAGGAGCCTTCACCATTAATGGAGATATGCCTACTTTCAATAAAATTGATCCGGTAGTGATGTTAAAGGGACGGTTTATCAATAATTTGGATGTTAACGAAAATAGAAAAGTTGCGGCCATTGGTCGAAGAGTGAAGGAAGAACTCTTTGATGAGGAGGAAGATCCCATTGGCGAGTATGTGCGCATTAATGGTGTCTATTTTCAAGTTGTGGGGGTGTTTAAACCTCTAAATCCCAACATTAGTTTTGGTGGTGATAAGGAGCGATCGGTTGTGGTGCCCTTTACAACTTTTCAGCAGGTTTATAACTATGGCGATGTGGTGGAATTCTTTGCTATTACTGCAAAAAAGGGCGTACCTGTAAGTCGGGCAGAAGAAGCAACCATTAGCTTACTGAAACGACGGCATCAGATAGCTCCTGACGATGAACGGGCCGTTGGGCATATCAATATTGAAAAAGAGTTTAAGAAAATTATGGGGCTTTTTACTGGTATTGATGTATTAATCTGGATTGTAGGTATTGGGACCCTTCTGGCAGGCGTCATTGGAGTAAGTAATATAATGCTTATTGTAGTGCGCGAACGCACAAAGGAAATTGGAATACAACGTGCAATAGGGGCTACCCCGCGCAATATTATCAGTCAGATTATTACCGAATCAGCTACCCTCACATTGCTGGCCGGGTATATAGGTATGGTAATAGGGGTGGCGCTTATCGAAGGACTTAGTATGGTCATAGAGGCCGGAGGTAATGAAGATCAGATGTTTCGAAATCCGGAGATTGACTTCTCCATTGCCATAACCGCATTGCTTATTCTGGTTGTTTTTGGCGTGTTGGCCGGGATCTTGCCGGCAAAACGTGCAGTAAATATTAAGCCCATTGACGCGTTACGAGACGAATAATTAATAGAGTTCAACATAAAATAGCATTCTGTGATGAAAAAGTTTTTTAAGATATTTTTAGTCGTAGTCCTCATAATAGTCTTTGTGGGAACGATTGTGTTTCTTTATAAAAAGTCCCAATCCAAGTCTGTGGTATATGGTACACAAACGGCATTTATTACGGACATTATTCGCAAAACAGTAGCCACAGGCTCGGTCGTTCCCCGAAAGGAGATTGAGATTAAGCCTCAGGTTTCAGGTATTGTAAAAGAGTTGGTTGTGGAGCCGGGAATGCGCGTAAAAGAAGGCGACTTATTGGCACGTGTAAAGATCATTCCTAATATGATTAGTCTCAATGATGCACAGGTACGATTGAAAAAGGCGGAATTGGCATTGACTGATTCCAGACGGATTTATGAGCGACAAAAGAAGATTTATGAACAGGGAGTCATTCCCGAAGCCGATTTTCAACGATATCAGATTGAATATGAAAATGCCAAACAGGATGTGGAGGCAGCACAAAGTCACTTGCAGCTAATTAAAGAGGGGGCCACCAAAACGGCGGGTGAATCTTCAAATACCTTGATTCGTAGTACAATTGACGGAATGGTGTTAGATGTGCCTGTTGAGGAAGGGAATTCTGTGATTGAAGCCAACAACTTTAACGATGGCACCACCATTGCCTCTATAGCCGATATGGGGAAGATGGTTTTTGAGGGTAAGGTGGATGAGTCGGAAGTGGGAAAACTCCACGAAGGCATGGAATTGCTCCTGACGATAGGGGCTATTCAGGGAACCACTTTCCCTGCTACATTGGAATATATTGCACCTAAAGGAGTTGAGGAAAATGGAGCTATTCAATTTGAAATAAAAGCCGATGTGAAGTTGCTTAAAAATAAGTTTATTCGTGCCGGATATAGTGCCAGTGCAGATATTGTGCTGGAGCGGCGTGATAGTGTGCTGGCTATTCCCGAGGCTTTGCTCAGGTTTGAGGGGGACTCGGCCTATGTTGAAGTAGAGCAGGAAGATCAGATATTTCAGAAGCGATTTGTGGAACTTGGTATCTCTGATGGTATCAATATTGAAGTGCTTAAAGGATTGTCGAGCAAAGAGGACATAAAGGATCCTCATGATAAAAAAGAAATTTAGATTGTTACATAGGTGAATTTTTAGGGGTGGAGATGTCTCTTTATTGAGATGTCTCCTTTTGTTTTCTCCTGCTTTTCCTTCAGTTTTTGATGTCGCTTTTCTATTTGTCCATGTTTCTTCCTGTGTGAAGCGATTTTTTTTGACGATTCAAATTCTTCGTTATAAGACCGATAGGGGATGCAGGGTTGAAGGAGGGAGAAATAAAGCACGAAAAGATTAGGAAAGTCAAAATGAAAGCTCTTTCTTTGCATCCGCTTTCAAGAAATAAAGCAACGTTCTGAAAAACGAAATTGAAAAAAAAGGCAAGAAATTATTTGTAAGTTA
>JAWOEH010000009.1:0-5894 GCA_046482855.1 Bacteroidales bacterium | reverse complement strand
TGAATCGCATTTCGCACATCCAGGGGCGTAAGCTGATAGCCGGCTAATTTCTCGGGTTCCAGCCAGATACGCATAGCATAGCGTTTCTCGCCCCACACCTGCACGGCACTCACACCTGAAATGGTTTGCAGTTGTTCTTTAAAGGTTAACTCAGCAATTTCGGAGAGTTCCAACAAGGATCTTTGAGGACTTTTAATGGCAACCATTATGATAGGACTTGCGTCGGCATCGGCCTTAGAAACTGTTGGCGGATCACAATCGCGAGGTAAAAACCGCTGCGCCTGGGAAACCTTGTCACGAACATCGTTGGCAGCAGTTTCCATATCTACACTTAACTCAAATTCAATGGTAATATAGCTGCGTCCCTGGCTACTCCGGCTGGTAAGTGTGCGGATGCCGGGAATACCATTTATTTGCTGCTCCAGCGGCTCGGTAATTTGGGTTTCAATTACATCGGAGTTAGCCCCGGGATAATTTGTGCGTACCGAGATAATAGGTGGGTCGACACTGGGAAATTCACGCACGCCCAAATAGGACATACCTATAACCCCAAACAAAACGATTAACAACGAAAACACGGTAGCCAGTACCGGACGTTTTATACTAATTGATGATAAACTCATAACTTTTTAATTTAACTCAGGCTCAGGAATAACCAAGGTATCAAGCTGTACGGGCAAATTTTGTCGTAACTGCAAAATGGCAGTAGTCAGCAAGGTATCGCCAAACTGCAATCCACTGCGTATCTGCACGTATGCTGCCGTACGTAATCCCAATTCCACTTGCACCTCCTTGGCTTTGCCATTTTTGTAAACAAATACTTTCTCTCCTGCCATCTCGGGAATAATGGCTTGCGTGGGAACCTTAATGGTGTTTTCCATTTGCGAAAGCTGAGCTTTTACACTGGCAAACCGTCCGGCTTTTAACTCTCCGGAAATATTGTTATAGCGTGCGCGTACCTCAATCGTTCGCGTATTTATATCCACTTTAGGCGCAACTGCATACACCTTAGCTGTAAAGGTTTTAGGAATTCCATCGATCGTAAAAGTTATGGGAAATCCGGGTTCTACCTGTCCCGAGTAGCGCTCTGGTATAGAAAAATCTACCTTAAGGGGTGAATTTTTAACCAATCGCACAATTTTCGTCTGCGTGGTAGCTATGGCTCCCTCACTAATCATGCGTAACCCCACTACCCCATCAAAGGGGGCACGCAGTTCCGTCTCGGCAATACGGGCTTTTATAAGTTTGATATCGGCCTCAACCGACTGTAAGTCAGTTGCTACCTGGTCATAACTCTCACGACTAATTGCGTCGCGGTCGAGCAGTTGACGTTGACGAAATTCACGCTCTTTGATGAGTTTTTTCTGTGCTTCAAGTTTCAGCAACTGGGCTTGCAAAGGTCGGTCATTAATCTTAGCCAATAAATCGCCCTCTTTTACCCCACGTCCCTCAGTAAAGTATATGCCAACAACCTTGCCCGAAGTCTCAAAGGATAAATCAACCTCCTCATCAGGCACCAAGGAACCGGTGGTGAGAATTAATTCACTCATATCGGTGGGTTGTATCAAATAACCACTTGCAAACAGGGGCTCTCCCCCACCACGCATGCCTCGTGCAGGCATATTTTCGGAACTTTGTCCATCCGAAAAATGAGGTTTCAGTTTTGGATAAAAAATAATCCCTGCAAGAACCAAAATTAGCAGGATGTTGATTATAATCCTGAAAAGGCTTTTTTGTTGTGATGTCATTATATGATTTGTATTAAGTAAATATCCCCGTTAAAATTTCTTTTTAAGACAAACTAAGCGCAATTTAGTTTAACTCTTTTTTACCCATAACAGAGAAATCAACCATTGGCTTCACTTATTTTAATGAGTACCTGTTTAAAGGTAAGATTTTTGTCAGGATAGTAGAAAAACTATAACAAATGGTTATTTTTATCCATCAAAAATTGTGGACATTGTTAACAGACCAACAACACGAGTACACAAAAGTATGTAAAGAGACACGGGAAAATACTGGTTAAAAGAAATTTACCCTACCAAAATACTGGCAAGATGAATACCCTACAACCTCCAGAAAAGGAAACCATTCTCATTCGTAAAGCATCGGGCGAGGAAGAACCTTTTGATGCGCGAAAATTGGCTGATTCTTTAAAAAATGCAGGAGCCGATACGATTACCGCTAACGAAATTGTAGCAGCTATTGAGGCGTGGTTGTTTGAGGGAATAACCACGCGAAAAATATATGGCCGCGCACATGCCTTGCTACGCAAAAAACGCTCAAAGGCTGCTTCGCGCTATAAATTGAAAGAAGCCATTCTGCAACTCGGTCCAACAGGTTACCCCTTTGAGTGGTTTATGGGACAGGTTTATGCCCGCCGGGGATATAAAACCCAAGTAGGCATTGTTGTGCCTGGCACCTGCGTTACACACGAAATGGATGTGATTGCTACAAATGCACATAAACAATACCTGTTGGAGTGCAAATATTCCAGCGACCAGGGAAAAACCGTCAGCGTACAAGTACCTTTATATGTTAGGGCACGTGTTGATGATATTATCAAGCAACGGAAAGATCTTCCCGAATATAAGAAAGTAGATTTTATTGCAGGTGTTATCACCAATACACGTTTTTCCGACGATGCTGCAAAATTTGGCAAATGTGCCAACATGCATATGCTAGCTTGGGATTACCCAAGAGGAAATGGTTTAAAAGAAATTATTGAACGTGAAAAACTATTCCCGGTTACCATTCTGGGTGGCTTGAATAAAAGAGAGAAAGAAGCATTATTGAAGGAAGGCATTGTAACCTGCGAGCAGTTAAGCCAAGCACCTGAAGCCATCGACAAATTGCAGCTGAGCAAACGTAAGTACAACTCGTTAATGAGAGAATTAGGTCAATTAAATGTGTAAAGATCTTCAGTAACAAAATGTATTCACCTGAATACAAAGGCATAACAACTACAGAAAGAACAAAATGCAACGCTATTTGTAGTAATGCTCTGAAACCTTTTACCATTTTACAATGCACGAAAAACGTTTTGATCCCCGAAAGCTGGAAAAACTCAACCAGCCCGAACGCCTGAAAAACTTGCCCCCTGAGTACATTCTGGAAAGGGCTGACGTGAAAGATCCCAAAGTCCTGGTAGATGTTGGTGCAGGGACGGGCTTTTTCAGTGTGCCTTTTGCACAAAAATTTCCTAACAGTAAGATCTTTGCGCTGGATATTTCAGAAACAATGGTAACCTGGATGACAGACAATATTCTCCCGCATTATCCGAACATTGTAGTAAACTTAATGAACAACAACCAATTAGACTTACCGGATAGCTCTGTAGATTTCCTTTTCATGATCAACCTGCACCATGAACTTGACGAACCTTTAAAGATGTTGGCCGAGTGTAAACGAGTACTGAAACCCGGCGGGAAAATAGCCATCAGCGACTGGAAAAGGGAACAAACGGACGGTGGTCCTCCGTTGGAAATTCGTTACGAAATTGCGGCAGTGGAACAAGAGCTTAAACAAACGCAATTTCAGGAGATAAATAGCTACAACGAACTATCAACCAACTTTTTGGTAACAGCCATGCGATAAATATTGCCCATTTTATGGTTCCAAAACTATCTTACTCCCTTTTTCCTGCTACGTGCACGCCAAAGCAGATACCCACTAATTGTAACAATCAGTGCTAACAAACCAATCAGCGGAACCAGCAGAATATAGAAGTCGCCTAACAAGGCACTAAATATTCGTCCGGTATGCAATTCAAGCGACAGGTTCCACAATGACATGGGGCTTGCCTTTTTTACATGCAAGGGCATTGATGGAAATTCTTCTTTATGATAAAGAGATTTAACGCCCTGGTTATAATCAACACCATACCAATTGCCTTTGTTATCAGTAAAGGCTCCGCTAATGACATGATTCCCAACTGGCCGGCCACCAATGGATTCTTTATAAAGGGTTCCTTCAGCAAAGTCTAACACTTCCTGTTGAGCAGGATGCCATAAAAATAGTCCACTAAAAGAACCAATTAAGAAGGCTCCCTGTTTAAATGGTTTTAACACAGTAATCCCCATTACACTCACCGGTGGCTGATACTGAAACTTTTGGGGAGTGCTTTCGATATCTTCCAAAAAGAAGAGTCCATCAGAGGAGGCAAGTATAAAATGATTATGTGTGGTATCATACAAAATATCTCGAAACTTATCGTGCCAGGGATTGGATTGATGGAGGTGTGAAAAAGGAATAGGCCGTACACGAGAATTGCCAATGGCTATAAGCAGCGGAGGGCGCAAAAACATTCCTGAAGCAAAAAGAATGAGCAAGAACACAAAAAGCCAGGTTCCTGCCTTATTATGCCACTTCAGCGCCCAGCGGTTGGTAGCAGCCAGTCGGGCTGCCTCTTTCCCTTTGCGCTTGCGTCGCTTCATCCAGCCGGGGACAACAAAGTAAAAGATACCCGTAATAGATAACAATAAGCTTACCACACCCAGAAAATCGACAAATAGCTTACCAGGTAAGCCAAATATTTCACCGGAATGAATTTGCCAAAGCGTTTTAAAGAGAGTTACCTCCTGTTTATATCCTTCAGGAGCCTGTAGTTCCAATCTTTTTAGTGAGGTGGCGGTACCCTTATCCAATCCCTGAAACAGATAGGAACGGTTCATCGCATACAGCGTATCGCCCCGACTCTCCAACCCTACAAAACGAGGCAACGTAGCTTCTATAGGTAGCCTTACCCAAGTAGTTCCTACTGTATCGAATACATACAAACCAAAAAGTGATGCGGCATACAAATTTCCATTGGCCGTTTTATGTACATCAAAGATCTTTCTGTTATCAATTCCTTTTTCAAATCCCTGAGCGTAGGACTCAAAACGAGTAAAGGCGCTATCGGTAAGCCATATACCTATGTTCCCATATAGTAACAGACTATCGGCCGAGAGTTGTTCGATACCTTTTATAGCAGCTAAATTCCAATTGTGGTAGTGATAATCAGTAGGAAGTGCTTTACGATTCACATCTACCCCACCAATGAAGGATCGATGATTCATTAAGATACCACTGATACTCATGTAAAGTAAAATTGCAGCAAGTATGAGTCCCGGCCACTTGTGCCATTTTAGATAACGCTTTGCACGCTTATTCATGATTGCTATTTTTGAAGAGTACAAAGAAACTAAATTCAAGTAACCAAAACAAGAATTTAAGAACTGGTTTACTTGATATCTTTTCTACTCATTAAAAAATTCCCTTCATTTTATTCATAAACCTATAAACAGTTCTGGTTATACTAACAGAAGCGATGAAATATAGAAAAATTAATCCATCGCCATTATCGGCTCAGGGTAATTCAATTAGCCCAACACTAATGATATTGGTAAATTGAGAAGATTTTGTATCTTACCAAACCGTTCCGAATGCTCGGATAGCCAATAAACGTATAAACTAACACACCACAATACCATGAAGAACAAACTATTTATTTTATCTGCATTGATAATGCTGATGCTTGGTTGCAAGCAAAACAATGAAACGGCCCCCGAGCGGGAATCAGTTGTAATCAACAGCACAGACAGCCTCATGTTGAAAGGCGATTATTATCCGAATGCAGGAAATGAGAAACCTCTTATTCTCTTGTTTCATCAGGCTGGATATAGCCGGGGAGAATACCGGGAGATTGCTCCCAAATTAAACGAATTGGGCTTTCGTTGCCTGGCTATCGATCAACGCTCGGGAAAAGAAGTTAACGGAATAACGAATGAAGCATTTGAGCAAGCCAGTGAAAAAGGATTGTCGACAGATTATGTGGATGCCTTACCGGATTTACGTGCGGCAGTAGAATATGCGCAGCGCCATTACAAAGCAAAAGAAATAATCCTTTGGGG
>JAWOEH010000226.1:0-8888 GCA_046482855.1 Bacteroidales bacterium | reverse complement strand
TTACCAACAGGATTGCCATCGGCAATAAAGAAGCTGTAGTTGTGCCACTTTCCATTAAGGAAGGAGACGATATCATCGGGCACAGAGGTTTCGGTTTGGGCAAATGCGGCCGATAACGACATCATCATCATGGCCATAAAGAAAAGAATTGTTTTCATCGTGTAGGGTTTATGAGGTTTATCCGGTTTTGTTTGCATTACGCAAAAAAAGGAATGCACAAACTAATTATCGGGTCTGTAGCATTGGAGATCATCTGACCGAACAACCGATTTTGTTCGCACAAAATGCCCCGGTTCCATATTTGACAAATAGCGACCTTTTTGCTTAATGGTACCCAAGATAACAAAAAAACAGGTTCATTTGTCATGAAGCTAATAGAAAAGAGATACAAACACCTGGCAGTTAACGTATCCAAATCCTCTATTCCCGTTTCATCTATTCTCGGAATCTGGCACATGCACGCTTCGAGAACTTGTCCCCTCCCACTTCTCGATATGCTTGTCTGCAATAGCCATTCGCTCTCTCATCAGTTGTTTGTTTCAGACCCATTGTGCGGAAATATCCGATTGCAAAACTTTAGAGGCCGCTTACATCTAAAGTGTATCCTATTGAAATAAAAGACGATGAACAGAAAACCTATAGATTTGTATAGACTTATAAGGAAACCAGTAAAAGCGAGGGACACTATGTTCGGAATACATGGCACAGCCATTTCAAAATCTCCCGCATATGAATAACAGGACCACTCTTTTTTTAGCCGTGGGATTTGTTATGCTGTGGAACTCCGGATTTATAGGTGCCGAGTACGGACTCCCTTATGCCGGCCCCTTCACCTTGCTTTTCTGGCGATACCTGGCATTGACCTGCATTGTTTTTCTTTACTTACTGATAAGTAAGCGTTATCGGTGGGTGGGTTGGCGTGTGGCCGCGCCCAACATGCTTATTGGTGTGTTGGCTCACGGCGTTTGGCTCACATGCGTTTTGTTGGCTCTGGACAACCAGGTACCTGCGGGCATTGTGGCCTTAGTGGTGGCTCTGCAACCGTTGGTTACGGGTGCGCTTTCCGGACCTTTTGTGGGCGAAGGCACAAATCAGTACCAATGGATGGGACTGGCTCTGGGCTTTTTGGGCGTTTTTGTTACCGTAGCCTCGCGCATGAATTTTGATAGCCTCACATCCGTTTGGAGCTATCTGATTCCATTGGGCTCAGTAGTAGCCATTACCATAGCCAATTTGATACAACGACGGATGGACATCAAAAAAGAAGCGAGCAAACTCCCTGTGGATCTGGCGTTATTTTATCAGAGTTTTGCCACAACTTTGGCCCTGGCTTTGCCGGCTATCTTCATCGAAAAACTAACCACCCAATGGGCTCCGGAGTTTATCTACACCCTGATATGGTTAATTTTGGCTGTTTCGCTGGGTGCCTATGCCATAATGTATTTGCTAATTGAACGGATTGACGCCACCCGCATGGCCAGTTTATTTTACCTGGGGCCTCCGGTAACCATGCTGATGGCGTGGATAGCCTTTGGCGACATGGTAAAAACCATGGACATTGTAGGCCTGGCCATGGTGTTTATTGGGGTAATCCTCACACAATTTAACCTAAAAGTTTACCATACCGTAAAATAGCTTTTTCCCGGCAACTCTTTACGGATACCATAAGAACTGCGAAGTAGCGGGCTGCCTTTTTAGGAGAAAACCAAGTTGGACTGAAAAGAAGAAGCTTCCCTGCATAAAATCAGGGAAGCCATTGCTGCCTATAAAAACCTAAAACTCGGCAGAAGAAAACAAAGCGATTCCAGAGCAATTTTGAATAAAGGCACAAGCCTCCCCTACCCGCTCGCCCGGCGCATTTGTCAGGGCGCTTTGAGGGTTTGCTGCTTGTAAGTATCCGGAAAGAATTAGTGTGTTGAGTTGAAGCGAGGATCTTCCTACAACTCGTTAATCCAGTGTGTTACGATGTTACAAAGCTCATCGGAAAGCACCATCTGCTGGTACACATGCACGCCCACGGGCTCTCCGGGTTTGCGCAGGAAGAAGTGATCCTGTTCGGGAATAACCTTCAGCGTGTAGTGGGTGTTATTGGCCTGAATGAGTCCTTGCAGGAGAGCCGGAGCATTCAGTGCAGGCAGGGTCAAGGCATCGTGACTGCCATAAAGGGCCAGTGTGGGCAGGGCAAGGCGTTGCAAGTCGGGCGCGGGATCGTAACTCAGGTAGTAGCGCATCCAGGGGTTGCTCATGAATGAGATAAAGCCCTCTACACTCTCCTTGCCTTCATCGGTGGCAGGATCGATACCAATGAGTTGAAACAGGCGCCGGGTATTGGTTGCCATTTCAGTGGGTGTGGCACCTCCGGCTGAGAGCCTGACCGCCTCGCGCAGACAATTCTGGCTGTTTACTACGGTGGTATCATCAAAACGATCGTCCTTCAGCCCCTCAAACTGCTGCGACAACCACACTTCCTTGCCGGGCAGGGCGGGTGCCGCCAACAACACCACAAAGTCGGGTGTGGGGTCTTTTGCCCCCATTTGAATGGCAATGGCAGCGCCTTCGCTGTGTCCCATCACACCCATTCGGGAAAAGTCGCCCAACGGGCAGGTGCGCAACCAGGCCATAGCGGCGCGCATATCCTCTACCCTGTCGGCAGTAGTGGATTGCATGGCTGTGGGGCCGGTGGAGGCTCCTGTACCTCTGTCGTCGAGACGCAGGCTGGCAATTCCGGCATCAGCCAAAGCTCCGGCCAACACCTTGAACATGGGCGTACCGGAAATTACCTGATCGCGCACATGGTCGCCACTGCCGGTGACAAATAATACTACGGTACCCGTTTTGGCCTCCTCGGGAACCACCAGGGTACCTGCCAATACTACCGCCGAATCGGGGGTTTGTATACGTACTTCGTGCTCCGGATACTTCACCGGTTCTTGTGCATGTAAGGCCACAGACATACATAGCAAACTACTAAAAAGTAACATTTTTTTCATTGTAAATAGTGATTATGGTTAAACGGATGTAATGATCTTCTTTGGAAGAGTCGTTTTAAGACGGCTGTATAGATAAGGAAGTTACAGCGCTGTAAAAAAAAAGTACTCCGGCAGCTGTTTCCAAAAGCCTGTATTCGCGAAAACAAAGGCGTTTCCGCTCAGAGAATAAAACAGCACAAGCATGCCAGCACGTGGGGCCTGCTATTGGAAATGAGGAACCAGAGGATCTTCCCAAATACCCCAAGTCCAATAGTATTTACCCATACATGCTTGCAATACGCTATAATTTTCATAACTTGTAAGGTATGAAAACAAACATCTTCCCAAAGTGGAGCTACGGCACAAAAACAAACGGGGTACGCACGGTATTCCGGATTTTGCTGGGCGTATTTTTGCTCTATACCGGCACTAGTCACCTGACCTTTTCACGCCTGGAATTTACCGCCCAGGTACCCGACTGGCTGCCTTTGTCGGCCAATTTAGTGGTAATCGTCTCGGGGATTGCAGAGCTTGCCTTAGGGCTGTCGTTGGTGATCCTGACAAAATGGAAAGCGTTAACAGGCTGGGCAGCAGCGCTATTTTTCGTACTGATCTTTCCGGGAAATATTGCCCAATATGTAAACCAAACCGATGCATTTGGGCTAAACAGCGATACTGCAAGGCTCATCCGGCTGTTTTTTCAGCCTGTATTGGTGGTGTGGGCATTGTGGGCCACAGGTGCCTATAAGGCTTGGGTAAACAGAAAAAAGGCGTAACCGGCACACCCTGAAACAAAAAGTGCATCAGTTTACAGCCAGAAGCCTGCAGGGCGAAGAGATAAGCCTGGACACCTACAAAGGAAACGTTCTGCTGGTGGTGAACACGGCCAGCAAATGCGGACTTACGCCACAATACGAGGGCCTGGAGAAGCTTTATGAAACCTACAAGGAGAAAGGGTTTGTTGTGTTAGGTTTCCCCTGTAATCAATTTGCCAATCAGGAACCGGGAGATGAAAAATCCCTATCGGAAGGGTGCCTGCTAAATTACGGCGTAACCTTCCCCATGTTTGCCAAAGTTGATGTGAATGGCCCCGATGCCCACCCGATCTTTCAGTACTTAAAAGATAAGTTAGGGGGCACCTTTGGCAAGCGTGTGAAGTGGAACTTTACCAAATTCCTGATAGATGCCGATGGCAAGCCTGTAAAAAGATTTTCGCCCTACACAAAACCCGAGAAAATAGGGAAATCCCTGAAAAAGATGCTCAACACGTAACAAACAGACATTGGTATTTTAGGGCGGAGACGCGTTGGTACTTCCTGTAATTTCAAGCTATTTCCAGTAAAAATCACAGATACACAAGCAAAATGGATGCTTACAGGTGACTGTTACAAAAGGTTCAGGTTATGTAAAAATCAGGCATACTCCCATAATTCCTATCTACTTCGGGAAAATCAGCCTTACATTTAATCACAAAAACGGTTAACCAGCGCCCCTCTCCTTTCGTTATTCAACGGATTATTTTATGAGCTTATGAAATTGCTCAATATTGCTCTGACTGCCCTGAATATAAAGGATATCGTCATGCTTTAGTACTTCGTTGGGTTGTACCGTCTCCAGCATCTCATTTTTACGCGAAATCCCCAAAATATTGACACCATATTTAGCTCTTATATTCAATTCCTTGAGCGGTTTCCGCAGCAACTTTGTACTGTCGGTGGTTATCCGAAGGCAGGTAATATTAAAATCGGGCAAATTCCTGGGCTTAAAGCTATCCGGTCGTTTCTTTTCATCATTAAACAGGCGATAATTATCGACTCTTACTTTTTTGATAAGTTGATCGATGTCGTCTTCCGGCACCAGGAAATTTTTAAGCACATGTGAAAAGATCTGAACGGAGGTTTCATACTCCTCAGGTATCACCTCGTCGGCTCCCAGGGCAATTAACTCAGAGGTTTCTTTAACATACCGGGTACGCACCACCAGGTAGAGTGACTCGGAGAAAGATCGTATTGTTTTGGTAATGATTCTTATGGCTCTGCTATCGGAGATGGCAATAACAGCACTTCGGGCGTTTGCCAAATCAACGGTTTCAAGAATATGTTCCTGCGTGGCATCGCCAAAAAGTATAGGAATGCCCCGTTCTCTTTCACGTCTGACGGTTTCGGCATTCATCTCCACAACCACATAGGGAATTTGACTGGCGGCGGCTGCCCGGGCCAGATTGGTGCCATTAATGCCATAGCCGATAATCACCAGGTGGTTGGTTAATTTTTTTTGGTCGGATGACTCCAGGGTTACACCGGAACGAAAAGCGGTATCCATTCCAACAAGTTTGGCAATGCCCATAAACTTATGCGTAATCTTCTCAGCAAAAATAATAACAATAGGTGTAAGTATCATGGATACAATGGAAACCGACAAAAAGTACTGATTGGTATGGGCATCCAGCAAATTGTAGTTCATTCCCACTTTTGAGAGAATGAAAGCAAATTCGCCCACCTGAAAAAGCGACAATCCGGTGAGTAAGACGGTTCGGGTGGGGTATTTCAGTACGGCCACAGCAAAGGATACAATCAACGTTTTTAAGACAAATACGACCAATAGCAACACCCCAATAATCGGTAGGTTGTTGATAAAAAAGCTCAAATCCAGCAGCATCCCCACAGAGATGAAGAAGAAACTGGTAAACAACTCGCGAAAGGGAAGAATAACACTTGTTGCCTGGTAGCTATACTCGGATTCCGAGATAATTAACCCGGCCAAAAAAGCACCCAAGGCTAATGATAATCCTGCTTCGGAAGTTAGAAATGCAATGGCAAAACACAAAGTAATGGTAACCAACAAAAACAACTCTTTGCTCCTGGTTTTTGCCACCGCATGCATCAACCTGGGCACAATGTATTTCGCCCCCAGAAAGGTGATGAGCAACACTACTGCCGATTTTAATAAGAGTGAGAGAATACTCAGCATCAAATTTGAGGATTCCCCGGCCATTAAAGGCGTAATAAGCATCATGGGTACCACAATGATGTCCTGAAAAATTAATATTGCCAGCGCATTTCGGCCATGGGGTGCCGTAATTTCATTGCGGTTTTGCAGGGTTTTAAGTACAATTGCAGTACTGGATAGGGAAAAAAGAAAGCCAATAAAGACAGATTCGCCCCACGTATGCCCCAAAAAAAGATAGATAACAGCTGAGACAAGCACAGTTATTCCCACCTGTATAAAACCACCAATAAAAACCGTGCGCTTTATAGAACTTAACTGTTTAATGGACAGCTCCATACCAATAACAAAGAGCAACAGAATAATCCCCACCTCTGACAATACCTCCACCTGCTCCACAGCCTTTACCAGACTTAACCCATAGGGCCCAATAATAACTCCGGTAATCAAAAAACCAATTATGGAGGGTAGCTTCAATCGCTGAAGCACAAAAACAATAATCACTGAAAAACCTAAAAGGATGAGGATATCCTGAAGTAATGGTAAATGCATACTGGTTCGTTTATTTATGTAACCCGGCACTCTGGTGTGTAAACAAAACAGGAAAATCCGGAAACTGTTCACTATCGGCAATTGGCTACACCCTATAGCATATCGTCCGTAGCCGAAAACAAAGGTACAATTTCTGGTGGAATAGTTCACTTTCCTCCACTCACCAAAAATACAAAAAAACTATCACCCTCGGAGTAAACCCGGTAAGGTAAGATCCGAAATACTGGATAAAAATTGGCTGGTAATTGTTAGGCCTCTATTCTTCCTTAAATAATTGGTACCTCAGCTTTCCGCTTCCTTGAGCCTTTTCCAGTAGCAACTCCCTCCCGTTGACTTGAAAGGCGTACTCGCCACTTAAAGCAAATCCGGTGATATACATGGCAGGAATGGCAAAGAACAGGGTATCGACAAAGTTGAAGGTGGTACCTGTTACTTCCAGGCGTCCGGCACCAAAATTATAGGGAAGCCGGGTATCGCAACGATAATACCCATTGGAAATAGTCAGAAACACGGAATCTTGCTCAATGTGATAATCGGGGGCGTAGAAAGTACCGGTGTAATAGCCGTCATCGGGCAACCGGGTGGCAAGATCGTCTCCCTCGCATGCCGGCAGTAACAAAAGAATTCCTACAAGCAGGTAAAATAGATTTGGGAAGATGGCTGCTCTGTTCATACGCTTGTTTCCTATGTTTGTTATTTGGTAAGATGATTATGAGGGCAGTTCGGTTGCGGGAAGATCCTCCTAAACACGATTTATGACAAGCCTGTAGTTTGGGCTGGTGACACGGGCTTGCTTATCGCCTATTATAAGGGATTCGCGGTACTCTTTGGCTTCGGGAACCTTAACGAACTCTATTTCAGCATTTGTTTCACTTATAACCGCTACAAAAAGCACTTTAAACAGATGAAAATAACGTGGCCCAGGCTTATAGGTTTTATATTCTGATATCAGGGCTACGCCCCTTCTATGTTATCCCCTATATTTATCTACGAAGATTAGAGCGCTAACGCGCCTTTTTTCTTAATGTGTTATTCGCTCAATACCTGTGTGTTTTTAATATTATCGAACATTGGTTTTCTTGTAAAAAAACAGATTGCTTCCCTATGTTCGCAATAATCGGCAACCCCACCCCCCCTGTCAAATCCAATAGAAGCAATTCTTTGTGAGAGAACCGAAGCAATCTAAACAGGTGAAACCAAATTTCTCCGGACAATAGGGATAGTAAATCTAAGAAAAAATCATCAAAACGCATTGACTATGAAGATCTTTCCACACAACGCCCCATTATGCCCTGCAACCAGACGAAAACAGAAATCGTATATCTTTTATATCCGAACAATTCAGGCATTATGGCTATTCTCATAGTTGCCAACATTCAATCCTCCTTTTCCAAAAGCACAATGTTTTGCATGCAGGTTGGGGACAAGCTATTTCTGTGGGATGGCGGTAAACTGCCAACGAAGGGTATGCAAAAGCATTTCAAGTACAACTTTTCATACACACAATATGGCATTTGCGTACCTGATTCATACAATATGTTTTACAACATGGCAGCACCACAAACAACCACAAGGGGAAAATGTTACTACACACAGATTGTAACATGCTCATTAAGTTGAACATTAAACTAAATAATTATGGCAAATTTTGAAGATCAAGCGAAAGATGTATCGAACTTTATAGGAATTCTATCAAAGGAAAATCCCGGTATAGCCGAAGGGTTTGTAACCATGCACAAAGCCACAGGCAAAGATAACGCTTTGACCGCAAAGCAGAAAGAGTTAATCGCCCTGGGTATTGCTATTACCATTCGTTGTGAAGGGTGTATTGCCTGTCATGTGAAAGCTGCCCTTGAAACCGGAGCTACACAAGAGGAGATTGTGGAAACCATTGGTGTAGCTGTTGTGATGGGAGGCGGACCTTCAATTGTATATGGCGACAAAGCTTACAAGGCGATGAAAGAGATGATGTAATCGGGCAATTAACCGGAAATAAAAAGGGGTTGGCACGTAGCCACCCCCTTTTTATTTTACCGCTATCGAAAAATCACAGAAAGGCATTGCTATTTAAAAAGTAAGCACCTTGTCTGCCTCCACAGTCCAACGGGCAAATTCTTGATAGATGCCGAATTCTATGTCAAAAGCAAGTTTCATTTACTAAATTTTCACTTCTACTCTTACAAAATAATTGCGGATGTCGAAATTCTATCCCTTTAGTTCTACTTGTGGGTTTCCTGTACTTTTTCCTTAATGAAAAAGTACCAAAAAATCAAGGTTGGCTTATGCTTCAACCCGCTCTGTCCAATCCCTGTATTTTCAGATAAGCCAAGCAAGCTGCCTTATAAAAAATACAAGCGATTGGCCATTCACCCCAACGCATGGCGCGCAAGCCAACCTGGCCAACCCGCATAGGTTAGTAGA
>JAWOEH010000018.1:0-10276 GCA_046482855.1 Bacteroidales bacterium | reverse complement strand
GCTCATGGTGGACGGCATTAACCAGAATCAGGGCGCAGAATCTACGCTGGCATGGCTTTTGTCCTTGCTGACCCTGCAAAAGCTCTATGCCGATGAAATACTCAACCAACCGCCGTTATTCCAGTCCCCGGATATTAAATAACGGCCATGCCCTGCTGGGCACAACAAATCATGAAAGCTGTTAGCTTTTAGCCGACAGGTATTGGCTTAAAACTTAAAACTTAACACTTAAAACTTTCATATAAAAGGAAACTTGATGCGTATTGCCATGCTGTCCCCCATTGCCTGGCGGACGCCGCCCGTGCACTACGGTCCCTGGGAAAAAGTGGCCTCCCTTTTAACGGAAGGCCTGGTGAAACGGGGCCTTGATGTCACCCTGTTCGCCACAAAAGATTCTTTGACCCATGCGGCCCTGCATGCGGTTTGCGCCAAAGGATATGAAGACGATCCCACCATCATCCCAAAGGTGTCTGAATGCCTTCATATTTCCGAACTGTTTGATCATGCTGAAGAATTCGACATCATTCACAACCATTTTGATTATCTGCCACTGACCTATACAGGATTGACCCACACCCCGGTGGTCACCACCATCCACGGGTTTTCATCGCCTGAAATTCTGCCGGTGTTTAAAAAATACAACAAAAAAACCTTTTATGTGTCCATCAGCGATGCTGACCGAAACCCGGATCTCGACTATATCAGGACCATCCATCACGGCATTGACCTGACCGAATTTGATTTTCAACCCCATCCTGAAGAGTTTCTTTTGTTTTTGGGCCGGTTCCATCCGGATAAGGGGGCCAAAGAGGCCATCGAAGTTGCCGGAATTTCGGGCAGAAAACTGGTCATGGCCGGGATCATCCAGGATGAAACCTATTTTAATGAACATATCCGGCCCCTGATCGATGGCGACCGGGTAACCTATCTGGGAAGCATCGGGCCTGAAAAAAGAAATGATGTTCTGGGCAAGGCCGCAGCCTTGCTGCATCTCATCAATTTTGACGAACCCTTCGGCCTGAGTGTCATTGAATCCATGGCCTGCGGCACCCCGGTGATTGCCGTCAACCGGGGCAGCATGCCCGAACTGATCCAGGACCGGAAGAACGGGTTTCTGGTTTCCGGCGTGCAGGAGGCGGTCCTTGCACTTGACCGCATCCAAGGACAACGTCCGGAAATCTTTTCAGGGTCTATTTTGCATGGCTGAATTCCAGCGACTCCGGTTTTGGGGGTTGGAAGTTTGAGGGTTTTGGATTTAGTCGTTTGGGGTTTAGACGTTTAGGCATGCGTTGCCCTGTGCTTTAGCTGACGGCCCTTTCAGGACCTTGATTTTTTTGCGAAATGCTGTTTTGCCGCACCCCTTTGCACATGTTCAGAACTCCATTGCCGCAAATACTTTTACGTTGATTGGTGTGTAAATTTTCCTTTGTAAAACGCTGTGTTACAAAAAAAATGAAAGGAGCGAAGCTTTAACTAACGACCCTTTCAGGGCCTAAAAAACACCAACAATGTGAATACTTGCGGACATTGTTTTTTACCCCCTTTTTCCTGATGCCTTTGGCAGATAAAACAAGTAGGGGAACCTAATTAAACTATACCATGCACCACAAGCCACAGACCTTATACCACATACCGTGTACCCTGTACCATTCTACTCAAACTGAATAATCAGATTTGGATCGGGGCACAAATGTTTGAATTTACTCAATTGGCTGGGTGCAGCCACGCCCGGGAAGTCACCTTCCCTGCCCTCCATGTCCATAATCAGCTGAAAGTGCAGGTGGGGAGGCCAGTTGCCATTCTCCATCGGGTTTCCTAGCAGGGCTATGCGCTGGCCCTTTTCAACTTCCTGATGCTTCTTTATCCCCATAATGGAGTCACGACTCAAGTGACCATACAAGGTGTAAAAGGTTTGATTATTCAAATGATGCTCCAGAATAATGGTAGGCCCATAATCGCCATAGTTATTATTTTCCTGAAAGCTGTGCACACGTCCGGCCATTGGAGCAAATATCGGCCAACGTTCCGGGCCCCAAAGGTCGGTGCCCAGGTGAATGGTTCTTGACTCCCCATCGACATTATTAAAATGCGTGCTGCGCTTGTACACCAGCCGCTCTTCCAGATAGCCACCAATGGCATACTCTTTATTATGCTTCTTCAGTTGATTGTCAAGCCAGTGCTGTAGGCTTTCAGCATCCTGTACATCATTAACACTTAATTCGGGATTATTTTCGGAAAGATCGAGTTGCAAGGTATTTTCCGAAGTCAATCGAGGGTCAGTTAAGGAGTGAAAGGTGTTGCGTTTAAAAATATCAAGCATAGTATTTGCGTTTAGCCTATTTCATGAAAATTATTTACAATACTAATTTCTATGCCACAAAATAAAATGTTAATTTATGAATAGCACAGGTTAGATGCAAAAAAATCCGGAACAATCGTTCCGGATTCAAATCTACTACATATACTTCTCTACAATTGTTCAATCGCAATTTTATTCTCCTTGCTTACCGATAAAGTAGTTTCAGCCTCCTTATAGGAAACAAGTGAGATTTTTGCCGAAGCATTTTCGCCAGTTATGCGGGCGGTAAAGTTTCCGTCAAAATCGGTATACACCACATCGCCAGTGGCTTCAATAGTAACAGCCACGCCTGTGAGCGCTTCACCTGTAGAGGCGTCAATTACAGTTCCTGCCATTTCCATGGTTGCGGCTTTACGTGTTTCGCTATTATTCTTATCTTCGCTGCCGAAAGCAGTTGATAATGCGAACACTGAAACGAATAAAACGAATAATATCTTTTTCATAGCTGTAGAATTTCCTTTGTTTGTTTACTGCAAATATAGGGTGCTCTGCAATCAAACAGATGAAAAGAAGTTGAAGTTGATGTGATCAAATTATTAACGCCCATAGCAAAATGTAAACTCATTGTTAACTACGCATGAAACGCTTTAGAAATCTATTGCTTACAACAGCTGTTGTCCTTTCGGGGCTGCAGCTCAATGCCCAGGAAACCTCCAATGGCCGGGTATATGGAAAGCTCTATTCAAACTTCCACGCCTCTTTCATTGAGTCGCGTGAAGATCAATCTGCTTTTGAGGTGCAACGCGCTTACCTGGGCTACAAACACAACCTGGATGCTCATTTTAACCTAAACCTTTTACTGGATATTGGTTCGCCGGAGCAGAATTCTCCTTATGATCTTTTAAAACGCTACGCCTATTTCAAGAAGGCCGAACTCAGTTATCAGCATAACGATCTTTCCATAAACTTTGGCCTTATTGGTATGAACTTGTTTAATTTACAAGAAAAGTACTGGGGCTATCGATATTTGTACAAATCGTTTCAGGATGAACACAAGTTTGGCTCAAGTGCCGATTTAGGTCTCTCCGTAAGCTACCGGTTCTCCCCCCATCTGGAAGTAGATGCAAGCGTTATGAACGGAGAGGGCTATAACCAATTGCAAAACGACAATACCTATAAAACAGGGCTGGGAATCACCGCTCTGCCCATAAAAAACCTGACACTCCGCTGGTATGGTGATTACATGGCACAATCCGAAGCGCAAATTACATTGGCACATTTTATTGGCTACACCCTGCCTGAAATAGGTCAAATAGGTATCGAATACAACCTGCAATTTAACGACAGGTATCGGGAAGATCATAACCGACAGGGGCTTTCGCTCTATAGCACGGTTTACATTACTGATAAATGGGAACTTTTTGCCCGGTACGACAAGCTCTCCTCAAATACCATCGGGAGCGAACCCTATAACTGGAATTTAGCAAAAGACGGAAGTGCCCTTGTGGGGGGGATTGAATTTGCCCCGACAAAACATGTTCACATTGCGCTAAACTACCAGGATTGGGTACCTTATGCAGCCAATTTGGGAAATCATCAATCCCTCTATTTCTCCGTAGAAATTGCCATTTAACCTGACAAGCATATGCAGTTAAAAAAACTTTTCCTATACAGCCTAACCACTTTGTTGATCTTTGGTGGTTGCCGAAAAAGCGATATCTCCGTAAACGAAGAGCAAATTATCGAGGATGCAGGTAGCGGTACAGGCACCGTCACTTGGGTGAAGGAGAAAACCTACCTGCTCGATGGCCTGGTATTTGTTAATCCCGGACAAACCCTGCGCATCGAGCCTGGCACCGTCATTCGTGCAAAACCCGGACAAGGCACCAATGCCAGTGCACTGATTGTGGCTCGCGGGGCACGCATCATTGCCGAAGGTACACCCGAGGAGCCTATCATCTTTACCGTTGAGGGAGATGATCTTACCGGATCCATTCCTTACGAGGCCAAAGGCCTGTGGGGCGGGGTTATTGTATTGGGCAATGCCCCCATAAATACAGCTTCGGGAGTAAGTAAAGTTGAAGGCATTCCCACCGAGGAGCGTCGGGGAATATATGGAGGCGACAATCCGGCCGACGATTCCGGCACCATGGCTTATGTATCCATCCGCCACGGGGGTACCAACATTGGCGAGGGCAATGAAATTAACGGCCTTACCCTGGCAGGCGTTGGCAATAAAACAGCGCTTCACCACATCGAGGTCATCTCCAATGAAGACGATGGCTTTGAGTTCTTTGGCGGTACGGTAAATGCCACGCATCTTTTGGCAGCCTTCTGCGGCGACGATGCCTTTGACTTCGATCAAGGTTACAATGGAAATCTGCAGTTTATAGCAGGAATCCAATCACCCTACCTGGGCGACAACCTGGCCGAACACGATGGGGGCTCGGATGAAGACCACCTGGGTTTGCCCTATACCACTCCGGCCATTGCCAATGCCACTTACATTGGCAACAGCTACTCCGAGCAGGATTATCTGATGCAATTTAACGACAATGGTGCGGGAATCTATTACAACTCCCTGTTTGTGCAACAAAAAAGGGGCATTCAGATTGAAGTAACCCAGGAAGCAGCACACTCCTATAATCAAATGGTGCAGGGACGTTTGGCATTGTACAACAACCTTTTTTATGAGGTTGCCGACAATACACAAAACAACATCTTCACCATTATAAACCGCACAGGAAATCCCTCATCAACTTACGAAGCCTTCGTTGATGAGCAGTTTACAGCCATGAACAACCAATTCCTCAATACAGGCATTGGCTATGATCAAGGTGTATACCGGCTAACACCAGAAAACAGCAATTTTGGGCCGTTGTATTCATGGGAAAACGCCTTCTTTCAGCAAGTTGACTACAAGGGTGCTTTCGCCCCCGGCGAAATTAACTGGCTGGCCCCCTGGTCGGTACTTTTTGAGGAGGAACTGATCCCCTAACTCGAATCCTTCACGCTAAAACTTTTTCTGCAAGAAAATCCATCGGACCCGAACAGAAGATTAAGCAATAAAAAGGCCCCGTTAAGCAGGAAATGCTCAGCGGGGCCTTTTCTATCTTTTTTTCTTTGTGCTATTCAACCTGATGCATCGGTCGTAAAAGATCGTTTACCGTTTTTACCGGATTAAAGGTTTCAATAGGGACCTCCACAAACAGGGTATGCCAACGTGCCATGGCGCCATTCCATAAACCCGGAAGTTCCTGGGCTTTTATTTTCTTGCCATTATAGGATTTTTCGGCAATAAAACCTGTATTATCATCTCGAAACAAAGGGAGATCAAAATTATCGCCGTGATAGTTTCGCACGCCACATACCAAGTCTACGGGATTAAAGTGAGTTGCACGATTTACGCTACTTTGCGTATCCTTATCGTGCATATTTAGTTGTGCCATCTCCACAATTTGTAGGGTTTGCGACCCATCGGGGTGTTCCACCCAAAATGGGCCTCCGCCAGGCTCGCCTTCATTCTTCACCATACCACAAACGCGTATGGGACGAAAAAGGGTTCGGAACAATACGTATTGCCGCAATTCCATAGGCATCTTCCAGTAATCAGGCGACAAGCACCCTGGAAATTGTTCCATGAGAAAATCAAATGTCTGTTTTTCCACCTCCTCAAATTTCTCTGTATCCAACATTTTCTGGTAGTGAAAAACCTGCTCCTGCACCTCTAAAAGCAAGCCTGCCAAAGCTTTCTTGTAGGTCACTGTAACCTCCTTTATTCCATCCGGCACCACATTGTCGATATTCTTTATAAAAAGGATGTCAACATTGCGGCTGTTAAGATTCCCTAACAAGGCACCATGTCCTCCGGGGCGGAATAGCAGTTCACCCGACTCGGTACGAAAAGGTTTGTTATCGGGAGTAACGGCTATGGTGTCGGTGCCGGCATGCTGAAAGGAGTAGGTATATTCCAGACGCACTGCGTATTTCTCCTCGTAGTACCGATAAAGTTTAGCCCACAATTTATTAAACGCCAGTTCATGTTCAGGCGAAATAGTAAAATGAATCGATACTTTCTCGCCATTTTTAGCGTACAGCACCCCTTCAACAATATGCTCCTCAAAAGGAGTGCGCTGACTATCGTCATACTCATGAAAGGGAATTAATCCTTTAGGCAACCAGCCGTAGTTCAGCCCTTTATCGGTGAGCAAATATTCCAGCACTCTTTCCGGTCTTTCTTTAACATCCTCCATAAGAGGACCGGGATAGTGAGCTGCCAATGTAGGAAAAAAGGCGAAGGACTCCATCTGTTCCAGAAACTCTTCCACCTCAGGGGTCATTTTGCGGTTCTCCAGAAAGGTATAAAGATGCTTAAACATGCGCGTGGCTGCACCTGAAGCAGGCACAAACTTCTCCACTTCTCCCTGCCAGTTATCGTAACGTTCCACTAAGGTATGCAACCGCTCATCGGAGAGTTGATAAATACCCTTGTGGGTAGTGGCTGGAGCCACTACCGGAGCATAGGGAAAGCCTTTTTCAAAATTCTCCATCTGTGTTTCCACACTGCTCTGGCGTATGCCATGTTTGCGCATTTGCTCTTTATCGGCGTCCGTAAATCCAAACTGTAATCCCGCTTTCATTCTGATTCAATTTTTGGCGTTTCATTTAGGATCAAAGATAAGCGTAAAAAGGTAAAAATTGACCATCAAAAATGAAAAGTGTTATTGGTTATTGGTGTTCCCACCGACACGTTTTTAACAACAAAGCTTCCTGCAGGGGGGGGTAATCGTTTAGTTGTTTAGTTGTTTAGTCGTTACCCTTTGCTATGGTTTACGGCTCTTTCAAAACTTTGCTTATTCTTTGCGAAATCCTGTTATGCCGCAGTCCTATTTCTATCCTGCAACCCACACGTGTGGCACCGTGGGCTTTCGCAGATAAGAACAATACTACGTTTTTTTATAATTGCTTACAGATATCAATTTTACTGATTCATTGGGCATCCACTCAATACCCGTGATTTTCTTTGTACCGAGAACACATATTGGGTATATAGCCGGATATATATGGCATGTTTTTAAATTTTGATATCAGGGCTACGCCCCTTATATTTTATACCATTTATTTATCTACGAAGATTATAGCGCTAACGCGCCATTTCTCCTTAATGTGCTATTCGCTCAATACCCTTTTTTTTATATTATCGCATGAAAAGGTGCTGTATTAACAACCTGTTCAACTAGTCGCATAAAGATAAAACTCAGCGGGAGACAATCAGATACCCAATTTACTGATTTAAGCGCGTCGGCCAAGCTGACTTGCGCGCAAGAAAAAAGTACAGAGAAAGACATATCATGGATGCAGTCGTAAAGATGTTGGCAAACTGATGCTTACAGCCCTTTCAGGGCCTTTCCATTTCCAAAATGCTGTTATGCCGCAGCCCTATTTCTATCCTGCAACCCACACGTGAGGACTCCTTCGGCATCAGAGGATAATAGGTAAATTATATTCACCCTCCGGTCTTCGACCACCCCTGCCTGTCCGGCAGGCAGGTCCCTCAAGGTTTACCTGCCAAAGGCAGGGAGGACAGCAATAGCAACACCAGTAGTTGAAGCGAATACATATCGCACTTCTTACTAATGTTCTGAAATCTATTAACGCGTGTACTTTTGCGTTGATTGGCGTATTATTTTTCCTTCGTGAAACTTGGCTTGTCTCGCCTCAGGCGATGGCCCTGCCTTCGGCAGACAGGCTCAGGCGAGATGTTTCCTTTGAGAGACGTTGTGTTACAAAAAAATAAAAAACGAACAAAGGGTATTGCCGAGGTTTACGCCACCATCAGTGCCTTGCATTCACACTGTTGGAGTCAGCTATAACGCATGATCCATTCAACTTAAAAATGTACCTGAAACCGCAAATTTAACAACCGCCCGGTAAGGTAATTGGGAACGGCATAATAGCCCGACTGCGCCAGTTGATTGCTAACCGTTTTTACCCACAGGTAACTTATGGTATTATCAATGTCGATAAGGTTAAACACTTCGGCACTCAGCTCCATTTTTTCAATGTGCGCAAAACGCGGCAAATGAAAGGCTTTGGTTAAGCCTAAATCCACGCGCCTATAGGGAGGCATGCGAAACACCGAATCGTACCGATCGGTTTCCGGTGAAGCAAAAGGCAGGCGACTGCCATAATGCAGACTCAGGTACATCCGGTAATCGGGATTTCCCGGCACATAATCCTGAAAGTACATGCTAAAATTCACCAGCTGGTCGGTGGGTCTGGGAAAGGAACCAATGGCTACCGTTTCGCCCAGAGCATTGGTATAGGTGTCGCCCTCAATATCTTCGCGGGTATTCATAAGCGATAAACTGGCCCATGATTGTACCCCAGGCACAAACTCCCCGTTTATTTTTATATCCAGGCCGGTAGCAAAACCCTCCGACAAATTTTCGCCGGCATACTGCAGCTGCACATTATCCTGTTTGTAAGGCACAAGGTTGCTGTAATCTTTATAAAAGGCCTCCACGTGTAGCTGAAAAGGCCTTTCCCAGGCAGTAAACTGCCATCGCGCGCCCAGTAAATAGTGAATGGCTCGCTGTGGGTCGCTCTGCAGATTAAGTGTTCCATCGGGGCGCCGCATCTCCTTATAAAAGGCAGGTTGATAATAGAGGCCTGCAGCGGCCTGAAAGCGCAATTTGGGCGCATAATCGGGCACCAAAGAAGCTGAAACCCGTGGGGAAAGCAATAAGGTTTCGGAAAGATCGCGGTAATGAAAGCGCATGCCCCCGTTGACAAAAAGGCGCCCCCACCCTGTTGATCGTTCCCAAATACCCATCAGGTACCCCGAAATCCTGTGAGCCGATAAGGTATTCTGCGCCCGGCGTGCATCATACAGCATTACGCTCGCATCCTGCCGGGGAAGTGAATAGCCTGCCGAATCGAGATACTTCCACTCACGCAATTCATCGTCGATAGTCTCCTTTTTATAGGTGGCTCCCCAACGCAGTTCGGCATTTCGCCAGTAGCGACCTCCACGTATGCCCACGGCCCAAACCTGCGCATAAAGCTGGTTCCGGGCATGATTTAGAAACGAACCCACGCCTAAATTCATCAGGCTATCGCTATAGGTTTGCGAGTCGGTGGATTTGTCCAGCTCATTCAGCGAATATTGCCCCAAAATATCGTAATTCTCCAGCTCGGCAGTTGCAAACCACGAGGTTAATAGCTGTACCTGCCATTTGTTCTCCTCCTCATAAATGAGCGAAAAGGCGCCCATTCCGGTTTCAAATTCATCCCGCTCCTCACCCTCGTAATACACTTGCAAATTTAAGGCATTGGAGAGTGTGCCAAAGGAGGTACTGCGGGTAGTTGGCGTAAAAGCATATCGATTTTTATTATAGTTCCCCAGAAACTCCAGGCGCCAACGTGTGGCCAACTGGTAGGTAAAATAGCTTTGCACATCAAAAAAACGGGGATCATAATCACCTTTGGTTTCGGTAGTATTCAGCAGGTAGCCGGTGGTTTTATAGCGGGCGCCAATGTTGTAGGTGAACCTGCGCGAAGCATCGCGCCCCATAAAATGCGCCCGTGCCCCCAGCAGACTGCCCGAAAAGCTGCCTGTAAAGGTATCGGGCACAGCATACCGGATATCCAGCACCGAAGCCATTTTATCGCCATAACTGGCATCGAAACCGCCAGCCGAAAACCGAATGGAGGAGACCATATCGGAATTGACAAAGCTCAGCCCCTCCTGTTTACCCGAGCGTATTAATAAAGGACGGTAAATTTCAATGTGATTCACATAGATCATATTCTCATCAAAACTTCCTCCCCGCACATTGTACTGGTTGCTCAACTCGTTATTGGAGGATGGAGGCGGATCTGGCCAAGGCGGTGATGTCACTGCCGGCCACCAAGGGCTTTGAGATCGGCTCCGGGTTTGGCGGCACCCTGCTGCGGGGCAGTGAGCACAACGAT
>JAWOEH010000001.1:0-6534 GCA_046482855.1 Bacteroidales bacterium | reverse complement strand
TAGGCTATATGCAAAAAAATATAAAATAGTGCTTGCTCTATACTAATATATTTAATTGCATATAATTTGATTCTTCACTTCCTGATTATATCTACTTACATATAATTTATGTATATTTACCAGGTGTTATATCTAAATACATATAATGAGCAAATTAGCAGAGTTTGTGAAAGAACGTAGAAAGGAAGTAAATCTGACGCAGGAAGAATTTGCTGAGCGTGCAGGAGTTGCGCTTACTGTTATACGTAAAATCGAACAAGGTAAAACAAATCTGAATTTAGATAAAGTGAACCTGGTGCTTCAGATGTTTGGGCATGAACTGGCACCTGTTAAAAGTAAAGATCTAAATGAATGAGACAGGGAAAAGTATTTTATAAAGATTATTTTGCAGGCAGGGTTACTGAAACGGATGAAGGTGAGTATGTATTTCAGTATGACGAGAAATACGTAAAAGAGCATCCAAATGACTTCATCACCTTTACAATGCCTGTTAGAATTAAACCCTATACCGAAAAGCGACTTTTTCCTTTTTTTGAAGGATTGATTCCGGAAGGTTGGTTGTTGGACATAGCTTCAGAAAACTGGAAAATAAATAAAAATGACCGTATGGGATTACTACTGGCTTGCTGTCAAAATTGCATTGGTGCAGTGAGCGTGGAACCCTGCCTACCCGACGAGCAAGCAATAGTAGAAAAAGATGGAAAATAGATGTTTATATTGTTACCAACCCATTGAAGGGGATAATGACTTTCACAAGAAATGTTCAATGGAATTCTTTGGAACACCCACGCCTCCAGAAATTGAATATTCCCTTGATCAAATGGATGAGCTTGCGAAAAAGGTTGTTGAGAGAAGTGTTGCTGTCCCTGGTGTTCAGGCAAAACTATCCATGTCAGTAGTCAAAAAAACCAAAGAGACATCCGACACAAGATTGACCGTAGTTGGGGCACTTGGAGGACATTATATTTTCAAACCACCTTCTGACAGATTTCCTGAAATGCCAGCAAACGAACATGTAACAATGCGAATGGCAGCATCTTTGGGAATCCAGGTAGTACCATCATCATTAATTAGATTAGCATCAGGAGAACTTTCCTATATAACCAAACGAGTTGATCGGACACAAGCCGGTTCGAAGATTCACATGATCGATATGTTTCAAATTACCGAAGCATTTGACAAATACCGAAGTTCAATGGAAAAAGTTGGAAAAGCATTGGGGCGCTATTCAAGTAACACACTACTGGACAAGACTTTTTACTTTGACATCGTACTATTCTCTATTTTAACCGGGAATAATGATATGCACCTGAAGAATTTCTCCATGATAGAAGGTCCTTCGGGCTGGGTGTTATCTCCCGCTTATGATTTGTTAAATGTAGCCATAATATTTCCGGAAGATCCGGAAGAACTGGCACTGACACTTGGTGGAAAGAAAAAAAAGCTAAAAAAAGCACATTTTGTACAATTGGGAGACGAATTGGGATTGACGCCCAAACAGATCAAAGGAAGCTTCAACAGATTGGTAAAAAATAAACCCAAAGCATTCGATTGGATCGATCGATCATTCCTGTCAAACGACATGAAAACAGCCTATAAAGATTTACTTGAAGAAAGATACAACCAATTAGGACTAAAAACATAACAGAACAATCATGAAAGGTTCTCGTACCGGGCGGTTCGCTATGTCATCAGTAAAATCGAGTCTCGCCCTACAGACGTCATTTTTTTGTATGGTTCAATTAAAGGTGGTCCTTGAGCCTGCCGAAAAAATCTTCTCGTGCTTCCTGAGGTTCCCGTGTTTCCCGAGCGGAGTCGAAAGTAGCTAAACGTTGCCTTCGAGAGCCTGCCTTTCGGTAGGCAGTGGGCACTCCAACGCGCAGATATAAAGACGCGGGCAGGATCCCTTTAGCCTGTACCGATTTATCGGGATAATTGAGGGGTGGTGCGTGGGCGTGAAGGAAATAAGAGCAGGCCTCTTCGTCTCTTCTCTTCTCTTCGTTCGTCCTTTCTCCTTTTCGCTTCATGAACCTGGCCATAGGTGGCAACCCGGGTAGTTGAAGCGAGTGATTCCTGCCTGTTAAAAACACAGGGCGTTGCCCTGTGCTTTTGCTTACGGCACCTTCGGCGCCTTAATTTCTTGAAAACAATCGCTACAATGCCTGCCTGTCGTGCGTTTCAAGCCAATAACAAGAGTTTTTGCAATAGTAAACAGGGGAACGCCATATGTGAAAATGGCTCATTAATCATAGATGTAAGGTTCGTCATTAGTGCCCCAGCTATAGGTGATGTCCTGACCGACTCGTCTCCATGGGAGAATAGTATATCTGGAAGGTAATAGGAGCAAGCTGACTGTTTTTAAAGGGTTTAACTCATTACTATGAGCAAAAATCCGCATTAATAAAACGCCGTAAAGAAAATGCAAGAACGAGCGTTAAGAATCCATTTCTGTTCGAAGAACGCGCCATTTTCTGTTGTCGTATAAAATGATAAGAAGCGTTCAAGTTAAATGGATTTAGTGAGTTCGCAGCATTTTTAGGTGTTTTATTATAGCGGCGGCGCTTTTGGTTCTTTTGTCGCTGCAGACAAAAGAACAAGGAGAAAAAAAAAAAGAGCAGTCATTATTTTATAGGGCATTGTCGACACCAATGGCAAGAAAAACAGCATGCTACTTCTTTATGTCACACATCATTAGTGCTTGCTGCAGCCTCCTAAAACCAACATCTATGGCCTGTCTAAAGTTTTGTCATCGCAGTTATTTTGTAAGAGTAGAAGTGAAAAATTAGTAAATGAAACTTGCTTTTAACATAGAATTCGGACAGGCAGGTTTGATCTTTGATCTTACTCTCAGCCTCAACCTCTACGCCCCCTTTCCCCTGGTCTCCATGTCTCCCGGTCTCTCTGGCTGTTTAGTTGAGTATGTTTATCTCGCCTGAGGCGAGACAGGGCTGTTTAGTCTCATTATCAACCTCAACCTCAACCTTAACCTCAACCTCAGAAACCACACTAATAATTAAATCGACGGGGGGGTGCCGTTAGGTTCATATATCAGAACGGCCCGTTGCCGATTATTTTATTTGACATAACATGATATATTTTGTAATTTGATTAGTCACAAAGCGTTGCAAATTGATCATACATCAATAAAATACCTACAAACTACCAAAACCGAGATTACAAATGCTAAAAATACAGGATCTTTCCAATTACACTATACAGACAGGAGACCCGCACACTGGCAAACACACCTTACATCGTGCCAAAAATATGGCCGGAAATTATTCTCCCAAACGGATATAGACAATTGGGCACTAAGTTCCGAGACGAAAATATTTTGCACTTAAAACCCAAACCTTGTTTATGATAAAACGAACGCTCCTATTTGCAACACTTCTCTTCCTGGTTCAATCATCATTTGGACAACTTACATTAGATGCTGAATACCGTCCCAGAGCCGAGCTGCGTAATGGTTACAAAAACTCCCAGGCGATAGAGCGAGAGAGTGCGGAATTCGTCATTTCGCAACGCTCATTACTGGGTCTCTCATTTTCGCGTAATAAAGTAACGGGACGCTTAAGCTTTCAGGATGTACGCACTTGGGGCGAAACACCTTCAAAAGTTGATGTTGCGACAATACATTTAAAGGAAGCCTGGCTTGAGGTGTCCATTTTTGAGAAACTACAAGCCCGTATAGGTCGGCAGGTATTAAAATATGACAACCAACGTATTTTGGCTGCAACTAATTGGAACCAGGTTGGTACACAGCATGACTTGCTCCTGTTAAAATACTCAGGCAGCAAAACAAAGGTGCATACAGGTCTTGCTTATAACAATGAAACTGCAAGCGATGATTTTGAATCTTTGTATCCTCTACCCTATTACAAAGCCATGTTTTATGCCTGGTTTCATCATCAGTTTAACGAAAGATTAAACCTCTCGCTTTTGGCAGTAAATGACTTAAACGCAAAACCCAACACAAGCAGTTCTTATTATTCGAGATACACCTATGGTGCAACGATAAAATTTAGCCCAATCGAAAACTTCTCCATCAATACAACAGGATACCTGCAATCGGGAGAAACACCGGCCGGGGCAGATGTGAATGCGCACATGCTAATGCTGCAAGCCGATCTGTTATTAACAGAAAAATCAAGCGCCTTTACCGGCTTCGATCTCTTTAGCGGTGACGATCCTAACCAACAGCAAACTACATCACATATTTTTGACAGGCTTTACGGAGCAAAACACAAATACATGGGCTACATGGACTATTTCCCCGTAAGCTCTGCCGGTATATTTAACGCATACGCAGGTGCAAAAGTTAATCTTTCCGAAAAAATACAATTGGGCACCACGTTCCATACCTTTACACTGCCGCATGAATATACTCATCCTGCCAATGCCGGACAATACCTGAACAAATTTCTGGGTGCAGAAATGGACATTGTGTTAAGCTACAACCCTTATCCTGAGCTCAACTTCCAATGGATTAACGGATTTGTTAAAGGCACGGAAACCATGGACTTTATAAAAGGGGGCACACATGAGCAATTAAGCTATGTATCGGTAATAATGCTTACCTGGAAACCTGCCTTCGATTTATAATATTTCGACTATTTTTTTATGAAGATAAAAGAGTACACCATGAGCAATATGAACAACAACCAAAAATTAAAACTAAAGGACAAGCTGATATTTAAACTTACCCTGCCACTTACTTTGGCGGTATTAGCTGCTCTTTTGCTTATTATTTTAATCAGCAGAAACTACCTGATACAAGCCAATGAGCAAAACACCAACGACATTATTACCAGTAAGATATCGGATCTAAACAACAACATCAGCCGTATGGGCGATAAGGCTTTGTATGCTGCAACAATCTGTGCCAATCTGAACTTTGTTGAGGAGGCTTATATGGAGTATTACCAGCGTAACAATTTGGATTCGGCAGGACAAATAATTCGTGCCAATGTCGATAAGATTAACAGAGCCCTGGAACGGAACCTGAATACAACGCCCAAGATTCATTATCATCTGCCACCGGCGCGTTCTTTCGTAAGAGCTTGGTCGCAAAAGGCAGGCGATGATTTATCGTCGTTCCGCAATACCATTTTGCAGATATCACAGGATCACCAGCCCGTAAAAGGGATAGAAGTGGGACGCGGAGGCTTCGTGGTTAGAGGCATTGCTCCCATAGCAAAACCATCGGGCGAATATTTGGGTTCGATAGAAGTACTGCTGAGTCTGGATAATTATCTAAAAGTATCAAAAATCCGCGATGATGAAGAAATCGCCATGTTCATGCACAATGATTTATTAAGCATTGCTACCGGTTTTTTAGAACAAAGCTCTTCAAACGTCACTCATCAGGCACAAACAGTAGGAAATTATATTATTCTCGACAAAACCTCCGAAGCTTTCAGACTGGGAAACTTGTCGGCTAATGAACTGAACCAGAACAGCGAATTGTCTATTTTTGAACAAGGCAAATATAAGTATGGCGTATACCCTATCCATGACTTTTCAGGGAAGATCATCGGGAAAGGGGTTTATCAACTCGACATGTCGGAATTTTACACTGCCCTCAGCGCCATGAACACAACCATTATAGGTATTGGCATCGCAGCCATGATCGTTTTGGTAATCATTATTTCCATGCTGATTATCCGTTATGTTGCCAAACCAGCAAACCGGGCAATGGCCTTTACCGAAGCCATTGCAAATGGCGACCTGACTGCAAATATTGATATCCACACAAAAGATGAAATTGGGATGCTTTTGTCGTACATGCTTTCAATGCGCGACAGACTGAAAGAAATTGTTACCAACATTAAATCGGGAACAGGTAATATAGCCATTGCCAGTAACGAAATCAGCTCAAGCTCAATGCAAATATCCGACGGGGCAACCCAACAAGCCTCATCAAGCGAAGAGGCCTCCTCGTCGATGGAGGAGATGGCAGCCAACATACAGCAAAATACCGACAATGCAGGACAAACCGAGGAACTAGCCATACGTGCCTCTAAAGGGGTAAGAGAAGGCTACAGCTCAACAAAAACATCGTCGGAAGCCATTGCGACTATCGCTGATAAAATAAAAATAATCAATGACATTGCTTTTCAAACCAATATTTTGGCACTGAATGCTGCCGTTGAGGCGGCACGTGCAGGAGAACACGGGAAAGGCTTTGCTGTTGTTGCTGCCGAGGTGCGTAAATTAGCCGAAAAAAGTAAAGTAGCAGCCGATGAAATTGTCGCATTAGCTGAAAGTGGTGTAAATATTTCGCAAAAAGCAGGTACCGATTTACAAGAACTTGTTCCTGAAATTGAGAAGACAACCAAACTTATTCAAGAAATATCGGCTGCCAGCCATGAACAGAATCAAGGAGCCGACCAGGTAAACCAGGCTATACAATTGCTGAATCAGGTAACCCAACAAAATGCCGCCGAAGCCGAAGAGTTAGCCACAAACTCGGAAGAGTTGGCCAGTCAGGCTGATCAATTAAAAGAACTGGTAAGCTTTTTTAAAGTTGAC
>JAWOEH010000190.1:0-12466 GCA_046482855.1 Bacteroidales bacterium | reverse complement strand
GTCCGATGAACCATAGAGGCCGTGAATAATAATCAGAGGGTGTCCTTCACCCAGTTGGCGATAGAAGAGATCCATAACTTATTTTAATTTGCGAAGATACATCTGAATAGTATTTTCTAATCCGTAGTATAGCGCATCGGCAATGAGGGCATGACCAATCGAAACTTCTGCCAGGTGAGGAATATGCTGCGTGAAATAAGCCAGATTGTCCAGGTTTAAATCGTGACCGGCATTCAGCGTTAAGCCTGCTTCATGCGCTTTTTCGGCCGCTTTCATGAATGGAGCAATCGCTTGTTCCCGGTTTTGAGCATATCCGTCGGCATAGGGTTCGGTGTAGAGTTCCACGCGATCGGTTCCTGTTTCAGCGGCATGCCCAAATAATTCCGGGGCGGTTTCAATAAAAATGCTGGTACGTATATTGGATGCATGAAAGCGATCCACAATTTTTTTCAGGTGCTTTTTGTGTTTTATTGTATCCCATCCGGCACTGGATGTAAGCGCATCTGGTGGGTCGGGCACCAGTGTTACCTGTGTGGGTCGTATCTGCTCAACCAATTGAATAAAGGGTTCGGAGGGGTACCCTTCAATGTTGAACTCGGTATGGATGGCAGGTTTTATGTCATGCACGTCCTGATAACGAATGTGTCGTTCGTCGGGGCGTGGATGTACCGTGATTCCCTGTGCACCGAATTTTTCGCAATCGATGGCTACTTGGAGTACGTTGGGGATATTTCCTCCGCGAGCATTTCTCAATGTCGCAATTTTGTTTATATTTACACTTAGTCTGGTCATTAGTATAGTATTTGGAACAAAAAGAAATACGATTTGTTGACAGCAAAAATAACCTAAATTCATTGAACATATCCATGCTGGCAAAAGATTTATTATCAAATGAGATTCCGGCTTTACGTACTTCCGATACCGGGGTTGAGGCGTTAAACTGGATGGAGGTATTTCGAATTTCGCATCTGCCCATAGTGAATAATGAGCAATTTTTGGGTGTGATTTCCGATACGGATATTTATGATTTGAATGATCCGGAGGCACCTTTGGGAAACCATGATCTGAGCTTGAAACAACCCTTTGTTCATGATGATCAGCATGTGTATGAAGTGATGGAGTTGACCTCCAGACTTAAGTTGACAACCATTGCTGTGACAGACAGGCAAAATCGCTACAAAGGATTGATTCGCCTGAGTGATTTGCTTCACTATTTTGCACAAATGACGGCTATTGAAAAACCGGGTGGAATTATTGTGTTAGAGGTGAATCAGAATGATTATTCGGTGAGTGAAATTGCTCAAATTGTAGAAGGAAATAATGCCAAAATACTGAGTTTATATATCCGGGGCGTCGGCGATTCCGCGCAATTGGAAGTAACTTTGAAGTTGAATATAACAGAGGTGACTTCCATCCTTCAAACTTTTAATCGATACAACTATCAGGTGAAAGCTTCCTTTATGGATGTAGATGAGAATAATGAGTTGTTGGAAGATCGCTATGAAATGTTGATGCGCTATTTAAATACTTAATCCATGCGAATTGCACTCTTTGGTAGACGCACTGTGTCTGATTTACAACAATGGTTGAGAAGACTTTATCAGGTGTTGGAACGTAAACACATCGAGGTGGTTGTGTTCAAACCCTTCATGGAGCAGCTACCTTTAGTTCCTCCAAATGTAGTGGGCACATTTAGCACCCATGAAGAATTTGTTGACTCTTCATGCGATTTTCTTTTTAGTATTGGAGGGGATGGAACTATTTTGGACGCAGTGACTTTTGTGCAGGATGCCAGAATTCCTATTGTAGGGTTGAATTTTGGGAAATTAGGCTTTTTGGCTAATATTACACAGGAAGATATGGAAGCGAGCATAGAAATGCTCCTGACAAAACAATATAGGATTGAGGAGCGTGGTTTAGTGCAGGTAACTTCGAGTGGAAAGAAAACTTTCTTTAATGGGTTGAATTTTGGACTAAATGAGTTTGCCGTGCAGAAGAAGGATTCGGCTATGATAACTGTCAAAGTTGAGGTAAACGGACAGTTCTTAAATACGTATTGGGCTGATGGCCTCATTATGTCAACGCCCACAGGTTCTACAGCTTATTCATTGAGTGCCGGAGGGCCATTGGTAATGCCCAGCGCCCGGTGTTTTTGCTTATCGCCCATATCTCCTCATAATCTTACCGTGCGCCCTATGGTTATACCTGATGATGTTGATGTGCAAATGACCGTTTCGTCGACTTCAGGAAATTATTTAGCCTCTCTGGATCATCGTTCCTGTGTGATTAAAGAGGCTATCGTTTGGACGGTCAGAAGAGCACCCTTTTCAGTTCAGCTTATTCAGTTGGAGGCAGGGGCTTTTTATAAGACTCTCAGGAGTAAGCTTATGTGGGGAATGGATAAGAGGAATTGATAAGCGCATTTGAACCTATAGCGGTATTTTCCCGTATTGTTTATAGTCAGAAATATTTATATATTTGTATTCGGCCTAATAAGAAGATAGTGTTATGTCAACAGGTAATAGGAGCTCATATATCGCCAAATCTTTATTAATTACACTTGTGGGTGCTCTTTGGGGATTAACAGCCGATGCGCAGCTTTGGAAGTTGTCCAATAAAGAGATTTATGGAGGTTTGGGCACCAGTCATTATTTTGGTGATATTGGAGGAGCTAATTCCTCTTCAAGTTTTAATCCGGCCGATTTAGATATTGCATCGACACGCCCGAGTGTGAATTTGGGCATGCGCTATCGCTTTGCTGAACGATTTGCTGCTCGCGGAAATTTTGGTTTTGGCATGTTACATAGTTCCGATGTAGGTTCGGTAAATGAGAACCGGAATTACGCCTTTAAAACCATTTTACTAGAAATGAGTGGGCAGTTGATGTTTTCAATTACCGAAGAGAAGCAGGTTATCAGTTATTCGGCTATGAATATGCGTCAAGGGTTGCGTAAGTTTAATGCTCGTCCGCATATTTATGCCTTTGCCGGTATCGGTGGGGCTTATTTTAGTCCCAAGGCGCTTGATGATTTGGAAGGCAGTGGTCGGTTTGATAATAGTAGTAGTATTGCACTCTCCTTTCCTGTAGGCCTTGGTATCCGTTATCCTTTCTCCCCCCGGACATGGGTTGGGTTTGAGTTGGGTGGACGCATTACTACTTCTGATTACATCGACGGCTTTACCTCGCAATATTCTTCTTCCAACGATGTGTACTATTTCTCCCAATTCTTCGTTTCCTATAAATTGAAGAGTAATAGATTTAAACCGCGAAGGAGAAATATTCGATTTTAGCATTTATGAAATACATATGGTTGCCTCTTTTTTTAGGCATAATGTATACAGGGTCGGTAGAAGCTCAGGCTCGGCTGGAAGCTGGTGCCATTGCCGGAGTGTCCTATTACAATGGCGACATTAACCCTTCACAACAGTTGTATAGACCCGCCTTTGCCTTTGGGGCCCTTTTTAAATATAATCTTTCCAAACACTTTGCTTTGCGTGTGTCTGGCAATTACTTAGCGCTTTCGGCAGATGATGCTGATTTCGCTACACCAGTGGCTCAGTTGCGTGAAGCATCTTTTTCGACCAATTTAATAGATTTTAACATTATATTTGAGTACAATTTCATGCCTTATACTAATTTTGGCTATGTAAAAAGGAATAAGGAGCGCTTTGCGCCCTATGTGTTTGCCGGCATGGGAGGTTATTATTTGCTTAATGGAGAAACGCTCTCAAATCCGGTATCAATTCCTTTTGGATTAGGCGTGAAATATAATATCTTTGAACGCTTTACTCTGGGAACAGAGTGGGGATTTAGAAAGACCTTTACCGATGATTTGGACGGAGTCAGAAATATACAGGATGAACAGCATGTTCCGACACTACACAATACCGATTGGTTTAGTTTTGTCGGGGTTTTTCTTACCTATAAATTGGGAGAGGAGCACATAGCGTGTCCTGCTTATGAATAATATCAGTTTGGGAGAATGGAGTTGAAATCACAGATTATTAAAGAGAAGTTGCCTCGGCATATTGCCATTATTATGGATGGCAATGGACGATGGGCAAAGAAAAAGGGGAATGAGCGGATTTTTGGTCATAAGAATGGTGTGAAGGCTGTACGTGAAGCGGTGGAAGGTGCAGGTGAGTTAGGTGTAAAATTCCTTACTTTGTATGCTTTTTCTACCGAAAACTGGAATCGTCCTCAGCATGAAGTTGATGCATTGATGCACCTGCTTATTGCTGCAATTGAACAGGAAGAGACAACTTTGATGAAAAACAATGTGCAGTTGCATGCCATAGGTGATATTCAAGGTTTACCCACCAAAGTGCAAAAAAAGCTTTCGACATTAATTGACAAAACAAAAAGCAATAGCGGCCTGGGTCTTGTTTTGGCTCTGAATTACTCGGCTCGTTGGGAAATGATGAATGCCATGAGATCCATCGCCCATAAAATAAAACAGGGAACCCTGGAACCCGATGAGATAAATCACGAGACAATTACGTCTCATTTAACTACTGCACATATTCCTGATCCGGATTTAATGATTCGCACATCAGGGGAGCAGCGAATTAGTAACTTTTTATTATGGCAATTGGCTTATAGCGAGTTATATTTTACCGAAGTTTTATGGCCCGATTTTCGTAAAGACGACTTATATAGAGCCATCATTAATTATCAAAATCGCGAGCGAAGGTTTGGAAAAACAAGCGATCAGCTTCCTCAATCTAACTAATTTTTTAGCATGAAACGAATTAGCATAGCACTCTTTTTTCTTATAGGAATTGTAGTAACCTCTTTTAGTCAAGATTATTCAAAACTTCCTGTTATCGATTACAAAGCTCCCCGGGAGTACACAATTGAAGATATTAAGGTAAAGGGGATTGAATATTTAGACGAGAATATTCTTATTAACATTTCCGGATTACGGAAAGGGCAGAAAATTATGATTCCCGGAGAGGCCATTACACAAAGTGTAGAGAGACTATGGACACAAGGGCTCTTTTCAGATGTTAATATTGCCATGGAAAAAACTTCTGTGGATGGTGTGGTAATAACTATCATTCTTAAGGAACAGCCTAGGCTGTCAGAATTTCTGATTACAGGGTTAAAGAAAAGCGAAACAAAAGACATTCTCGAGAAACTGGAAATGAAGAAAGGTCGGCAAGTTTCCGAAAACCTGCTCGACAATACCGAGAAAATCATTAAAGATTATTTGAAAGACAAAAAGTTTTTAAACGCGGAAGTAAACCTTACAATGGTAGACGATACCGTGGCCAAGATGAACAATGTCTTTTTGCAGGTCGACGTAGATAAAGGTGATAAAGTAAAGATAAAGTCCATTGATTTTATTGGAAATACCGTTTTCTCTGATGGGAAATTACGCAGAGCCATGAAAGAGACAAACGTGAAAAACCTAAACTTCTTTAAACCCTCAAAGTTTATGCGTAAGACTTATGAGGAGGATAAAGAGCTTGTTTTAGCAGAGTACCGTGAACAGGGATACCGCGATGCCCAAATTGTAAGGGATACGGTTTACCATGTGAGCAATGATAGGCTTGCTATTGAAATTGAAGTTGAAGAAGGGGAACAGTACTTCTTCCGTGATTTTGAATGGATTGGAAATACACAATATACAAGTAGGGATCTTACCCGAGCCTTAAAGATCGACGAAGGAGATCCTTATAATATCGACCTGCTTCAGGAGCGTTTGACTATGGCCGAAGATGCCGTTGGCAATTTGTATCTGGATAATGGTTATCTGTTTTTCAATGTGAATCCGGTGATAAAAAATATCGATAAAGACTCGGTAGATATGCAGTTGAGGATGTATGAGGGCGATCGTGTACGGATTAATGAAGTAATCATCCACGGAAATGATAAAACCAACGAGCATGTTATTCGCCGTGAGCTTCGTACCCGTCCGGGTGATTTATTTAGTAAGTCTGACATCATGCGCTCACAAAGAGAACTCTCGCAACTGGGGTTCTTCGACCCGGAATCTTTTGGTATTGAACCTATTAATATCAATCAAAGTGAAGGTACTGTTGATTTGAAATATACCTTAGTAGAGAAAGCGAATGATCAGCTTGAAATCTCCGGTGGTTGGGGAGCTAATATGTTAGTGGGAACCATTGGGTTGCGTTTTTCTAACTTTAGTGCGCGTCGCATTTTTGAAAAGGATGCCTGGAAACCAGTGCCAAGCGGCGACGGGCAAACACTTAGCCTGCGGGCACAAACCAATGGCAGGTATTATAAATCGTATAGTTTGTCATTTACCGAACCTTGGTTAGGAGGTAAACGACCGAATTCATTAACTGTCTCGTTGTTTCACTCCATTCAGAATAACGCCAATATTTTCTACCAGGTTGATACCGACAAATCCTTTAAGATTACAGGAGCATCTGTTTCTCTTGGCCGTAGATTGAAATGGCCCGATGATTATTTCACAATGTCGCATACTCTGAGTTTTCAGAAGTACAATCTGGAAAACTGGGATCGCTATTTCTTCATCGATAATGGAGCCTCTAATAATTTCAGCTTTACCACAAACTTTGGACGAAACTCGGTAGACCAGCCCATTTATCCGCGACGCGGGTCCTCCTTTAATCTTACATTACAATTAACTCCTCCCTACTCCTTATTCAAGGAGAGCAAGTGGTGGGAGTTATCTGAATCTGATGTTAATCGTGCTGAAGAACAGTACGAAGCACAGGGGGACGAGCCTACGCAAACGCTTGCCGATATTAAAAAGGACATGGTTAACCAGGATAAGTACAATTGGATTGAATTTCACAAGTGGAAATTCAAAGGCCAATGGTATCTTAAACTTATCGACGATCTCGTATTGGCAACCAATACTGAGTTTGGTTACCTGGGGCACTATAATAATGACTTGGGACCCTCCCCTTTTGGTAGTTTTGACGTAGGAGGCGACGGGATGTCCGGCTATAGTCTATACGGTATCGAGACCATTGCCTTAAGAGGTTACGAGAATGGAACTCTCACACCACCGGCTGGAGGAAATGTATATCAGAAAGTGAATTTGGAGCTGCGCTATCCGTTAACTCTTAAACCTCAGGCAACTATATATGCTTTGGCGTTTGTAGAGGCAGGTAATGCCTGGTACGATATTGAAGCCTATAACCCATTTGTCCTTCGACGTTCTGCTGGTATTGGTCTAAGGGCCTTCCTGCCCATGTTCGGTTTGCTGGGCATCGATTGGGGTTATGGTTTTGATGCCGTACCAGGTGCAGCCGAGCCTAGTGGTGGACAATTCCACTTTGTTATTGGTCAGCAATTTTAAAGATATTGGTATATGAAAAAATGGCTCTTAGTTTTTTTGTTTGTGCTGTCAGTCTTCTCTTTGAAGGCTCAGCGTTATGCCTACGTGGATACCGAGTATATTTTAAGTCATATTCCCGCTTATAAGGCAGCTCAGGAGAAACTAAATGAGCTTTCGCTAGAATGGCAGAAACAGGTGGAGCAACTGTACAGCGAGGTTGAACAAATGCGCCGTAAGTACCAGAATGAGCAAGTATTGCTAACACCGGAAATGCAGGAGCAACGAAAAGAACAAATTGCTGCGAAAGAGGATATGGCACAACAATTGCAGCAGCAATACTTTGGACCTCAAGGAGCTATTTTTCAGCGACGCGAGGAGTTGATTAAACCCATTCAATCGGAAGTATTCTCTGCCATTGAAGAGATAGCTGCCGATGATAAATATGCGCTGATATTTGATATTGCTTCCGGGCCTATCGTTATCTACAACGACCCAAAGTATGATATTAGCGATGAAGTTTTACAAATTCTAGGATATAAAGGAAATAAATAGATAGACAATTAAAATTCAACATTATGAAACGAATACTTTTAGTAGCCCTTTTAGCTGGTACCTTTTTATTTGCTGCTGGTAACGTAACTGCTCAAGATCTTAAGTTTGGTCATATTAATACCGCCGAACTGTTACAGCAGATGCCTGAGCGTGATAGTGCACGTGCTGAATTACAACGATATAGTCAAATGTTACAGCAGGAGATGGAAACCTTACAGCTTGAATACCAGAAAAAAGTACAACAGTACATGGAGAAGCAAGAGACTTACTCAGATCTGGTACGTCAGTCAAAGGAGCAGGAACTGCAAGACATGCAACGTCGTGTTCAGGAATTTCAGTCTACTGCACAGGAGGATTATGGCCAAAAAGAGCAGGAATTATTGCAGCCTATTATGGAGAAGGCAGAAAATGCCATTAGTCGTGTTGGCGAAAAGAATGGATTTATCTATATCTTCGACCTTAGTGCCGGGAATGTGGTATACCATTCTGATAAGAGCGAAAATGTAATGCCTTTAGTGAAAGCTGAGTTAGGTTTATAAATCCTCATAAAATTTAGTATGCCTTGTATTAATAGTACGCTATTAGTGCAAGGCATTTTTCGATATGCAACCTGTTATTGGTGTTTTTGATTCTGGATTGGGAGGATTTACAGTTCTAAAAGAGCTGCAGCGAATTATGCCCGGGGCACGCTATTTATATTATGGCGATAGTTTATATGCCCCTTACGGGCCCCGTACAAAACCGTGGATACAGTCCCGCTCACAGAGGATTGTTGAGTATCTTTTACAGCAGGGGGCTCAATTGATTGTAGTGGCTTGCAACACCGCCACAGCTTCTGCCATACACTACCTTCGCAAACAGTTTCCATTTCCCTTTGTAGGTATGGAGCCAGCCGTAAAACCCGCTGCCTTGCATACAAAATCCGGTGTTATTGGTGTGTTGGCAACAAAGGGTACCCTTATGGGCGATCATTATCATCAAACCAAGCAGCAATTCGCCGGTAGTGTAAAGGTGCTTACACAGGTGGGGTTTCAACTGGTGGAGATGATAGAACGCAGCTCCTCTCTTGATGTTACGTTGCCTTTGTTGCATAAATATCTAACCCCAATGCTGGAGCAGGGCAGTGATTATATTGTTTTAGGGTGTACCCATTATCCTTTATTGAAAAGCCAGATAGAAAGTATAATCAAAGGTCGAGCGATTGTTGTGGATCCAGCTATGGCCGTTGCTAAACAAACCTTTCGTAAGCTTTCCAATGAGCAGCAAAACAGTGTTGTACAGGCTAATGAAAATACCACGGATATTACCATTATTAGTTCGAAACTTACCCCTGCTTATCAACGAATTGCCAAGGATCTTTTCCCGGGAGTCCCTATTTTTCGGGAAGATCCTCTTTTGTAGTTGATTCGGTGTTGTACCAGCTGGCATACATGGTGTAATTGTTTGCAATCTTTTCAATCATCTCGCGAGTTTTGAGTTCGTCTACACTTTTTATGCGCTTAGCTGGTATGCCTGCATAAATGGAACCTGCTTCCACACGAGTATTCGGTAACACCACTGCCCCGGCTGCAATAATAGAGTTCTGCTCAATAACCGCATCATCCATAATTATGCTGCCCATGCCCAGCAGAACATTGGAATGTATCTTTGCTCCGTGCACAATAACTCTATGACCTATGGAGACATTGTCGCCAATTTCGATAGTAGATTTTTTATACAAACAATGCAACACCGAGTTGTCCTGAATGTTGACCTTTTTGCCAATGGTAATCGTATTTACATCGCCCCGAATAACTGTATTAAACCAGATTGTGCAGTCATTACCCATGGTTACATCACCAACAATAGTAGCATTGTCAGCAAGAAAGCAATCTCTCCCAAATTTTGGCGTATAGCCCCTGACCGATTTTATTAAAGCCATAGTATGTTCTATTTTTGTACAAAAATATTTCATTGATCTGAAACATATACGATTTTCGTAAAAATTAATGGGTATTATAGTTAATAATTACTTAACATTATTTAATTTTGTCATGTGATTAGATAAAACTATTGGTTAACAGATAATTAAAAAGAATTAAAAACCTTTATAAGAATGCATATGAAATGGATTTCTATTTCATATGCATTTCCCATTTTAGAGAACAACCAGAAAGTTAAAACAACTAAATTACAGTTAGTTATGAGTAAAAACGCAGATGTCATCGAAAGAGACGAGGTAGTCATCCGATTTTCGGGTGATTCTGGAGATGGCATGCAACTTACGGGTACACTTTTCTCCGACACGTCTGCATTTATTGGGAATGATCTTTCAACCTTTCCCAATTATCCTGCAGAGATACGTGCACCTCAGGGAACTATTGGTGGAGTTTCGGGATTTCAGGTTCATGTAGGACATTCAGAAATTCGGACTCCCGGTGATTATGCCGATGTGCTGGTGGCTATGAACCCCGCAGCATTAAAGGCAAATGCCCAATGGGTGAAGAATGGAGGTACCATTATCCTGGATCAGGATAGTTTCGATGAAAGGGGGCTGAGTAAGGCCAAATACGAAACGGATGATCCCGTGAAGGAGCTGGGACTGGATGGCTACAATGTTTTATGGGCACCAATTAGCTCCCTCACAAAAGAGACCTTAAAAGATGTAGGGTTAGATCCCAAAAGTATATTACGAAGCAAAAATATGTTTGCTTTGGGTATGGTATACTGGATGTTTAATCGTCCGTTAAAGTATACAGAAAGCTTCTTTGAGCAAAAATTCAAGAAGAAACCTTTGGTGATCGATGCCAATAAGAAGGTATTAAAAGCTGGTTTCCATTATGCTGAGACCATGCATCACATGACGCCGACCTATAATGTGAGCCCTGCTGATATCAAAAAAGGAACTTATCGAAACATTGCCGGAAATCAGGCTACTGCCTGGGGATTGCTGGCCGCTGCTGAAAAAGCCAATTTACCGCTTTTTTGTGGTTCCTATCCCATTACACCGGCTACAGAGATTCTTCAGGAACTTGCAGCTCGGAAAGATCTAGGCGCGAAAACCTTTCAGGCGGAAGATGAAATTGCGGGTATTTGTACTGCCATAGGCGCCAGCTTTGCCGGTAATTTTGCGGTGACTACCACCTCAGGACCCGGACTAGCCCTTAAGTCAGAAGCAATTGGCCTGGCTGTGATGACCGAGTTACCTTTGGTTATTGTTAATGTGCAAAGAGGAGGTCCCTCAACCGGACTGCCTACAAAATCGGAACAATCGGATCTGTTGCAAGCCCTTTATGGTCGAAACGGTGAATCTCCGGTGGTGGTGATTGCGGCTAGCACCCCCTCAAATTGTTTTCAATATGCATTTGAGGCCTCAAAAATTGCCATGGAGCATATGACTCCGGTGATCTTGCTTACCGACGGGTTTATTGCAAATGGTTCGGAACCTTGGCGAGTACCCTCAATGAAGGACTACCCTGCGATTCATCCACCGATTATAAAAGAGAAACCAGAGGATTGGAAACCCTATGCGCGTGATGCTGAGCGTTTGGCGCGTACCTGGGCCCATCCCGGAACACCTGATCTTCAACACCGCATTGGCGGATTGGAGAAGGATGAACTGTCAGGTGCCGTATCACACGATCCGGAGAACCACCAGCGCATGACAGATCTTCGCGCGGCAAAAGTAAAGGCGGTTGAGAACTTTGTTCCGGAACTGGAAGTTGAAGGCGAACAAGAAGGCGACTTATTGCTTGTTGGCTGGGGAGGTACCTATGGTCACCTGGCAACAACCATAAACGAGCTTAAGAAAAAAGGCACAAAAATTGGCTTTGCGCATTTCCATTATATCAACCCACTTCCCAAGAACACCGAGGAAGTATTTAAGCGATATAAGAAGATCCTTATTGCGGAGTTAAATATGGGCCAGTTTGCTAGCTATTTACGCTCGTTAATGCCCCAATTTGACTACGTTCAGTACAATAAAGTTCAGGGACTACCTTTTACGGTAATTGAATTAGAAAGTAAAATCGAAAACGTTCTGGAGGAGATATAATCATGGCAGAAGATACAACAATTTATACTGCGAAAGATTTTAAAAGCGACCAGGAAGTACGATGGTGTCCTGGATGTGGCGACCACGCAATTATGAATGCAATACAGCGTGCCTTGCCACAGTTGGGAGTGAAGAAAGAAGATTTTGCCTTTATCTCGGGTATTGGCTGTTCTTCACGTTTCCCATACTACATGGATACTTACGGTTTTCATGGAATTCACGGACGTGCTTCAGCGATAGCCTCAGGAACAAAGGTGGCGAATCCCAACTTAAGTGTATGGCAAATCACTGGTGATGGTGATTCAATGGCTATTGGGGGAAATCACTTTATTCATGCCATTCGCCGAAATATTGATATCAACTTGATTTTGTTTAATAACGAAATCTATGGACTCACCAAAGGGCAATATTCTCCCACTTCAAAATTAGGAGCTGTTACAAAAACCTCTCCTTTTGGAACTGTGGAGTCTCCTTTTCATCCCGGAGAGCTTGTTATTGGTGCCCAAGGCAAATTTTTTGCCCGATCCATCGATAATGATATCAAATTGTGCCAGGAGATCTTTGTTGAAGCAGCAAAACATAAGGGTACTTCAGTAGT
>JAWOEH010000153.1:0-4370 GCA_046482855.1 Bacteroidales bacterium | reverse complement strand
TGTAAAATTCCATCAATCTTGCGCCAGGAAGTTAAAAAACATTCCCGATTACTTTTAGTAGTCGGAATTTTGCTTTTTAGCATTTTTGCCTAATGAACTACTAACCCCCTCCTTGTTCCTAACATGCTATCAATTAAATAAAAATCAATTGTTTTGCCCCAGACACTAAAGGGAGCAATTGATTTTCATAGCTCCCTTGCCAAACATAACTTTACATGTTCATAAATTGCAGTGTAAGTCCCTATAAATTATAACATCCCTGCTAAAACTAAAGCTATTCCATTTTTCGGGATGCGCGAAAATTTCGCGGATTGAAAATTCGCTATTTCCGGCATTCGATTCCTGTCCCGGGCAAAACAGAAACAAATCGCCACAATACTAATTCACTTATTCTGACCAGATAATACCGTTGATTTCCTGTTTAAGCTTTTTAATTCTTTCAATAAGTTCCGCGAAAGGCAGAGATTTTCCATAAATCATTGCTTCCTGCATGAATTTATAGTCTTTTTCCCAATCTCCCATTATCTTATCAGGTGGGATTGGATTTAGTGTTCGCGGTTGGTGCAGACTATAATCGACAGAAGCAATTTTTGTGTAAATGCTGCGGTGTTGAATTATTTCGTTATATAAAGCTTTATTGCCAAGTGCCAAGTCAATAAATTCTGTTTGCATCAACTTTTCCACATCGTACAAATGACGGCTTAGCCTGAATACTCTTATTTCATCGGCTGGTTTCTGAAATTCCTCATGCAACAAAAAAAGTTTTTCCAGCAATGTTCTTTCCGGGTTTACAGTAGGAACAGTAATCGGGGCATCGGCAAACAGTTTATCCGGGTAATGCTCACCTACCAATGAAGAAATAACCCGGTTTGTGAAAGGTTCACGCAAAGAACGGCTCCCTATTTCAACTTTTACTTGTGGTGTAGTGTAACTTGTTTTTTCTGTACAGCCATTATAGAAAACAGATATTTGAACTGGTTCAAGGTTCTTTCCTTGTTCTTCATTAAGTTCAACCTTTACATCGGTATATCCTGCATTACTAAACTTCTCTTGCAATTCAGGGATAAATGTTTCATTTATATACTTTCTTGTGGCAGAACGAAGTTTTTTTACCTGTTTTACTGTCTTACATTCATCAATGCCGAGGAATTGTTTATCCAGTGCAAGGTCTATGTCCTCCGAAAAGCGTTCAATGATATTCCATGCTTTACTTAAAGAAGTACCTCCTTTAAAAACGACATAAGGCGCAATTTCCAATTCCTGAATCATGGCAAGGGTTTGTACTACCCACCAATCCTTTTCAACAGCTGCCGAATGAATATTAAGTTTGATAGCAATTTGTACCAATATGGTTTGTTTTTCTTCTGATGTTAACTGATAAAAATCTTTGGCTGCCATATTACAATGCCTTTCTCATTATGACCCGAATCCATTCCGGAGCCATTTTGATATCATGTTTTAGTTTTAATTCATCTTCCTTTTTAAGTAATTGGATGATTTTATTCTCTTCCCACTCTTCAACCCTTCCATTTCCAATTTCTTTAAGTGCTTGTATTACCAACCCACTTATTTTACCTATGGTGGCCAGATTTTTGGGAGTGGTTCTCTTAAAAGTAATCAATCCGTAATCGAGCTTGATTTTACGTGCTGCCCCATCGGTGAGAAACACTGCGTTCATAGGTACTTGTGTTGATAAACCTAAAACATTTAGGGCATAACTTCCTGCAGGTATTATTCTGGCTCTATCCCTTTTAGCGATAGCTTTTGCTACGTCCTCCCTGGATGGCATTACCTCACCAATAAGCTTACTTATTTTTGGCCTTGTATAAATTCCTCTTGATACCCTTTTTATTTCACCCTTATCAACCAACCTTTCTAAAGCCTTACTTACTGCTCTTGAGTTACCGTATGCAATAAAATCACTTGCAAAAAAAAGCGAACCCCTTCCGGCTTTTTTAATTTTGTTAATTATTTTATTTTCAATATTTAATGGCATGTTTCTGGATGTTTATTGTCGCAAATATAGCAAATATTTACGACAATAAATATAAGTTAGCTTACTTTGACAGCCCATCTAAAACTGACACTATTCAAAAACAAATCTTTTGAAACTAAAGATAGCCTGCTCTTATAAAACCAACACTTGTTGTAAACAAATATTGTTTATACTTGTTATAGAACCATGAATTCAACAAACACAATACATGCAAAAGCCTATTTCAACCTGCTGAAAACAGGCAGTTGGATTGAGCAGGAGGTAAAAAAGGCATTAAAACCCTTTAACCTCACGCATGCCCAACTCAATGTGCTGTACATATTGCATCAACACACGCCCGAAGCAGTTTCTGCCAGCAAAGTGAAGGAGCAAATAACGGTAAGCAATCCGGATATTACCCGACTGCTTGATCGACTGGTAAATAAAGAGCTGGTTACCCGGGAAACCTGCCCAAATAACCGCCGAAGCATTGACATAGCGTTAACAGACAAAGGGCAGGCCCTGTTTCTGGAAGCACACAAGGCCACGAAAAAAGCCCTTGGCAATTTCTTCGAGAATCAAATTACCGAAGAGGAGGCTGTCCAATTACGCAAAATCCTGCACAAAATTGGCCCCTAATTTTTTGCCCTGATTGTTGTTGTAAACAAATTTCGTTTACAACTCATTATTCACAACAAACACACTTAGCAAACAAGAACTAAATAACAAACCACAAAAACTTCAAACAAATGAAAGCAGCAAACATCATTTTGGCATTGGCATTTATGCTATCGACCAACCTCCTTCTGGCACAAAAAACAGAGGTAAACACCCAATCGTCCACCATTGAATGGACTGGCAAAAAAATAGGCGGATCGCACACAGGCAATATCCAATTGCAAAGTGGCACCTTCACCATACAAAACAACCAAATTGTTTCAGGGAAGTTTGTAATGGACATGAAATCCATAACCAACAGCGATATCGACGATCCGGAAACCAGACAAAAACTTATAGGACACTTAAAATCCGATGATTTTTTCGGTGCGAAGAGATACCCTACCGCCATATTTGAGGTAAAACAGAGCACGCCTTTCAAAAATGGGACAGCTACTGTTGAAGGCATCATCACCATAAAAGGTACCAGCGAACCCATTCGTTTTGAGGTAGTAAGATCGGGAAACAGCTACGCGACGACCCTTGAGATTGATCGGGCAAAATTCGATGTGCGGTATGGCTCCGACTCATTCTTCGACAATCTGGGGAACAAGGCAATCGACGACATTTTTACTCTGGACATTAAACTCATTGCCAGGTAATAAAAGCACAGATGCAAACCATTACCACAAACAACGAGCAAACTACAAACCAAACAAACAGCAAACAATGAAAACAACAATACACAAGGCGGAAACCCGGGGGCATGCCAATCATGGTTGGCTGGACTCGCACCATACATTTAGTTTTGCCAACTATTACGACCCTGAACGCATACACTTTGGCGCATTACGTGTGCTAAACGACGACATTATTGACGGCGGCGAGGGCTTTGGCAAACACCCACACGACAACATGGAAATCATCTCCATTCCCCTCACCGGCGATCTGGAACACAAAGATAGCATGGGTAATACAACAGTAATTCGTGCAGGAGAGGTACAGGTAATGAGTGCCGGAAAAGGCATCTACCATAGCGAGTACAACAAAAACCCAACAAAGGAGGCTAACTTTCTGCAAATTTGGATCTTCCCGAATAAAAAAGATGTAACCCCAAGGTACGACCAGGTTTCTTTGCGCGATTTGGAAAAGCCCGATGCACTTTACCAAATCCTTTCACCCGACAAGGATGATGCAGGCATGTGGATTCATCAAAACGCCTGGTTTCATATGGGCCGGTTTGATTCCGACACATCACTGATCTACAAATTAAAACAAAATAGCAACGGGGTTTATCTCTTTGTTATTGAAGGTGAGGTGGAAGCAGGCAATCAGAAACTGCACAAAAGAGACGGCATGGGCATTTGGGAAACAGATGCCATAAACATGGCTGCAGGCAAAGGAAGTAAATTGTTGCTGATGGAAGTACCCATGCAATGGTAAAAACAATGAAGAGCTTCAACAACCAGCAATTCCCCTAAAGCACAAACAGAAAACAATCGGTTATGAAACGCAATACAGACATAGGATTATTCATCCTCAGACTAGCAGTTGGCATTTTGATGCTGCTGCATGGTATCGCCAAATTTAAAGGAGTAGGCTTTATCGAGCAAAGTCTATTGGCAAAAGGCCTTCCGGCATTCCTGGCTTACGGTGTGTACATTACTGAAATTGTGGCGCCCATTATGCTTATTGTGGGGTATCGCACTCGCCTGGCGGCTGTAGTTTACGTATTGGG
>JAWOEH010000137.1:0-7394 GCA_046482855.1 Bacteroidales bacterium | reverse complement strand
TTCCGATACTTAGGATACTTTATGGAATAAATAAAGTCAAACTCGTCCTTTTCATCAGGCTTCAACTCCAATACCCACTCCAGTTCACCGCTCTTTTCATCAAACTTGGCGCCCCCTCGTTTTTCTAACGCTACTTCTATCTCATCTTTGGTTGAGACAGGTATCTGATCAAGCACCATCATTTGAATGGGTTGTTTCTTGTTATTCTTTACAAAGATATTCCATGCTCTGGTTTCAATTTTCTTATTCCCTATAAACTGATTATTGGAGAAATCACTTACTTTCTCACGTTTAACCAGAACTTGTTTATCCTGACCTAACGAAAACTGCAGGGTATCGGTAGCATATCTCACATCCAGCAAGGTTTTCCCCACATAAGTATCTTCAAAAAACACATTGGCTTCACCTTCAAGCAAGTTATATCTCTCCCAGTTGGTTACATGCGCCATCAGGTATGCTTTCTGATCAATCTTGGGCACACAATAGTATTCAAAATCTGCCGGCAAGCTGTAGGATTCCACTTCTACATGAAAGCTTTTATTATCAGAATTTATGGTATAAGGTTGCTGCACTTCAAAATTTACAGTGGTTTGGTTCTCAATTTGCTCCATCGGAATAATGGCTTGCTCAGGCTTTTTGCGTGACTCCTGTGACTCTTTATTAGCCACACCACTAACTTTATCCTTTATTGCACCTACCAAGCCTTTCTTTGTGCCATAAGCGGTTACAACCACTTCATCCATTGCCAACATCTCTTCTTGGAGTGCCACATTTATCACCTCGTTGGTTACAGGTAATGTTTGGGAGGTAAATCCAATTGTGGAAAACTCCAACTGATTTGAACCGGGAGGAATAGCTATGGAATAATGACCGTCGATGTTGGTATTGGTCCCTATAGTTGTTCCTTTCACTAAAACGGTAGCTCCAGGCATGGGTTCTCCTTGTGAATCAGTAATTATGCCATTTACCCTGGTAATATGCCGACTATAGGAAGGAGGTGTTGAATTGTAATCCAGGAAGTACGTTTCCAATTTGGGTGCTATCGCTGATACACTTGGTTCGGCTGAGGAGAAAGTCAACTTAACATCTTTCCAATCGATTTTTGTATCCTGCTTCACATTTGCCTTATAAATCAACTGAACAGGAGCTTCAATATTTCTGGCTCGAATGTCATAGGACGGATACCAACCTGCATTCCCCACTAGGTATGAAATAACAACCGGATAAGTTCCGGCTTCAGGTGCCTCAACTTTAACCCATACTTCACCTGAAGGGTACTCCTTTTTGCTCGACAAATCTCTCATTTGGTGATTAATGTCATTCATTTTCCTATTTATCGCGGAAAGATTCTGTTGCCTTTTCAACTCTTCCATCTTCAAAGAAGTTAAGCGCTGCCGATAATAATCAGCCGCTTGCTTTAATGTGGCCACATCAAGTGTGGCATTTTTTCCGCCCAGATTCCTGTTTGCATCCAAGAAAGTCAACTCCTTTATAATAATCGAGAGATGCGTTTTCTCTTGCTTTTTTTTTTCTTTAAGCAACTCGAGTTGTTCGTGCAATTCCGAGATTCTTTCCGATCTTTTGGTCTTATCCAAATAGTTTTGCTGATGATTCACCGAGAGAACTACAAGCTGATTTTCAGCCTTCACCTGCACACTTTTTCCTTCGACAAAAGGAGATAATCCCACATACTTAAGCAAATGCTTACCTGCTGTTAAAGCGACCTGCTTTTCACGAACAACCTGCGCTCCCTCAAGGAAAACAGTTACTTCATCTACCTCAGAGTTTATCTCTTTTTTAGGTATTTCCTGCGCATAGCTGTTTATACAAAACAGACTGAGTAAAACAATAATAATTTTTTTCATAAGATTTGATTTAGGGTACCAAAAGGGTGTTAAGCCATGAGGTAATAGAGTAATAAATGTATTTTAAAGATAACCATTTGTCGTTAAAAAAAGGCTGTTGTATTTATTTTTCCACTTCCAACCGTCGGTAGCGATTCAGGGTAGCAGCCAACTCCAAAGGACGATAGGCCATCAGGTTGCCATTGCCTCGTTTGGCCAGCATTAGTAACTTTTTCTCCACATCTTCAAAAACAAAATCGCTGATAAGCATTGGGTCACTATCTCTGGAAAGCATTGCCAGTACTTCCCCTAAAGCATTTACCTGGGCCGGATGTACCAACTGCTCAACGGACTTAAGATCTATCTGCTCGTTACCTAATTGCAGGTAGTCACATCCCTGGTTTCTTATTTTAGTACGTCCGCGAAAACGGGCATCTACTGATTCCTTACTGAATTTTCGCCCGGGAATAGCCCCAAAATCGTTTCCTCCTTCGTTATGCCGATTCTCATGATGCTTTTCCACTACAACTTTCGCCTTATCCGTGTAATCATGGGGTTGGTAGGCAATCATACAGGTAACAAAATCGGCATAGGCCAGGTAACTCCCCGAACCTCCCACCACAAGAATGGTGGATACCTGATGTTGATCAAAGAGTTGCCGCACTTTGTCTAAAAAAGGGGTTATGGGTTCATGAACCTTGGGCACCAACTCTTGCATGCGCATATCCCGAATCATAAAATTGGTTGCCGATGTATCCTCATCCATAAGCAGGATATTGGCTCCGGCTTCCAGTCCCTCGAGCAAATTGGCGGCCTGCGAAGTACTGCCACTGGCATTGGGTGTTGAAAAGTCGGTTGTGGATCTTCCTCCGGGCAAATTATTGATAAAAGCAGAAATATTCACACGCGTTACGGGTCGTCCATCCTCCGAGCGAACTTTGAGGGCTTTGGGCGAAGAGACAACAAACTCCCGCCCATCACCAGGGACATGATTGTAGACGCCACTTTGCAAGGCATTGAGCAGCGTAGACTTACCATGAAAGCCTCCACCAACTATCAAATGCACGCCTTTGGGAAAGCCCATGCCCGTGATGGTTTGGTGCGGCAGTTGAAATGTCACCTCACGAGAGCCAGGCGACTGAAAACGAACTCCCTCATCCAGCGGGCGATCATCAGCTCCACTCCTACGTGCCAGATTGGCGCCATTGGCCACAAAAGCAAGCAGGTTATTCCCTTCCAGTTGTGCTCTTAGTGCCTCTGCATCTTCAAGGGTATCCACATGTTGTTGGAATATCTCTCGATTGAGCTCCTCAGCAAAGATGGAACTTATCCATTTGGGAAGATCAGAGAACAACAAAGTCTCGGCTTCACCCGCGGCAATTCGTCTGCCAAAAGCGGGCAGTCCGGCACGAAACCTTACCGTAATCTCATCTTCCTCCAGGGTAACAGCTGTTTGAAAGAGCACCTCCTGGCCTGGCTGCAAAATTTCGATGCGGCCACTTTTTCCGCTGCCTTTCGATTTTGTGTGCATGGAAGCTAAATGCCGATTTAATACCCGTAACAAAAAATCGCACACAGCCACCCTACGAATAGCCTTTGTTGCTAATTGCACGGCCAACGGATGCCGGAATGTAAGGCTCAAGGCACTTGGTGCAGCAAATGGATCACCCTGAACATGATGAATAGTCAAGCTATAGGCAGGGAATTGATAAGTGCCTTTTAATGTTTTATAAGCACCGTATGATTGCTTATCAAGCCGATGAAGTTGTCTTTTGAGCTTTTCCATTTTGTACTATACAAAAAAAAGGAGAGCCTCGCAACTCTCCTTTTTCCATAAAAATCTATTTTATCCGTTCAGGAATCTTTTCGTCGGGATGTTCTTTCTTAAAATCTTTCCAATACTGTTTAATGGTACCTTTAATCTCCTTACGTAATAACAATATACCTATCAAGTTAGGCAAAGCCATAAAGGCAATAGTAAGGTACGAGAGTGCCCACACGATAGTGGTATCGGTGAAAGCTGCAAAGAAAAAAGCCACCACATAAAATAATCGATAAAAAATAACGTACCGTGTTCCGAAAAGGAATGTCACGGCTCTTCCTCCATAATAAGACCATGCGATGGCAGTAGAAAATGCAAAAAGCAAAAGGCCAATGGAGACAATGTATTGTCCCCAGTCGCCCAGGAAGCTTCGCTTAAAAGCCTCAGTGGTAAGCGGAGCACTGTGAATAAGGGAGTTCCCTGTAAAGGTTACATTTTGTCCATAAGTGTCGATATGCCCTTTTTGTACCATAACGGCGCCGGTATAGGGTTGTCCTTCGCGTCTAACGATCACCTCTTCGGCTACGCTGCGTGCATGCAATAGGGTAACCTCGTGTTGAATTTGCCCTTCTTCTACATGTAACTCGCCTGTAAATACAGGAAGATCTTTTCGCCCATTAATGTGATCGGCCACCAATTTTTTATCCTCCGATACCTGCTCATCGTAATGCAAGGCAAGAACCTCAATATCGGCATCCTGAAACTGATTGGGCAATTTTTCGTTCCAAACACCCGATGAAAGCAATACTAAGCCGGTAAGGGTACAAATAATAATGGTATCGATAAACGGTTCCAGAATAGCTACCATTCCCTCGGATACGGGTTGTTGTGTTTTTGCTGCTGAGTGTGCAATAGGGGCCGAACCTTGTCCGGCCTCATTGGAGAAAAGCCCTCGGTTTACCCCGCTGTTAAAGACAAAAGCAAAGCTGGCTCCCAGGAATCCTCCAGTCATAGCAGAACCGGAAAAGGCATCCTTAAAAATGGCGAGGAAAGAGGGAATAATCTCCTGATAATTGGTAATAATAACAAATAAGGCTCCCAGAAAATAGATAATTGCCATACCAGGAACCAAACGTGAAGTAACTTTTGCAATACGTTTTATTCCTCCAATAATTACAAGACCCAATGCAACAGCTAAAACTGCACCGGTAAGCATATGGTCGATACCAAAAGTAGCAAAGATGGAGTTGGAGATGCTGTTAATTTGTGGCAAACTACCGGTACCAAAGGAACTCAGAATTGTTGCCAAGGCAAAAAACACTCCTAACACCGTGCCTGTACGAATCATTTTGCCATTGTTGAGCTTTATATTTAGCCGCTTTTTCATGTAATACATGGGACCACCTGAAACACTGCCATCGGGTAAGAGATCGCGATATTTGTGCGAGATGGTTACTTCTACAAATTTGGTGGTCATACCCAACATAGCCGTTATCAGCATCCAGAACAAACCCGCTGGTCCCCCGAGGTGAATGGCCAGAGCGACGCCTGCAATATTTCCGGTGCCGACGGTTCCGGAAAGAGCGGTTGCTAACGCCTGAAAATGGGTCGCATCTCCTATATCGCCCTTTTTATCATACTTGCCTTTAACAACACGTATGGCATGGCGGAAATAACGAATTTGTGGAAACTTCAGGTAAAGAGTAAAGAAAATGCCCGTACCAAGCAGTAGAAAAACAAACCATTCACTACCTCCTATGTAAGTATGAAGGTTCTCAAGAAAAAGCTTAAATTCTTGCATAAACAATTGGGGGGGTTAAGGGTTAATATTAGCATATGTTTTTCAACAGCTAACAAAAATAATAATTAAATCAGAGGCTCCAAGGGTTTTATGAGATTATGAAAGCAATAAAAACGAGGTTGAGTTATAGCCAAACAGTTTAAACGAAAAATCATACACTATTAATTAAAAATTTACATGGTGCGAGATAAACAAGCTGATATCATGGAATGAAGGCAGATCGTTGTGCTACTTTGTGAAAAACGTGGTGGAACTTTGTGTACCTCCGAAGCATTTGCAATACGATTCATTGATGATTCACATTGAACAGTTGCTTACAAATAAGTCTTTTTACTTTTATCTTCCTAAAGGGTTGTAAACAAAAAAAGCGGAACAAGTACTACTCTCCCCCTATATTACCTCCATAGCTTCAAACCTTATCGTTGTGGTACTTTGTGAAAAACTTCGTGGAACTTTGTGTAACTCCGAAGCAGTTGCAATACGATTCATTGATGATGCACATTGAACAGTTGCTTACAGGTAAGTCTTTTTACTTTTTACTTTTTACTTTTATCTTTTATCTTTTATCTTCCAAAAGGGCTGTAAATAAAAAAAGCGGAACAAGTCATATTCTCCCCTATTTTACCTCCATAGCTTCAAACCTTATCGGTGTGCTACTTTGTGAAAAAATTCGTGGACCTTTGTGTAACTCCGAAGCAGTTGCTATACGATTCATTGATGATGCACATTGAACAGTTGCTTACAAATAAGTCTTTTTACTTTTATCCTTTATCTTGACCAAAAAGCTATAAACAAAAAAATCCCGACTCTTCGAAAAGAATCGGGATTTTATAAAAAGGGCGGCGATCCCGTTTACACGGGACAAGCTCTACTCTCCCGCTTACGCAGTACTCCCGAAGCAAGTTCGGGACAGGCTATCGGCGCTAGTGGGCTTAACTTCTCTGTTCGGACCTGTCTGCCCTGTGGCAGAATGGGAAGACCTCGCCTGAGCCTGTCTGCCGACGGTAGGCTCGATGCAGGGCGGCTTCGCCACCTTCCTGGTGGCAAACCGGAATAATCATTACCGCAAGGGAACCCTGTTTATCGATCCGGGCTTTCCTGTACAGAAACAGCAGTGTCACGTACTTGGCCATGAATACGAGAGCTTCGATGTGTATCACTACCGCGGCCCGAAACTGCGGGAGAAACTGGAGTCTTACCTGCAAACCGGTCAAATCTCCTCTATAATGTACTCCAATCCCAACAATCCCACCTGGATTTGCTTCACCGAGCAGGAGCTGCAGATTATCGGAGAGCTTTCCAAGAAATACGATGTTACCGTAATCGAGGACCTGGCCTATTTTGCAATGGACTTTCGCCACGACTACTCACAGCCTGGACAGCCTCCCTACCAGCCGACCGTGGCCCATTACACCGACAACTATGTACTGCTGCTCTCAACCTCTAAGGCTTTCAGCTATGCCGGAGAGCGACTCGGCCTTATTTTAGTCTCGGACGCCCTGTTCAACCGTCGCTATCCCGACCTCACACGCTACTATCCCACCGATAAGTTCGGTCATTCCCTGATCTACGGAGCCTTATATACCCTGACTGCCGGCACCAGCCACTCGGCTCAGTACGGCGTAACAGCGATGCTGAAAGCGGTGAACGACGGCACGTACAACTTTGTAGAAAATGTAAAGGAATACGGTACCCGGGCGCGGATTATGAAAAAGCATATGGTAGAGAACGGATTCAAAATTGTCTATGATCACGATGAAGACCAGCCACTGGCGGACGGCTTTTATTTCACCTTTTCATATCCCGGTTTTTCCGGCGGAGAGCTGGTGGAAGAGCTGCTGTACTACGGTATCAGTGCCATCAGCCTGCAGATTACCGGCAGCGACCACAGTGAAGGCCTGCGGGCGTGTGTTTCACAGTTCAGCCTTGACCAGGAGGCGGACTTAGCCGCGCGGCTAAAACGCTTTCATGCCGACCATCCAGTAGA
>JAWOEH010000082.1:0-22206 GCA_046482855.1 Bacteroidales bacterium | reverse complement strand
ACTCCTGTTGTTTTTAATCAGTATAAATTAATATTGGGGTTTGTGGTTGTAGGGCTTTGACAGTTAACGGATTAGATGTATTGTGTTGAGAATACCTACAATCAGGTATTGGAAACATCGGCGAAAGAGCCCATTTTTGCAAGCAAATAAGTTGTGTTAATTGTGAAACAGTTCGCTAAAATAGTTACGCTTTCCATTGTTCCCCTCCTGGTTTTCATCTTGGTTAACCAGTCGGTGAATATCCACTACCACAAATTGGACGATGGCGTGGTTATTTCGCATGCGCATCCATATACCGAATCCAATGATATGGAGGGTACTCCTTTTCAGGAGCACAAGCACACAAAATTTCAGTATTTCCTTTTGGCGCAATTGTCCTCGATGTTTGTGCCGCTGATGGTGCTCGCATTATTGAGCCTGGCTATTTTTTCTTTTCATAAGAGAAATCTGACGCCCGCCTTCCAGGCGTTTGTTGAACAGACTCAAAAATGCTTATTCCTATTGCGTGCACCTCCTGTTATTGTCTGATTCATGATCTTGCCATTTTTATTCAACTAATATTCTTGTTTTGTAGTTAATGAGGAATTTCGGTATTCGAATTCCTGTTTGTAAACTGTCGTTAAAATAGATGATATGAAAAGAGTAATATTTCTCTTAGCAATCCTTTTATTTGGGAGTATATGCGTAGTACACGCCGATGAAGATAAGACCGATGCCAATATCGTTGGTCATGTTATTAATAAACATAACGGGGCTCATATTCCTTTTGTTACCGTTATTGTTAAGGGAACGACCATTGGTACAGCCACCAATGAAAGCGGTCATTTTCAATTGAATAACCTGCCCGAAGGCGAAGTGGTTGTTCGTGTACAGGGAATTGGCTATAAGCCTGTGGAAAAAACATTTGTAGCGCAGGCCAATAATACCAAAGAGCTGAATTTTGTTATTGAGGAGGATATGCTCACACTTGAGCAAGTTGTGGTATCGGCTAACCGCAACGAGATTAACAGGAGCGAGACGGCTGTTGTGATAAATACTGTAACTCCGCGAATTTTTGAAAGCACACAATCGGTGTCTCTTAGCGAAGGGTTGAATTTTACCCCCGGGTTACGTGTGGAAAATAATTGCCAAAATTGTGGCTTTAATCAGTTAAGGATGAATGGACTTGATGGTCCGTATTCACAAATTTTGGTTAACAGCCGTCCTATTTTTAGTGGCCTTGCCGGGGTATATGGGTTGGAGCAAATTCCTGCCAACATGATTGAACGGGTAGAAGTTATTCGAGGAGGCGGTTCTGCCTTATTTGGCGGGAACGCTATTGCCGGAACGGTGAATATTATTACTAAAGAGCCCATTAATAATACCTATCAGATTAATGGGAATTATGGTTTGCTGGAAGGTGGCGACCCGGATATTGCCTTAAGTTTTAATACTTCGTTGGTTACGGAGGATCATAAAAGTGGTGTCTTTATTTTTGCCATGAAGCGCGATAAAGAACCCTACGATGCTAATGGCGATGGCTTTTCGGAACTTACCAATATCGAGAATGGTTCCTTTGGTCTTCGTGCCTATCATCGACCAACGCATCGAAGTAAGATAACTTTGGAATTGAATAATCTTAACGAATACCGCCGTGGAGGAAATGCGTTCGATAAAAAGCCTCATTATGCCGATATTGCAGAAATGGTAGAACATAAAATCCTGGGTGGAGGACTAACTTATGAAGCCTATAGCAAAGATGAAAAAACGAAATATAGCCTCTACTCCACAGGGCAACAAATTGACAGGGATAGCTATTATGGAGCCGGGCAAGATCTGAATGCATACGGTGTAACTTATAATCTGACCAATGCCACAGGCATTCAGCTGGCCAGTAATTTCGATAACTTTCTTTTCGCACCCAGTATATTAACTGCCGGAACGGAATATAACTACGAGGTGTTGGAAGATGAGAAACTCAGCTCCGACGATGCGCCTAATACGCTTATTGCAGATCAGGTTTCCAATAACATTGGGGTGTATCTGCAAAACGAATGGGATCTGGATTTTATGACCTTTTTGGCAGGAATTCGTTACGATCATTACGATATTCGTGATCACGCAACAGGTAATGGCGATGCCAAAGGTTCTATTGTGAATCCGAGAGCCAATGTATTGTTTAATATTTTTGAAGGTAGCCAGTTGCGTTTGAGTTATGCCAAAGGGTTTCGGGCACCACAGATTTACGATGAGGATCTTCACATTGAAGTATCCGAGTCGCGAAAAATATTACACCGAAATAGTCCCGACCTGGCGCCTGAAACGTCGCACAGTTTTACCACTTCGCTGGATTTTACAAAGCAGATTCAGAATTGGGATACGTACTTTTTGGTGGAAGGATTCTATACGCGTCTGAAAGATCCTTTTGTTACCGAATACACCCACTCCGAAAGTACCGGAGAGCTTGTTTATACCCGTATGAATGCGCAGGGTGATGCCCAAGTAAATGGCATAAACCTGGAAGGAAAGGCTTCCCCGGGTCCTGTTTTTTCCTTGCAACTGGGCTTTACATTGCAGGATAGTAAATATGAGCAGCCTCAGGCCTGGGGCGAAATCGAGGAGAATACCTCTACCAGCTTCATGCGTACACCCGATGCTTATGGTTATTTTATGATAAGTTCTCAACCCCTTAAACATTTTACGGCTTCGGTAACAGCTAACTATACGGGGCCCATGTATGTTCCTCACCTGGGTATTAATACACCTGTGGCTGATATTGAGGAAGAGGGGCTTGTTGAAGCAATTGAAGCTGGCAACGTAGTACAATATGACAAACTAGAGCGTTCTGACAGCTTTTTAGATATGGGCTTTAAACTGGCTTACGATTTCCATTTAAGCGATGGTATGACTATTGAACTTCATGCCGGAATGCAAAATATATTCAACAGCTATCAAAGTAATTTTGACTATGGAGCTTACCGGGATCCCGGATATGTATACGGACCCAACAGACCGCAAACCTTCTTTTTTGGGTTTAAAATAGGGAATGGATTTTAAGCAGACGGGAATGAAAGTATTTATCTGGTATCGTTTGGATATCCACAGACAAAGGCGCAACTTCATTTGCGCCTTTGTGCTTATTCTAATTCTGTGCTTTGTTAGCGGCCTTCAACATGCAGTAATCGAGTATATTTCTTCAGACTTCGCAAGGTGATAAATAGGATAAAAGCAGCTCCTAGAATGAATAGCCAGAGCTTATCAATGGTAATTTGATGCTCAAGCACGTAATTTTTCAGGGCGTTTACATACACAAATGATATTACTACAGCAAATAATCCATTATACTCGCGTTTTAGTACATTTTTTGCTGAGAAATGGGTGTGGGCCGATTTCCAGGCTCGAAAACGTGGAAGAATGGCCGGTGTATTTTTCGACCAATCGGCATAGGCATTGCCAAATTTGTCTTTCAGAAAAGCTTCTTCAGCAAACATTATGCGTTCGTAGTAGATCCAAAATAACAAGATACACACAAGCGTGAACCAGATACTTCCAACATACAGGATGATACCCAGCCACATAAAGAAATTCCCCAGGTATAATGGATGGCGGACTATGGAATAGATTCCCCGGGTGTTTAATGTTTCTGCTACCTGTCCATGAGTGTTTCTTCCTGATGTTCCCTTGGGTACGTACCCAATTACCAAAATGCGGATGAACAGTCCCAGAAAGGAGATGGCTAAACAAATTAGCGACCAAGGTATGTCGCTTAATTGAATCAGCGCATCCCGTTCGATAAATAGAACTAGTGTAGCTAGTGGATACAAAACTATCGGCAGATAGCTTCGATGGCGGAAAAGTATATTTCCGGCATTACGGAGTTCCCTCGTTAATGACATAAGCAATAAGTTTTTCGCAATTATTCTTTTGTAATTAACGAAAAAAAAAGAATGAATTGAAATTATAGAGCCGCTTTTTAATGATATCAATTTAATTAGCAAGCGTTAAAGGAATATTTTCTGTTTTGCGGGACGGCTATAACGCTTTTGAGGCGGATGGTCCGGTGGTGTTGTGGCGATGTATTGCTTGCAAGTAAAACCTTTGGGATGGCTATAAAAAAAGGGACTCTGTAAAAGAGCCCCTTTAGGTATTTTTTTAACTGCTTGCTTATTCAGGATGAATTGCTTCAACCGGACAAACATCAGCACATGCGCCGCAGTCAGTACATAGTTCTGGATCGATTTTGTAGATATCGCCCTCAGAAATTGCTTCTACCGGGCATTCGTCTATACAAGTACCACAAGCTGTGCAGTCATCAGTAATTACGTAAGCCATGATAACTATTTTTTAAGTTTAAAAATCAATTATTATCAATACAAAAGTAGGGGCAATATTTGAATAGAGAAACAAAAACCGGAGTATTTCTTTAATTTGGAACTAGTCTAAATAGCTTGTTTCTCTTTAGTCCTCGGGATGTTCAACAAAACAGGTAGTTGATTACCTGATTTGTTTTGCCAATTCAATAGCCAAATAGCTCATGGTCTGCATGCTCAGTTCTAAGGCTTTTTCTTCGATGTTAAAAGAGGGGGAGTGTAAGGCTGCACCAAATTCATTTTTTAGGTTATTGGTTCCCACACGGAAAAAGAGAGCCGGCATCTCCCGGGCATAATAGGCAAAATCTTCAGCGGTCATTCGGATGTCTAGGGGCTCAACGGCATCGTGTCCCAAAAGCTTCTCGGTTGCCACTATGGCGGGCTGTACTAATTCGGGCGCGTTATAGAGTGTGGGATAGCCTTTTACGATATCCACTTCTGCTTTGCAATTGAATTGTTTGGCTGTATGTAAGGCTATTTGTTCGATTTTTTCGTGCGCCTTCATGCGCCATTCTTCATTCATGGTTCGGAAGGTTCCCGCGATATCGACCTTGGAAGGAATCACGTTAGTGGCTCCCCTAGCGTCAATCTTCCCAAACGAGAGAACCGAGGGCACCTGGGTTGGAATAAATCGGGCGGTGATTTGTTGCAGGGCAACAATCAGTTGTGACGTGGCAAGAACGGAGTCGTCAAGTTTATGCGGCATAGCGGCATGCCCTCCGCGTCCTGAAAGGCGGATGTATATTTCATCGGTGGAGGCCATGTATTCGCCAGATTTATAGCCAATCTTCCCAATGGGCAAGTCGGGATACACATGCAACCCAATCATAATATCGGGTTTATGCTTTTGAAAGGTCGGATCTTCTAAAACTTTGGCGGCACCTCCGGGTAGTAATTCTTCACCGGGCTGAAAAACCAAGATATAATTGGCTGGCAGATCTTCCCGAAGCGTATTAAGAATTTTGGCAACACCTAAAAGGTTAGCCGTGTGCATGTCGTGCCCACAGGCATGCATTACTTTTGGGTATTTCGATTTGTACGAAACCTGATTTTCTTCCTGAACCGGGAGGGCGTCCATGTCGGCACGTAAGCCAATGCGTTTGAGACCGGGTTTCCCACTCTCAATAAAAGCTAAAACCCCGGTGTCGGCTACTCCCTTTTTATAAGGGATTTGCCACTCCTCGAGTTTTTCTACAATATAAGCCGAGGTATTATGCTCGTGAAAGGATAGTTCCGGGTGTTGATGAATGTGTCGTCGGATGTTGACTACTTCATTGTAATAGCTGCTGGCCAATTGTTTGATTTGTGTGCGCATGATCCGGATGTTATAGTGTTATTTTTCAAAGATGATTTTGAGGGATACAAAAAGCATGAAAATGCCAAAGCCTTTACGCAGGTCTTTAGCGGGCAACTGAATAGCCAGTTTTGATCCCAGATAGCTGCCTAGTAAAAAGGTGGCTATCAGTATCACTGCGTATTTCCAATGAACATAACCGGCTTTACTGTAATTCATAGCTGCCACAAATCCAATAGGAAACGAGATGACTGCCAGGTAAGTTCCTTGTGCCTGATGTTGACTGAAACCTAACAGAAACAGCAAGCCCGGAACAATTATAATCCCGCCGCCAATGCCTAAGCCTCCACCTAAAAAACCGGCTACTAGTCCTACAATTATAAGGATAACAAGTTCATTTATCGACATAAAATATATTTTAGAAGTCCAAACTTAGCGAAAAATAGAATATTCCCGGCAGTGTTTCGCCATTCTCCACTCCCCAGGCATAGTCGAAACGCATGAAGTAACCCAGCAATTTCGTCCGGATACCTGTTCCGTAGCCGGCAACAAGTGGCGAACGTTCGGTATCGATCCGAATCGTGATGGGGCCTCGCGCGACCTCCCGAACGTCGAAGGCATTGTCGCTGTTAAAGGGATGTAGCCCCGACCAAGCTGATCCCACATCGAAAAAGCCCACCCATTGAAAGTGATTAATAAGGGAGGCATTTATCGGACGGTGAATAAAATACCGAAAAACAGGCCACCGAAGCTCGGTGTTGAGAATGGCAAAGCTGCTCCCATTCCGTATGTTCTGTGAGAATCCACGCATATTTGTGGCTACTGCCTGAAACTGGTAGTCTGTATTGTTGTCCACCGGAATCTCCTCCAAAGGGATAAACATCGGGGTATGACTGCTAAAGTGAACCCAGTTGTCAACTCCACCCAAGTAGTAGATTAGCCGTTGATTGCCAAAGGAGCTGCTGTAGGCTATCCGGGTAGCCCAAATAAGTTCCCGATGTACAGGCAGATAGTAGCGAAAGTCTGCACCTGTAACGTACAACCCTTTTCCCAAATTGTTAACTTGTTGATGTGTCTCAATAAAGATTTTGGCACGCAGGCCTTCGTAAATATTTTCCGTAAGCTTCAGGGTATTGTCATACACATAAGCGGCCTTGCCTTGCAGCCACCATCGGTCATGTACTTCGGCAATCAAACTTTGTCGGCTGGTGGCCATCGGAACAATCCTGTCAGTACGCCCCCCTAAAGTAAGGGTTATGCGTTGCACTTCATCAAAAGGATAGGATAGATCCAGCGTGAGCTGGTTGCTGTGTGTGTTTAGCTTTCCCTCTTCCCGGTTTTGTTTTAGCGATTGCCTGTAATAAGTTAAATGCTTGTTCCATCGATCTTTTAAATGCTCCAAAGAAAAAATATATTCATTTGCGGTAAGATCGGCTGAGAATTTGAGCCCGGCAGTGAGTTTGTAGTCTTCAAAAAGATCATAGGCACCTAATTTAAAGAATCCGCTAATGCCCGGATTGGGATAAACGGCTCCGCCAGTAAATGGTTGATAGGCCTGTTGTAGGTAGCTGAAATCTACCTGACTCCCAATTTCTTGAATGAAAAAGGTGGTAGGGTAGAGGCGATATTTATCCTTTCTTTTATCCTGTGCTGGTTGGTGTAGTTGTTTGTATCGTTTTGGGTGCCTTTCGGCAAAGTCGGGTTTTTCCTGTTCAAATACATACTTATTGAGGGATATGGTGCTATCGGTATTGCTTTTCGGTTGCACTTTTTCTGCTGTTTCTCGAGGTTCCTTCTCCCGCGTGAAATAAGGGGGGCGGAATGCCATGGAGTCGGGTAGTCTTACAGGTTGAAGCGTGCTGATATGAGCGCGTTTGGGAAGGTTGGTAGTAACTGCGTATACTTCCTCATTTGCGGCGGTAGTGAAACCCGAAAAACCCGTCGGAACCGCTTTGAGAGGAGCGATTTTTAGCATGTACCTGTAATGGATGGTGGTGTCGATAGCCAGTATGGTAGAGTCGGTTTGGGCCAGGGAAAGAGAGGTGTTGTGATTCTCTGTTTCTGTTAATAGGATTGTTTCTCCGGCGTTTTCAAGTGCTTGTTGTTCAATGGTTGGTTCATAAGTCATGCGGGTAAGCAGCGAATCACCGGGCTGAAACTGATACAGGTTAAGGGTGTTTTCGTAGCTTTTGAAATCCCCAGCCAAGTTTAATGAATCGGAATTTCGGTTGGAGGCAAAAAGAATCTTTTCGTTGGAAAGATAAATGGGATCTCTATCATTGGCCAAATCATGGGTGTATTGTTCTACACTATTGCTGGCTAAGAGAAATTCGTATATATCGCGTTGGCCGTTTTTTGTGGCTGCCAGCACAAATTTGGTGCCGTCAGGGGAGAAACGAAATTGCTGAATCTTTTCAAAGTAGGGAAAGTTCCGACTCCGTAATTTTTCGTTTTGCGTGTCGTAGAAATATAGTTTCAGCGTTCCTTCTTCCTCGGCAATAAAAGCAAGGTTTTTGTTGTCGGGCAACCAGGCAATCACCGGATGCGATTTGTCGGTAATTTGCATCGTGCGAAAGCCTCCTTGCCACAAGCGTTCTGTCTTTTTGGTTGTGAAGTTGTAGAGGTGTATGTGCTTCTTACCAAAGCGTTCCCGGACATAAGCAAGCTTATTTGCATCGGGACTCAAGGAAGCATGATAAAGATGCCCTTTGGGACGGCTGCTTCTTATAGGTGTTTCTAATAGGTTACTTGCTTCTTGTAGATAATATTGGCGCCACTCTTCTTGTATTTGTTTAAAATCGCGCCCCAGGGCGGCAATAAAGGCTTTTTCCGGATGGTTATATAGTCGCGTAAAGGCTACGATATCGGGAATACGATCGGCTCCGTATTTGTGAGCTATGTATGAAAATACACTACGAGCTACCTGTGGTTGTAGCTGTTTGTGTCGTGGCCAAAAGCCGGCATGCTTATAGCGGGTAAGGTATTCCTTTACACCATTGCCATCCTTTGTATGCGGTTGTGCAAAGTAACCTGCTGCACCTTCGATAAACCACGGAGGGAGTTCCATCACGGTTTGATTGGCCATTTGGGTACCTGTTTGGGTTCCATATAGCTGCTGGTGCAGGATTTGACGAGCCATTTCAAGGGTAAGTTGTTGGTGCAACTCCTGGTAGCTCCCGGTAAAATAGAGCATAATCTTCCCCTGTGTCAACTCTGTCTGGCCACCTGTATTGGTTTGCTGACTTCCGGTAATCAACCCGCTATTTCGCTGTAAATAGTCGCTATGCGAATTGTAAACAACAATTTTCCAGGAGTGAGCAACTGACGTATTTAGTTGCCGGGATAATTGGTCTAGTACTTCGGGCACCATCCTGCCAACTTGCCGGGCAATGGGCTCTCCCTGGGTAGTAAAGTATATTTGGCCAAAGTCATATTCCAGGTACATCCAGTAGAAAGGCGTATATTGGACCCTGTTTTTTCCAAAGGATTGTTGGTGACCATTATAAAATTGCCCCTTGCTACTATAGGTTATAGTAACAAACACCAACAGTGGAAAAAGGAGTCGATACAATTTCATGGTATGGATATCTCTTGTAAAATTACGAAAGTGTACCGAATTAAAAAATCTTAACATAAACATAGGTTGTTATGTATAACCCAATGGACACAGAGACGTATAAGCAAAAGAGCAACAGGGAACAGAAGGAACTGACAGCCTGTGTAGAATCTTTATAAATAATTAGTACATTTGTGATGCAACGATTATTCTTCAGTGTTGAGTTTAATGTACTGAAGGTTCGTAAAATAAAAATATTGTATATTATGAAGCGTATATGTCTATTCACGTTAGCCATGTTGATGACTGGCGGCCTATTACTTGCACAACAAAAGCAGGCGCATCTTTCTTTCGAGAAAAATATTCATGATTTTGGTACCATTAAGGAGGCGAATGGAAAAGTGACCTATCGCTTTGTATTTTCCAACACAGGCAGCACACCTTTGGTGCTTACCGAAGTGCGCCCTACCTGCGGCTGTACCTCGCCCGAATGGACAAAAAAACCGGTAATGCCAGGGCAAGAGGGCTATATTGATGCCACTTTTGATCCTGCCCGACGCAAAGGCGAATTCAATAAAAGCATTATTGTGCGTAGCAATGGGCAACCCTCAACGGTTGTGTTGCGAATTAAGGGGAATATTATACCCCGGGAACTTACCGTGGAAGAAAAATACCCCAGAGCTGTGGGAGATTTTCGAATGAAGAGCAATCATCTGGCTTTTGTGCGCGTGTATAGCAATCAGCAAAAAATAGATTCCATACCCGTGGTAAATACCGGAGACCAACCTCTTTCCATTACCTTTAGAAGTGTGCCTTCGCATATCGAGCTTAAGACGGTGCCCGAAACCCTTAAACCCGGTGAGAAAGGAATTATTTGGGGGCGTTACGATGCTACTCAAAAGAATGATTGGGGATTTGTTATCGATCGTGTTCATATGTATGTAAATGACGAACCTTCAACTCGTACCAATCTTACTATAAGTGCAAAAGTTGAGGAGGATTTTTCGCATCTGTCGGCTGAAGAGAAAGCCAATGCGCCACACATAAAGTTTGAAGAACGCACCTACAATTTTGGTAAAGCCAAACAGCGAACAAAGGTGGAGCACGAATATGTGTTTACCAATACAGGCAAGAAGGATCTGGTTATTCGAAAGGTACGCTCAACATGTGGCTGTACCACCACCGACCCTGAAAAGAGCGTGTTGGCTCCGGGAGAGAGCAGCTCTCTTAAAGCCGTTTTTAATACGGGGGCCTATAAAGGTTTTCAGCGAAAATCCATTTATGTTATCACCAATGATCCCACGAATGCAAATGTTCGCCTTACCATTAGTGGAACTGTTGAACCGGCCAAGTAAACTATAAGCTAACGTATTTGTTACTATAACATATGTGCTGCTCCCCTGTGAGCGGCACATTTTGGTATGTTCAAGATCAGAAAAAGAAATAGCAGGTAAGTGTATGCTCTTTTCAAATTCGGACTAACTTCGTAAAAAAATACTATTATGAGTCAAGATAAAAACAACGATAAAGCTAAGAAAGATAGTGCTCTGCATGTGAATCCCGGAATCGATCAGCCTGAAGCGGTAAATCCGAATTTGCAGCGAATCTTAGAGACCCGCCGGCGTAAAAAGCTATCGGCCGATGACTATGTTGAGGGGATTTTGAACGATAATCGTACCTTGCTTGGGCAAGCCATTACTTTAATCGAGAGCAATCTACCCCGCCATAATGAATTGGCACAGGAGATTATTACTCGTTGTTTACCGTATGCAGGTAAATCGGTGCGCATTGGTATAACAGGGGTTCCCGGTGTAGGAAAAAGTACCTTTATTGAGGCTTTGGGTAGTCAGTTAACCGAAAGTGGCAAAAAACTAGCTGTATTGGCTGTCGACCCAAGTAGCGAACGTACCAAAGGCAGTATTTTGGGCGACAAAACCCGCATGGAGACGCTATCGGGAAATGCTCATGCTTTTATTCGTCCTTCGCCCTCGGCCGGTTCGCTTGGCGGAGTGGCTCGCAAAACCCGCGAAACCATTGTTTTATGCGAAGCCGCTGGCTACGATACCATCTTTATTGAGACCGTAGGGGTTGGACAGAGTGAAATTGCTGTTCACAGCATGGTGGACATGTTTCTGCTTTTGATGCTTGCAGGTGCCGGAGACGAGCTGCAGGGCATTAAGCGTGGCATCATGGAAATGGCCGATCTTATTACCATAACCAAAGCCGACGGAGCCAATAAGAATAAAGCCGAGATGGCACGCGTGCAATACCAGAATGCATTGCATTTGTTTCCTGCCAACGAGTCGGACTGGACGCCCCAGGTAACTACCTGTTCCTCACTAACCGATATCGGGATTACCGAAGTGTGGCGTAAAGTGAATGAATATATTCGGTTTGTTCAGACAAATGGCTATTTTACTAAACGCCGTAACCAACAAGCAAAATACTGGATGTATGAAACCATTAACGAAAAGTTGAAAACCCACTTTTTTCAAGATCCGGCAATCAAGTCACAGCTGGAACCTTTTGAGCAAATGGTTTTGAAGGGAGAAATGAGCTCTTTTCAGGCTGCCCAGGATTTGTTGGAGGCGTATTATCAGAATGCAAATGAATAAAGGAATGTTTATTCCTGGTAAAAGAGGTTTGGTATCCGTTTAAAACTACCAGATATAATGCGTTACACTTGCAAAAGAATCGAAACAGGCTAGAAGGTTCGCATTTAATTTGTAGGGCATGAGTGTTAAAAAAATAGTAAACTATGTAGTTTTTTACATATAAATCGATATGTTTGTCATATATTAAATGCTAACGCATTATCAAGCAAGTATCACTTAAAATTAGAACAATGAAAAAATTTGCCATTTTAGTAATTTCGGCACTTACATTTTTTGCCTGTACACAGGAACCTCAGTATACCATTAATGGGGAGGTTTCAGGTATTGAAGAAGGAACTGTACAATTACAAAAATATGAGGGCGGCGAGATGCAAACCATCGACTCAGCTGCCATTGAACAAGGGACTTTCGTGTTGAAGGGATCGGTTGAGGAGCCGCAAATGCTTTTCCTTCAATTGCCTGAAATGCAAAGACCTTTGCAGCTTTTCACCGAGAATGTTGAGATGACCGCCACAATTGACGTGGAAGATCCTGCAACTTTTACTGTTGAAGGCTCTCCGCTTCAAACGCAATTTGAAGAATTTCAGCAACGACTGATGGAGTTTAATACGGAAATCCGCGACTTGTACAATCAGTACATGCAAGCCAACATGGATGGCGATACCGAAAAGGTAAAAGTTATTGAAAAGCAATATAATGATGTTTCCGAGCAGCAGATGGCCTATGTTGAGCAGTATGTAGATGAAAATAGCGACTCACCTGTGGCAGCTTATATTTTTGTAAGCAACCTGATGGGCCGCATGGATGCAGAAGAGTTGGAGGATGCTCTAGCGAAATTTGACGAAAGCCTAAAAGGCAGTATGTACATCAATACCATACAGGAGCGTTTGGATGTATTGCAGAAAGTAGCTGTTGGTCAACCTTATGTCGACTTTACGATGAACGACCCCGAAGGAAATCCGGTAGCGTTGTCCGACTACATTGGCGATGGGTATGTATTGCTTGATTTCTGGGCTGCCTGGTGTACTCCTTGTCGTCATGAAAATCCTATTCTGGTTGCCAACTATGAAAAGTACCACGACAAAGGTTTCGAGATTTTTGGTGTCTCTTTCGATCGTACGAAAGAAGATTGGCTAAAAGCTATTGAAAAGGATAACATTACCTGGCCACAGGTTTCCGACCTGCAATACTGGGATAACGCTGCCGGTAAACTTTACGGTGTACGTTCCATTCCTCATAACGTATTGATCAATCCTGAAGGGGAGATTATTGCCAAGAATTTACGAGGTGATGCCCTGGAAGCTAAATTGAAGGAAATTTACGGCGAATAAAACGCTCGTTTATTCTATCATACAAAAGGTCGCCTGTGGGCGGCCTTTTTTGTTTTGCTTCGGTAACAGGCTGAAGCCATGCCTTAAGGCTCAGCTTCTGGCAAGACAAATGATAGATAAAAGGAATAATTGGATGTAGGTTAAAGGTAAGATCTAAGAATTCACTTCTGTTTGCCGGGCTCACGCAGTTTTCAGCCATCAGTACTTGCTCGATGATCATGTTTTCTCTGATCTGGAGTGGTATGTTGGCTGCTATCCTTTCTGAAAAAGGCAGGGTTTGATTGGATGGTGATCACGAGCACAGGGCATCATCTCGTGCAAGAAATCGCATAGTCGACGCTTTCATGAATTATTCAGGTCGTGGAGCAATACTTCTTGAGGAAGGGTGTGTGCACATTGGGAACCCTTATGGTGATTTCAGGAAACAGCGATGAATGATTTGGTAAAAGCATGGAACATGGGAAACTAATGATAAACGCAATGAGCTGTGAGGCAAAGAATCATAGCCTGTTTAAAAAAAAGCAAAAAGGCTGCCCCTTGCGGAGCAGCCTTTTGATGAAAGGATATATGTGTATTATTCAGTTTTAAAGTAGGCAATGGCATTGCGCATTCCGTCGGCTTCTTCGGCAAAACGCTGGGTAAGTACCGAAATGTTTTCGGCCGATGAGGAGTTGCTTTGTGTTACTTTATCCAGTTCCAGCAGTGCTGAATTGATTTGTTCACCTCCTTTACCTTGCTCGGCTGAGGCTGCACTAATCTCCTGAATAAGGTTGGCCGATTTTTCAATATCCGGAACAAGGTTGTTGAAAATACCTTGAGCCTCCTCGGCTACCTCAACTGTGTCGCCGGAAAGATTAATGATTTCGGCGGCGGCATTACGGCTGCGTTCAGCCAGTTTCTTTACTTCGGCGGCTACAACGGCAAACCCTTTGCCGTGCTCGCCTGCACGGGCAGCCTCGATGGCTGCATTTAAGGCCAACAAGTTGGTTTGATTGGCAATTTCATCAATAATCATGATATTCTCACTGATATTGCGGATGGCTTTCACGGCATTATCCAGGATATTGCCACCGTTTCGGGCTTCTTGTGCCGATTGGTTTACAATTTTCTCGGTTTGCTGAGCATTGTCGGCATTTTGCTGGATGTTGGAACTCATCTCTTCCATGGAAGCCGAAACTTCCTCGGTGGAGGATGCCTGCTCCATGCTGCTTTGCGATAAATCATGCGCAGCTTCTTTTAACTCGTTCCCCCCTTGTGCTACGGTTGTTGCCGAGGATTTCACCTGATCGATGATTTCGCCGATGCGCTCCTTCATGGTAACAAATGCTTTTCCAAGGTGTCCCAGCTCGTCGGAACGTTCTAATACCGAAGTATCCAGGTCGTGATTAAGATCTCCGTCGGCAAATTTTTGTGCCATATCGGTAATTTTTCCGATGGGAGCCGAGATATTCTTAGCCAGGATGGAAACTACCAACAGTGTAATAGCCAAGAATATAATACTAAAGATAATCGTGTTGTTTCGGATAGGCGCCAGAATGCTGACAAGCTCCTGTGTGGGCGCTACAACAAAAACTTTGTAAGGTGTGCTTCCAACGCTCATATAGGCCATCTCTACATCCTCGCCGTCAATTTCCTGCTCTGTAATAACGCCTTGGGCGCCCCCCCTGATGGCTTGGTTTACATAATCGGCAGGAATGAACTCTTTTAGGGGTTGATCGATCTCTTCGGTATCCTGACTCATTTGTACAATACCATCGGCATCGATTAACCAAAGTTGGGAGTTTTTGGTTAGTTTTCGTCGTTGAAATTCTTCTACCAAATCTTGTGGGTTAAGGCCTACACCTGCGGTTCCCAAGGGCGAAGTAGAGGATCCCATTAGTACATTCACAAAAAGCAGGGTTTCATCCAGCTCCTGGTTGTAGTCAAAATTTAAGGATACCTTTTCACGGGTTCGCATCAGATCAAAAAACCAGCTATCATCCGGATCCGATTCTGAAACATTGTCGATTAGCGTATAATTTTCCTGCCAATAGTTGTGTGTTACCTTATTGACGGCAAATACGGAGAAGTAATCGGTTGAATTATGCAACTCATTAATACGCTCCAGAGCTAATTCTTTTAGGGTGTCGTTTGTTTCCCCTTCGCTGAACCAGCGATGAAGTGTGGGATCTTCAGCCAACAGCACCGATGATTCAATGGCTTTCTCCAAAGCCGATTGTAGCGTGCTTTGGGATGCCTCCAGAAAGGATTGCAGTTGGTTTTCGCGAATGTCTTTTACCAGTGTGCCTTTTACGGTAAAAAAGTTAATAATACCGATGGCTAAAATGATAACTACCACCAAAGCCCCAAGTACAGCAAGCAGTTTGCTGCGCAAAGTCGAAAGTTTATTCATATTCCTCAATTTATAGATGTTTGTGGTCTCTCGGTAGTTACACGTAAAACTATTAAAAAGGTTTTATTTTATCGAGGGAAAAGTAATCTTGGAGTCGAGAAAAATGTGCAACCCACACAAGCTAGGTAATAGCTGTTTTGATGTCTTTTTTTTAGTTGATTTTTGGAAGAGACGGATTTTCTGTGGGATATTTGCTCTAAGCCGGAAATAAAGGGATTTATCCTGAATTTTGAGCGGCCGAAGTCTACTTCATTGCAAACCCAGTGAAGCAATTTGTAACGATAGCCTACACGTATCCTTTAGAATCGGGAGGTTGATAGCATAGGGCCAGGATAGTAGTGCAGCAAAAAGAGGGGAAAAGGGGAGTTCCCCAAGTTGTGATAAAGAACAGTGTGAAATAAACCTTTGTACAAACCTTGTTTGGATAATGAATTTCAGCTACTTCACCCTTGCTTAATGGGTGAAAAGTAGCTGAAAACAACTAGCATGTTTTTTGGGGACAGCCTCCCGGGCTTACTTTCGAATCAGAAGCGCTACATTCTCCACGTGATGTGTATGGGGAAACATATCTACAGGTTGTATTTTTACCGTTTCGTAGGCCTCTTCAAGTAGCTGTAAGTCGCGGGCTTGCGTTGCCGGGTTGCAGCTGACATACACAATGCGCTGTGCCCGGGTCCGAAGCAGGGTTTGTACCACATCCTTGTGCATGCCGGCACGTGGCGGATCGGTTATAATTACATCTGCTTGTCCATTGGCTTCCAGGAAATCCTCGTTGAGAATGTCCTTCATGTCGCCTGCATAGAAGGCTGTATTGCTAAGTCCGTTTTTCTCCGCATTTTTTTTAGCATCCTCAATCGCCTCGGGGACGTACTCGATACCTATAACTTTTTTTGCCTGGCGGGCTACGAAGTTGGCAATGGTGCCAGTGCCGGTATACAAATCGTAAACAACCTCGTTGCCTGTTAGTGCTGCAAACTCTCGGGCAATTTTGTACAATTCGTAGGCTTGTTCGGAGTTGGTTTGATAAAAAGATTTGGGGCCAATCTTAAAATGCAGCCCTTCCATCTCTTCCCATATATGATCCCGTCCGCTAAAGAGCAATACCTCCTGATCGGTAATGGAGTCGTTGGCTTTTTCGTTGATAATGTACATCAGCGAGGTGATTTGCGGAAAGGTTTTAGCAAGATTGTTTAACAACCCTTCGCGTGCCTCTTTATCCTCATGAAAAAACACCACAATAACCATTAGTTCACCTGTTGAGGCGGTACGGATAATCAGATTACGCAAGAACCCCACTTGTTCGCGAATATCGAAATAGGAGAGTTCGTTCTCCATGGCGTATGTTTTAATGCTGTTACGAATGGCATTCGACGGATCTGCTTGCAGGTGACACTTCTCAATGTCAACCACTTTGTCCCATACTTTTGGCACGTGAAATCCCAGGGCATTATGATTATCAAAGTCTTTGCCGCTTTCAATCTCCTCTTTTGTCAGCCAGCGTTTATTGCTGAACGTAAATTCCAGTTTATTCCGGTAAAAGCGTGTTTTTTCGGAGGCTTTAATGGGTAGTCGTTCTTTCGGAAAGATCTTGCCTAAACGTTCTAAAGCATCGTATACCTGCTTTTGTTTATACATCAGTTGGTGTTGGTAGGGGAGGTTCTGCCATTTACATCCGCCGCATACGGCAAAGTGCTGGCAAAAGGGCTCTTCGCGCAACTCGCTGTAATGGTGAAAGCGTACGGGCGTGCCCTCCATATATTTTTTCCGCGATTTTGTTACCTGCACATCCAGAATGTCGCCGGGTACCACCTTGGGTACAAATACAACTTTGTCGTTCACTTTAGCTATGGCTTTGCCTTCGGCCCCGATATCGAGGATTTCAACCTGTTCCAGTAATGGATTTCTTTGTTTCTTTCGTCCCACGTAAGTCTTGTTATAATTTGCTGCAAATATACAAATTGTTTGGCCCATTCTGCCTCTTTATGCATTTCCTGCTAAAGCACGGAAAATGTAGCCTTTTTGCTGCAAATCATTATCTTTGACAAAATTTTTGTGTATGATTTCGGTTGAGAACTTAACAGTTGATTTTGGGAATTTTGTGTTGTTTGAATCGGTAAGCTTTCTGGTGAATCCCACCGATAAAATTGGGTTAACCGGGAAGAATGGTGCCGGTAAGTCGACGATGTTAAAGGTGTTTGCAGGATTACAGGAGCCCACTGCCGGTAAGGTTGTGGTGCCCAAGGATACGCGTATTGGCTATTTGCCCCAGCATATGGAAATTGCCGACTCGCGCACGGTGTTTGAGGAGGCACGCCAAGCCTACAAAGAGGTGATGGATGTGCAGGAGCAAATTCATGAAATCAATACGCAATTGACCGATCGCACCGACTATGAATCGGATGGCTACATGCGTTTGATTACGGATCTTACCAAAGCCACCGATCAACTTAAGTTATTTGGTGCCACCGAAATGGAGGGCGAAATTGCCAAAGTATTAAAAGGCCTGGGTTTTGAGGAAACCGACTTTGAACGTCCCACAAGCGAGTTTAGCGGCGGCTGGCGTATGCGTGTGGAATTGGCCAAAATATTGCTCCAAACCCCCCACGTGCTATTGCTCGATGAGCCTACCAACCATCTGGATATTGAAGCAATTGAGTGGTTTGAAGGGTTTTTGAAGGATTTTCCCGGAGCCGTTGTGCTTATTTCACACGACCGGGCTTTTTTGGATAATATAACCAATAGAACGGTTGAGATTTCTCTGGGCAAGATCTACGATTATAATGTCTCCTACACCCCTTATCTGGAACAACGAGCCGAACGAAGAGAACAGCAGTTGGCAGCCTACCGCAATCAGCAAAAAATGATTAAGGATACCGAAGAGTTTATTGACCGCTTCCGGTATAAGGCCACAAAAGCCGTGCAGGTGCAGTCGCGTATCAAACAGCTGGAAAAGATCGATCGCATTGAGGTGGAAGAGGAAGATTTGGCACAGCTGTCGATTCGTTTTCCCGGAGCCCCGCGCTCGGGACGCGTGGTGGTGGAAACACGCGATCTTACTAAACGTTATGGCGACCATGTTGTGTTGAGCCATTTGGATGTAAAGGTGGAAAGAGGCGAGAAAGTGGCCTTCGTGGGAAAAAATGGGGAAGGGAAAACCACTTTATCGCGCATCATTGTTGGCGAGCTTCCTTATGAGAATGGGGAGATGATACTCGGTCATAACGTTGATGTAGGTTACTATGCCCAAAACCAGGATGAACATCTGGATTTTAGCAAAACCGTATTTCAAACCATCGACGATGCTGCTGTGGGGGACATACGTACCAAAATTCGCGATATTCTGGGTGCTTTTCTTTTTAGCGGCGAAGATGTGGATAAAAAGGTAAGTGTGTTGTCGGGAGGCGAAAAGGCTCGCCTGGCGCTGGCAAAACTGCTTTTGCATCCCTACAACTTATTGGTGCTTGATGAGCCCACAAACCACTTGGATATGCGATCGAAGGAGGTGTTGAAAAATGCGCTGCTGGCCTTTGACGGAACCCTTATTCTGGTATCGCACGATAGGGATTTTCTGGATGGCCTGGCTGATAAAGTGCTGGAATTTCGGGATAAAGGCATTAAGGAGCATTTGGGCGGCGTGTATGAGTTTTTGCGCACAAAGCGCATGGAGAACTTTAAGGAGTTGGAAAAGAAAAAGGCCGATAGCGCCGACCGACAGGCTAATGAGGCGCCTACTGATAACAAACAGGCTTTCTTAGCAAAAAAAGAGTTTGATAAAAAATTGCGAAAGATCGAACGACGTGTTACCGAAGCTGAGAGCCGGATTGAGGAGCTGGAAGAGACCCTTGATAAAATGGAAACGAAAATGGCCAATCCGGATGAGGCAACACCTGAGTTGTTTGCCCAGTACGAGGAACAGAAAAGAGTACTGACAAAAGTGATGGAGGATTGGGAAGCGGCAAGCTTTGAATTGGAAACGGCAAAAGAGCATGGTTTTTCGTAACTTGTGCAGGGAAAAATCGATGCGCATGAAAAGGATTGCAATCCTCTTGTTTTTTATTCCGATTGTCTGTATTACAGGCTGCCGAATTATGGGGCCGCAAGCAACCTTGCCCGATAGTGCTGATGTGTATCGTCAGAGCTTACCTTACCATAAGGGTACTACGAAGCTTAATGTGATTGACGACAGTGTTGCGTTTCTTTGTTTTACGCACCCGGTAGTTCAAAATTGGCAGCAGCAGGCGTCGGGAATACGTGTTCGCATACTTTTGCGTGCACCTGATGGTGCGAGTTTGCTGTGGAAGCAAGATATTGACTCGTTATCGCCGGATTTATTTGTTCATTCAGATCTTTGTTTCCCACTTCAACATGCTTTGGACGAAGGATTATTGGAGATGACCATTGCGGATAAGGGAGGAAATTTACTGGCACAAAAGTTTATGCGTTTGGAAGTTACCGGAGAGCAGCTTCAAGAGCGAAAAATATCCGGAATAATTCATACGGAGGAACTATGTGCGTCCGATGCTGAGGATTGGCACTTTTTTGTCTATAGCCATGGGCTTCCCTTGCCCATATACGAATTTCAGGAGCAATTGCTAACGCTTGTGCCGGCTGATAGTTTGTTGGAACAAATAGGCGCAGGCACAGAACCCTGTTATCAGGTTGCCAATGAAGGCCTTTTGCTGCGCGGGAACAATGATACTGCCTCTTGTTTGATGGTGACTGAAAAAGGGTATCCCGATGTACGAACACCCTCGATGATGATGCATTCTTTGCGCTATTTGTGGTACGACTCTTCCAGGGTTTCTATCCCGTGGCGTGATCAGAAATACTTAGTAGATAGTTTTTGGTTGTCGCTTGCCACGCATCAGGAGCAAGCTCGAAAGCTTTTACAGGCCTATTACCGACGGGTGGTGTTTGCCAATAGTCAGTTTACCGACTGGCGGCCCGGGTATCTTACCGACAGAGGAGAGGTGTATCTCTTGCTGGGTCCGCCGGATGCCCTGTATGTTACCATGGATACTGAGCGGTGGGTGTATTATCCGGAAGGGAATGGCCCCGGCGAGCAGTTGGTTTTTCGGTATCGTGCTGCTAAATCACAACCCCGGGGTTGGTACCTCGACTGGAAGCCTCACTATGCAAGTCTGTTGGCTTGGGGACGTGAGAGATGGTTACGGGGAAAAATTTTGTTTTTTCAGGTGCAGGATTAGCAAAGATGATGCTTTTTTGTGATCTTCGCACCCCAATAATTGGATATACATTATGCAAAACGACATTATCTTTGGCATTCGGGCTGTAATTGAAGCCATACGTTCCGGTAAACAAGTGGATAAGATTTGGCTGAAACGTGGGTTGCGCAGCGAATTGTACCATGAACTCATGGAGTTAGTAAAAATGCACGATTTACCTATTCAACAAGTTCCTGCTACTAGTTTTCGTAAATTCCCCAATAAGAATCATCAAGGAGTGTTGGCGTTTATGGCGCCCATTGAGTTCCAGGATATGGAGGAGATCATTCCTTCGTTGTTTGAGCAAGGGAAAGTGCCCTTCTTGCTGGTTTTGGATAAGATTAGCGACGTGGGGAATTTTGGTGCTATCATTCGATCGGCCGAATGCGCCGGGGTTGATGCCGTGATAATTCCGGCAAAAGGCTCGGCACGAGTCTCGTCCGATACCGTTAAAACTTCGGCCGGTGCCATACACCATGTGCCTGTGTGTAAAGTGAAAAGCTTGCAAACAGCCATCGATTATATTCGCTTGAGTGGTATTACGCTGTGCGCAGTTACGGAAAAGGCCGATGTTTTATACCATGATCAGGACTATCGTCAGCCGTTGGCATTGCTCATGGGTGCCGAGGATAGGGGAATCGCAAAAGAGTTCCTGGAAATGGCTGATCTTACCGTGAAGATCCCGTTAAAGGGACAGATTGACTCCCTCAATGTTTCGGCTGCCACGGCCATAGTCCTTTTTGAAGCGGTTAAACAACGCAGTGTTTAACTCAATTGGTTTGATTATCAGCAAATAGGGGGAGTTCAAAGAAGAATCGGGTGCCTTTATTGGGCGTAGATTGAAAGTGAAGTGTGCCACGGTTTTTCTCCACAAACTCTTTACATAAAATCAGTCCCAGTCCGGTTCCTTGCTCTTTGTTTGTGCCGGGCTCCGATACTGTTCTCTCAAGTTGGAAAAGCTGTTGCTGTTTCTTAGGGGTTATGCCTTTGCCTTTGTCTGATATGCTGATGTTTACTTTGTTTTGCGCTCTCAGCCTTGTAGTGCTAATGATAATTTGGCCCCCTTCAAAACTATACTTGATGGCATTGGACAGAAGGTTTCGCAGTACAGTGCTGAGCATATTATAATCGGCATACACCATAATAGGCTCCACGGACACGCACGAAACAGATAGATTCTTCTCCTGTATATTGCTATCGTGAAGAGCCAATACCTCCCGTATCAGGGATTCAATGTTGATGGCTTTGGGTTTGTAATCAATACTGCCCAATTGGGTTCGCGACCAGGCCAGCAGGTTTTCCAGCAGGGCATACAATTGTTGTGCGGAGCTGTGGAGTACTGAAATCATCTCTTGTTTCTCGCGCTCTTTTAGTTGCCGGAAATCTTCGGCCATAAACTGCGTTTGCCCCAGGAAACCACCAATGGCACCTTTTAAGTCGTGGG
>JAWOEH010000236.1:0-3826 GCA_046482855.1 Bacteroidales bacterium | reverse complement strand
AGGGTAACCATAAACTCCCAATTGCCATAGTGTCCCAATGTTGTTATAATGTCCCGATCTTTATAGGCTTCCTCTTGAAGAAGCTCAATATTATGAAAGTTGACAAACGTTTTTACCCGTTTGGATGACATGCGGAACATGGCCAGATCTTCCACTACAATATCGGCAAGATGGCGATAAAACTTTTTGGCGATTTTCTTGCGTGCTTTCAGATCTTTTTCCGGGAAGGCCTTTTTTAGATTCCCGTAAACCACTTTTTTTCGATAGCCTATCAGGTAATAAGTCAGAACATAAAGGATATCTGCAATTCCATACATAATAAATTTGGGCGCCCGGGCAATACACCAGCTAAAGGCACTAAAGAAGGCAAAAAGTAGTCTTGTCATCAGGCTTGCATGAATTTTTTTATAATTGAACTGAACTCTTTGAAAACGGGTGCTGTAGCAGCAATAATTTCCTGACCGAAAAGATAGTTATTTTCTCCCGAAAAATCGGCAACGTCTCCTCCTGCTTCTTGAACAAGCAGGGACCCGGCGGCTACATCCCAGGGTTTCAGGCTGTATTCATAAAAAGCTTCGAAACGTCCACAGGCCACGTAAGCCAGGTCGGTGGCAGCCGACCCTAAGCGACGTATGCCATGGGTATGCTGCATGAAGTACGTAAGGCTATTGGTGAAGTTGCGCATGCGGGTATAATCATTGTAGGGGAACCCGGTAGCGATTAAGCTGTCGGACAAGGCCGTAGTGGAGGAACATTGTATCGGATGGCCATTCAACCAGGCGCCGCCGGCTTTCCAAGCATAGAAGCATTCGTCGAGGCTCAGCTCATGCACCACTCCGGCAATCATCTCCTGTTCATGCATCAACCCAATGCTGATGGCAAAAGGAGTCAGCCCATGAATAAAGTTCGTTGTTCCATCTAAAGGATCAACTATCCAGGTGTAAGGAGCGCTCTTTTGCTCAAGGGTTTGCTCTTCAGCAATAAACGCGGCTTCTGGGAGCAAAACTTCCAACCCTTCTACCAGCTTCCTCTCGGCCGATTTATCAACATAAGTTACAAAGTCATTAAATCCTTTCTTCTCAATGTTTTCGCGGCCGATTTCCTGGCGTTGTTGAAGGATGTATGTGCCCACCTCTTTGGTTAATTCCGTAATCTTCAGGGTTAGCTCTTTAAGTGCTTCAGCTTGTAACATATTTTTTTTATTTCGTGAGCATATCAATTTTTACATCTCCCGAGGGAGTAATCTCTTTCAGCATAACTGTGCGTATTGCCCCTACCAGCTCCTGTTGGTAAGGGGTTTCAACCTTTATGTAGTTACGTGTATAGCCATGCATCCACTCATTTTTGTTGGCTTTTTCAAACAGCACTACTTCCTTGGTTTTAAGTTGACTCTCATAAAAAGCCCGTTGTTTCTCGGCTGCCAGTTCGTTGATGATCTTGCTGCGCTTTTGAATAATTTTTGGAGCCACTTTATTGGGAAGATCGATCGATCGGGTATTAGGTCTGTCGGAATAAGAAAATACATGATAGAAGCTAACCGGCAGTGCTTTCATGAATCGATATGCTTCCTCAAAAAGCGCATCGGTTTCACCGGGAAAGCCAACAATTACATCTACGCCTATAAAGGCATTGGGGATCTTCGCTTTTATCTCCTCTATTTTATTTTGGAAGATCTGCGTATTATAGCGCCGCTGCATGGCTTTAAGTATCGTATCCGAACCCGATTGCAGCGGGATGTGGAAGTGTGGCAGGTATTTATGCGATTGTGCCATAAAATCAATGATATCGCTGGTCATCAGGTTGGGCTCCACCGAAGATACTCGTATGCGTTCGATGCCCTCAACTTGTTCGAGGGTTTTTAGCAAATCGAGCATTGTTTCGTTTGTGGTTCGGCCAAAATCGCCAATGTTAACACCCGTAAGCACAATTTCCTGAATGCCCGCATCAGCAATTTTTTCAGCTTGCTGTTTCAGCGAATCGATTCGTGGATTTCTGCTTTCACCTCTGGCCAGAGGAATGGTACAATAGGCACAATGGTAATTACAACCGTCCTGCACTTTTAAAAAGGAGCGGGTACGACCTGCCTGGGTGAATGCTGCGTCAAATTCGTGCACTTGGTCAATTGCGCAACTGTGTACTTCTGGTGTAGTATCGTTATTACCCAGGTGATTTCCAATATGTGTGGGTAAGGTAAATTTATCCTGTGTGCCTAACACAATATTAACCCCCGAAAGCGAGGCTAGTTTTGATGATGCCAATTGGGCATAACAACCTATTAAAGCAATATTGGGAGTTGTAAACGAATTGTTCAGTTTGTTAATTGCTTGACGGCATTTTTTTTCGGCTTGTTGTGTAACGCTGCAGGTATTGATTACATAATAATCGGCATTGTCTTTAAAATCAACAACTTCGTAGCCATTCTCGCGCATCCGTTGCGCCAGTGCTTCGGTCTCGGCATAATTGAGCTTGCATCCCAGTGTGTAAAAAGCTACACGTGGATTTTTTTCTCTCTTCATAATTCCCCTCTTCAAAATGTTAGGGCAAAGTTACACTTTTCCTCAGTAATTATCCGAATGCCTCGTTTATTTGCTCGGAATACCATTCTCTGATTTAAGCCAAGCTATTCGTAAAATTGAGTTAGTATGAATAGAGCTGAGCGTTTGCCTCTATTTTTTTTCGGTCGCCCATTTTAATAGCCTGTTCTGGTCTTGTTTCTCGGGAGGTCTCCTGCTTTACTGAAGCCTAATTGCTGTCAGATAAAGGATTCATTGATAAAACCAGCCATGACCAGTCGGTTGGCAGATTACATCCATGCCTGATTATTGGTGACTGAAAATACTAGTTAGGGCACATTTGCCGCATCATGCTAAGCTACCTCTTCTAATCGAACCACCGGGGTAATCGGGGGGATAATAAAAAGGGTAGTGATAAATTGCCCGGGTTAGAGGGTAGGCATAGCATTCTCCCGCTCCTTCCTGTAATCGGCATAAAGTTGTCGTACAATACCGTCGGCAATACCAATCTTTGGAATAATGGCTTCGCGGGTATCCGCCCATTTCATGATTTTCAGGAAAAGCTTCGCGGCAGGAATAATCACATCGGCACGGTCGGGGTTCATGCCCAGCTCCTTGATGCGCTCTTCGTAAGTGTGTGATTTTATATGTTTGTAAAGATCTTTTATCACCTTATAGGGAATAACCTCTTGTTCCTTGTATCGGGAAAGCTTAAAGATTTTGTTGATGTTTCCGCCCGAGCCAATTACTGTTATGTTGGGATGTTCTTCAACAAGCTGATGAAGCCAATGCTTCATGTAATTTTTTTCTTCTTTTGCCACTTGTTTGTTTAGCAGGCGAATGGTGCCGATGTTAAAGGAGTGGGAGCGAATGGGAACGCCTCCCTGAAAAAGGGTTATCTCTGTGCTTCCACCACCAATGTCGACATACAGATAGGTTTTTGCATCGCTGATGATTTCGGCGATTTTATTTTCGTAAATAATTTCGGCCTCGGTGGCGCCGTCAATTATCTCAATGGTAATGCCGGCTTTCTCTCTTACCATTTCCACCACTTTTAGTCCATTTTCGGCCTCTCGCATAGCAGAAGTAGCGCAGGCCCGGTAGCGTTCCACCTGATGGATGTTCATCAGATGACGAAAGGCTTTCATGGCATCAATCAGCTGATTGGTTTTGGTAGGACGAATAATACCGCCATTGAACACATCTTCACCCAAACGGATGGGCACGCGAATAAGGGAGTTTTTCCTGAAGGAAGCGTTGTTTTCGTCCACGATAACATTGGTAAACAGCAGCCGCACGGCGTTGGTTCCAAT
>JAWOEH010000218.1:0-2927 GCA_046482855.1 Bacteroidales bacterium | reverse complement strand
CGCAGCATATTCCTCACCTGGCAGAAGTTTCGATTGGTCATGCCCTCATTGCCGATGCGCTATACTACGGATTAGAAAATACTATTCAGATGTATCTTCGCAAATTAAAATAAGTTATGGATCTCTTCTATCGCCAACTGGGTGAAGGACACCCTCTGATTATTATTCACGGCCTCTATGGTTCATCGGACAATTGGATGAGCATAGGAAAAATATTAGCAGAGAAGTATCAGGTATTCCTCATCGATCAACGAAATCATGGCGAATCGGGACACCATGACGAGCACAACTACCCGGCTATGCGTGAAGATCTGAAAGATTTTATGGATAAGCACAACCTGCAAAAGGCAACACTTCTGGGCCATAGCATGGGTGGAAAAACTGCCATCTATTTTGCCGCAGAATACCCTGAGCGGGTAGAAAGGCTGATTGTTGTGGATATCTCTCCTTGTTCCTATAAAGATGCGGACTCGTTTCAAACAAAAACTCATACGCAAATTATTAATGCGCTACAATCCATCAACTTAAATACACTCAAAAGCCGGTCGGAAGCCGACAAACAACTGTCGGAATACATTCAACAAAAGCGTATCCGTCAATTTTTGCTGAAGAACTTGTATCGTAATGAAGAAAAGGAATTTCGATGGAAGCTCAACTTACCGGTTTTAAAGAAGCATCTTTCCGAAACAATGGACGGTTTTACTGCCGATACGGTAGAGAAAGATGTTACCGGATTTCCGGTACTCTTTATCCGGGGCGAAGAATCGGACTATATTCAGGAAAAAGATATTGAAGCCACAAAAAAACTCTTTCCCATGGCCGAAATCGTAAGCATCCCAAACGCCGGACATTGGGTACATGCCGAGCAGCCAGACGCTTTTCTAAAGGCCGTAAATACGTTCCTGGAAGATTAAATAAGGGGCTCGAAAGTGGTTGAAGAACTAACTGCCGATGCAGGTAGTAAAGCTTCACCGCGGTAACGTAAAAAAAGTTGCCCAATAGTAAGGACATCTTTCTCACAATAGGTCACAATGCGCTTCAAATTGTGTTCGTCATGAAAAACGCTTCCTACCATGCTTCCGTCAATGTCATCCTTTGGCGTGGGAATATCAAAAATGTACGCTAACAAATTCAATGAGGTGTAATGTTTATAATCGCCAAAGCGCCACAACTCCATCGTATCTAAGAAATCAACTTCCCAGGGTTTCTTGCCTGCAACATTTAGTTTTTGCGGTACTCGCAGTTGGTTCACAAGCATACGCCTTGCGATATAGGGAAAGTCAAACTCTTTTCCATTGTGCGCACATAACTTTAGCAAAGGTTTGCGTTGGGTAAGCTGCCCAAGTGCTTCGGAAAACTCTTGTAACAATATTTTCTCCTCTTCACTAAAAAAGGACTTCAAACGCAAATGCCATCCATCCTCCTTTTGCAGAAAAGCACCAACAGAAATACAAACAATCTTCCCAAACTCCGCATAAATTCCGGCTCTCTTATATAAGGCGGGGGCTGTATCTCCAGGTTTCATCAGATAGCTGGCTTTTCGTTCCCACAACTGTTTCATGGTGTCAGGAACTTCCTTATAAGTTGCATATTGAGGGACTGTTTCAATATCCAAAAACAGAATATCCTCCAGGGAAACATCTTGTATCATAAGCTATTGAATTGGAATATCTAAATATTTTTCAATCGTAGTTGTCAAGATATCAATTCCTACTTTATTTTCGCCTCCTTGTGGAATTATAATATCGGCATACCGCTTAGTCGGCTCGATAAATTGCAAGTGCATAGGCTTTACAGTCTTTTCGTAGCGCTCCAATACTTTCCCAACGGCACGTCCCCGTTCAATCAAATCGCGTTGGATAACGCGCATCAAACGGTCATCATTATCGGCATCTACAAACACCTTCACATCCATAAGATTTCGAAGTTGCGCATTTTGCAGAATAAGAATTCCCTCAACAATCACCACTTCTTTAGGTTCAATGGTTAGGGTCTCATTTGAACGTGTACAAGTAAGATACGAATAAATAGGCTGATCTACCGGTTCGCCTTGTTTAAGTTTCTTAACATGGTCGATAAGTAGTTTGAACTCCAGGGCCCGGGGATGATCGAAATTTATTTCCTGACGCTCCTGCAAAGGTAAGTGACTATTATCACGGTAATAAGAGTCCTGTGGAATAACTGCCACCACATTTTTGGGTAAGCGTTCAATAATTTTCTTTAATACCGTGGTTTTCCCTGAACCAGTACCGCCTGCAATTCCAACTACTAACATAAGCTATGATTACAATTTTTATTTATACTTTTGTTTAAAACCCGTATGTTATGATAAAGCACATTGTTCTTTTTCGCATCCAAGCATATAGTTCCCCTATCGACAAAAATAAGAAAGCCCTGCAAATAAAGCAGTCATTTGGTGCGCTAAAAACAAAAATAGACGAGATTATCGACTACCGCACGGCCATTAATCAAGGCCAAAACCCTATGGCTTACGATGTTTGTATCGATTCAACCTTTGCCTCATGGGAAGCACTAAGGCGGTACACACAACACCCTGAACACCAAAGGGCAATAGCCGAAAACAAAGCCATAAAAAAAGAAAAAGCTGTTATTGACTACGAATTTTAAAAAAACACCCCTATGCAAGCACTATATCCTCTAAAATTCACCCCTCAATACAAAGAAAAAATATGGGGGGGGCACCACTTAAAACCCTTACTAAACAAATCAATCCCCTCCGATAAAACAGGCGAGAGCTGGGAGATTTCTGCTGTGGAAAATAATGTATCGGTTGTAGCCAATGGGTTTCTTGAGGGAAACACCCTACAAGAGCTCATTGAAATATATATGGGCGATTTAGTTGGAGAAAAGCTCTTCAAAAAATTCGGCATTGAATTTCCTCTGCTTATTAAATATATCGATGCCAA
>JAWOEH010000234.1:0-5156 GCA_046482855.1 Bacteroidales bacterium | reverse complement strand
GCGGCCTGGCCCGTGCGGCCGGCGTCTGCGACGTCTGCATCGACCTGGAGACGAGCGGCCTGTGGCGGGCCCTGGCGGGCGACCCGTGCTCACATGGTTCGACCCGATCCTGGGGGCGGTGCTGGCGGCCGTGATCGCGGCCGTGGCAGTGGGGCTGGGTATGAATATTGTGCAGTATATATTCTTTTCGATTGGAACGGGATTAAAGGTTAAGTTTTATTCATTAGCACATGTTATGGCATCGTACAGGAAGGCGAAAAGTATGATCTGGACTATTGTTGGGTTTAATATTATTGATTACTGGGCAAAAAACCTGGATAAACTATTGGCAGGGAAGTTTTACGGTGATGCGGCAATAGGTCTTTATAATAAAGGATTTCGATTTTTATTTCTATCTCAGAAATTGATAACAGGTATTTTTGGCGCAGTTATATATCCAAGTTTGAAAAAGATAGATAATAATCCGTCTAAAGTATTAGATGAGTATTTCGGGCTCTTGGGCATTATATCTTTAATAAATTTTCCTCTGGGAGCTATTCTGATATTATTACCCAACTCAATTGTGTTAATTTTATGGGGAAAGTCGTGGTTGGGTGTCGCGCCCTTTTTGCCCTTTTTTGGGGTAATTATATTGAGCCAAACGATTATTGCCACTAATGATTCGATGTTTAAACTGTTTAATAAGGAAAAGGCAATGTTTTATTTAGGAGCTGTCTCCTCAGGAATTTTAGTTGTAGCAATAGGATTTGGTGCCTTTCAGTCCTTGTTATCTATTGCAAAATATTATGCTTTGGCATATGTTGTCGGAGTAATTCCTTTACAACTCTATTTAGGGTTTATTCGGATAATAGGTTATTCTACTCGTTCAGTCCTAGTTTTTTGGGGACCTAAGATGATTTGTTATCTTAGTATTTTGTATGGGATTTGGAATTCAGAACAGATTTTTACATTTGTTGGAGTTGGCCTCTACTTTATTCATCTCATTTATTCACAGAGGAATGATATCTCGCAAGTTTTCAAAAAAGTATCTGACATGATAAAAATATAAAATAGTATGGAACTTTTATATTCAAATGAGAAAAAAGTGAACCTCTGGAGAAAGTGGGGGGTGGTTGTGTTTATGTTGATGGTGTTTTTTAGTTCTGTATACCTATTTCGGCTGTCTGTTTTATCGGAAGAATTTATTTATCTATTTCAAGCCAGCACTTTATTGATGATGGTTTTCCTGATTTCATTTCAGGTTTTCTATAGTTCTAATGAAGGAGTAGAGAAGCGCTTTTTTGGGCCGGTTATTCTTTTACTTTTGGGTGTTATATTGAGTATGTATACCGCTTATATTTATTATCAACAGTCTTATTTCATATCAATGTGGGCGAACCGATATATGTTCTTTTTTCTCTTTTATATTGTTTTACATCAGCTTTATGTTACCCCTGTTTATCTTGAACGGTTATTGTTTATCTTAGGCGTGATATATGCTCTTGCATTTTTGTTACAATACGCTGTTTTTCCCACTCTACTTTTCGATGTTCGTATAGGCGTTGAGCGGGGAACGATTCGTCTTTTTATTCCCGGACTGGCTTTTCTTAATATTGCCTATTTAATAGCGCTGCAGCGAGTATTATATCGTAATTCACTGTATTATTTTATCTTTATGGGATTCTTTTTGGTTGTTTTTTTGCTCACTGGAACTCGTTCAATAATAGCCGGACCTGCACTAGTTACTGTGTTTGCGCTTTTTTTTAGTAAGCGTGTTAAATCACGTCTGGGAATTATCGTACTTGTATTTTTTACCATCGGTCTTGCTTTTTACCTCTTTCAGGATATTGTACTCTATTTGGTCTCTTTGTCAGAACAACAATCTGTTTATACCGGGGAAGATATACGGATGAAGGCGGGCCGTTTTTTTCTTACTGACTTTTTCCCGAACGCTTTTGCTTACCTTACTGGAAATAGTGAAGCTCATCAAGCATCCCGCTATGGCATGGAAGTTTATGGGTATAAGATGCAATGGAATTTCTACCAAAGTGATGTCGGCTTTATCGGCGAGTTTAGTAAATATGGAATGTTTTTGTTTATTAGCGCGCTGCTTATCTTTATCAAAGCTTTTCGGTATCCCTTATCAGATAACTATGCCTATGCACGCTATTTTATGATTCTGATCTTGGTAACATTGCCTTTTGGAAGTTCCTTTACAACTCCGGATTATATTGTAGTTTTATGTGTGGTCATGTATCTTTTTGACATTGAAAAGAACAAACACTCCGCTTCTGCCCGAACGAGTCGATACGCCGTTTATTTTCCGGAGGTTGAATAGAATATGAGCTACCCTGAGTTATAACTCCCTTTCTAGTTATTCAGATACTTTAATAAACCGCTCTTCCCAAATAATTTTTTCAGGTGTTCTGAGTATGATTAAATAAATACCAGTTGGTAATTGACCCAGTGGAATGTTAATTAGTTGATTGAAATACCAAGCTTTTTTAAGGATCAGTTCAAGTTTTTTCTCACCTCGCAGAGTTATTAGTTGTATTTTTATAGGCGCACTTACATTTATCTGATTGTTACGAAGGGTTATGTATTGCTTTGCTGGATTTGGATAAAGTGAAAAATGGCTGTTGTTTGATGAAATGGGAATTACGGCATTGGCCAAAGGCGAAATTGAAGCAATAAGTGCATCGGGTTCCGATTTTGTAAATCCATCGGAGACTTGTAATTGAATTTTGTAGGATGATCTTTGCTCAACATCTGGAGCTATGAAATAGGGATTTATAGAAGTGGCCTTTTGCAATTTGATGGGATTTTCAGAATTCCAAGTGAAATAGAGGCTGTCATTATCTTCATCATACGAGGCGGAGCCATCAAGTTCCACTTTATCTCCTGCCAGTGCTTCAATATCTGTTCCTGCATCAGCTACAGGCCGGTGATTTTCGCTAGGAGTACATCCCGTTTGATCTTCAAATGCACCAATATCCGGTAAGGAGTTGCAGGGCACCGGCTGGTTGTTAAAATCATGAGTTAGGCCTACATCGGTTCCAGCGTCAATACATGGGGAGGTTGAGGTAAGGCGGAAATCCAGATTTTCCACATCCATAAACTTAGGATTTTCAATGATAACATCTTCTTTTGCATTCTCACCTGTTCTATTTTGTAAGTTATTAGTCAGAGTTACATCGGCTACGTGAAACGCTTCCTGTGATTCACTAGTGAGATAGACCACATTGTTTTTGATGATGGATCCTCCTAGCCAGGTGTAGATGCCGATGTCATTATTGTAAAATGTATTGTTGTAAAGCAAGCCCGAATTGCTGGCGATATAGATGCCTTGGTTATGAGCGATAAATTGGTTGTGATGTATAAGTGGATCTGTTGCGTGTGAGTAGATTCCATTTGGAGCGTCTCGAAATACGTTCCGGCGAACTGTATGTCCACTACCGGTTAAATACAAGTTGGCGCCTCCATTTACCGTTTTTTTCGGACCAATAAATACATTGTCTTCAATAATAGCATCATCAGAATTTTCATTTAGAATGAGCCCAAACTTTTTACCTGAGTCACTTCTGTCAAGAAAACAATTTTGGATAGTAAGTTGCGTTGTACCCAGTACCTGTATCGCATCACCGTTGGCATCATCCACGTTGTCGTTGTATATTTTATTGACATTGTGAATGTAGCAACCGTTGAATGTAATGTCATGACTGTCGACAAGGTAAATACCATCACGATAAATATTGTAAATTTCTGTGTTTTCCACGTACATATGTGTCATTCGGCCTGTTAATGCAACTTGATCCCCGTTTAACTCCCAGTTGCCGCCGTGAAATATACAATTACGCACAACAATGTTTTCGTTCGTATATTCATGATGAAAGCGCAAACAGTTAGAGCCTTCGCTGTAAATTTCTATGTCTTCTATAGTAAATTCGTTGCACCCTCTTATTTGTATTGAGCTGGAGTTAATACGGGGGAGTGTTCCTTGCTCGTAAGCTCCAAATGTAATACCATTGATGCTTTGGAATATAAGATTTCCAATTCCCATTGTAGTACCTCGTTTAAACAGGTATACAGTGTTGTTTTGCAGGGTGATTTCTTCTAAGCTTATATAAGGATGCTCTTTTGAGCCGTTGCGTGCAGGATCGGAACTATTCTGAGGGTTGAGGTACAAGGTATCTTGACCTTGTAAAAAGGTCAGGTAGCTAAGACTAATGATCCAACACAGAAGTATTTTTTTCATGGGAATTATTTTAGTTGTATATAGCAAGTATCCACCTTTTCCCGATAAACAGAATGAGCTGACAGAAAATGTAAAAGACTTCTATTACAGTTCGGCTTTGTAATGAAGATGACTCAAGTCCATATTGTTAGATATAGTATAACGCCTTAAAAGTGAAAAATATGTATTGACAAACCTTAAAAAAGGTTAAGAGTGTGTATTTACATTCTACAATCCTAAAAATTTTGGAATTTTTTGTAAATTGACTAAGCTATACAGGATTGAATTACTGTATCTTCAATTGGAGATGAAATTAGAATGAGTGAATGTCGCGTAGAAGCTATTTATCGTAGCTCCAAGTAGAGTTCTATCGGTTTCATTTTTTGCAAGTGATGCTTGTTGCTAGCTATAACTTGATATACATGTCTTTGATTCTTGTTTTCAGGATTGGTTATTTGTAAATATGTATAAAAATGAATATTGCTTTTGTAACGGTTCAGGATTCGACCAATATCTGGAGTTTTGGAAGAACACGTGATTATGTTCCTAAAGTGTTGGAGCGGCAAGGTGCCAATATATATTATATAGGCAACTTGAAAACACGGCCCCGAATACGAGAGAAAATCCGGGAAGTGTACCATAAATACCTTACCCGAAAAAAGTATTGGTTTAACCGAAACCCCGATGTCATAAAAAACTACGCCCACCAAGTGCAGAAAGCCCTGGATGCATTACCGGTAGAAATTGATGTGTTGGTAAGCACTTCCAGTATTCCGCTGGCTCTGTTCGACTCCGAGATTCCTGTTGTTTTATGGTGTGATACAGTTTTTAATGATATTATTGATTTTTATCCGGAGTTTACCAATATGACTACCGAAACCATTGCCTTGGGACATAAAATGGAGAAAAGTGCATTGGAAAGATGCGTAGTGGCTGTTTATTC
>JAWOEH010000171.1:0-9647 GCA_046482855.1 Bacteroidales bacterium | reverse complement strand
ACCTACAATAAGTTTTATGCCGAGAATGAGTCCTATACACATCTCATGAACCGCATCTGGCGTCGGCGCGATTTAGCGAGCCCAATGAGTGAATTCCTGGCCACAGCCACAATTGTTGTGGTTATGTGGTACGGAGGTAAGCAGGTGCTTAGCGAGGCCACGGCGATGTCACCTGCTATGTTTATCAATTTTTTGATCGTTTTCTCACAGATCATTCCTCCATCAAAAGAGATATCTACGGTTTATTATAATATCCAGAAGGGATTGGCCTCACTCGATCGTGTAAACAGCATTATTCAAACTCCCGTAACTGTGGTAGATAAACCTTCGGCAAAAGCCATCGGTCAATTCAAAAAGGAAGTGTTGTATAAAAATGTAGGCTTTAGCTATAACGCGGATCCTGTATTAAAAGATATCAACCTGAGTATTGAAAAGGGGAAAACCATAGCCCTTGTAGGTCAGTCGGGTGCAGGAAAGTCCACATTAGTCGATCTCTTGCCTCGATTTTATGATGTTGTTGAAGGGACGATCAGCATTGACGGAACCGATGTACGAGATTTAAAGGTGATAGACCTGCGCAACCTCATGGGCATCGTCAGTCAGGAGTCCATTTTGTTCAACGACACCATTTATAACAACATTGCCTATGGAAAGCCTGACGCAACCGAAGAAGAGGTGATTTCGGCAGCCAAGGTAGCCAATGCCCACGAATTCATATTGCAAACAGAGAATGGTTACCAGACAAACATCGGGGACAGAGGCACAAAATTGTCAGGAGGACAGCGGCAACGCGTCTCCATTGCTCGTGCTGTTTTAAAAAATCCGCCAATAATGATTCTAGACGAGGCAACTTCCTCATTAGACACGGAATCGGAAAAATTAGTGCAAGAAGCTATCACCAAACTGATGGCCTCAAGAACTTCCATTGTTATTGCCCATCGGTTATCAACTATTCGCAATGCCGATGAAATTTGTGTAATGGAGAATGGCCAAATTGTTGAGCGCGGTAAACATAGCGAACTTATTGAGGTGGCAGGCGTATACAAAAAGCTGCACGATATGCAGATGTTTGCCTAATTTTCGTGTATCTTTAGCTACCTGCAATTTTGACGGTAGCAAGTTCATGAATGCACTGAAAACAACAGCCTTAAGCCTGCTGATTACCTTCATCAGCCTCCTGAATGCATCCGAAGTAAAGGGGCAAAGGCCCTACCTCGATTCCCTAAGCCGGGAGTTAAAAGTAGCAACAACTGATTCTGCAAGAGCAACCCTGTTATCCGAGCTCATGTACGGCTATCTTAACACCCAACCCGCAAAAAGTATCGACTACGGGTTACAACTCCTGGATATCACTCCCGAGGCTGAGCAAGAAGCATTCCGAAGAAATATTTACGCCATTTTGGGCGAGGCAAGTTTCTATCTTGAACAATATGCACAAGCCGAGTCGTTCTTTTTTGATCAACTTAAAAGTGCCAGGCAACTTGGCGACAGTTCAGAGATAGCCTCCGCACTTACAAACCTGGGTATTATAAAACGGCATAACGGCAAATACCCCAAAGCCCTCGATTATTATCAAAAAGCACTCGCTATTAAGCAGCAGGCAGGAGACTCCTCCGGAATAAGCAGTGTGTATAATAACATAGGCGTACTCTACGAAACCTTGAATCTTCCCAATAAAGCAATGGAGTATTACAAACAATCCCTAATAATTGAAAAGCACCATGCTAATGCGGAAGGTATAGCCACCTCCTGGCTTAATATCGGGGCGTTGTTTCCCGCATTAGGGAAACCCGACAGTGCAAAATTTTACCTGATGCGCTGCATCAACCTATCAGATTCACTGGGATTTTCTATCATTGAAGAAATGGCTCATGAAAGCCTTGCAAAACACTACAAGCAAACCCATACTTATGCCCTGGCCCTTCATCATTATCAAGAGATGATGGCATTGCAAAAACAACGTATAAATCTAAATAATTCACAACATGTAGCAGAATTAACACAAACCTTCCGTTTTAAGGAACAAGAAGAAATAATTACGAAACTGAACAAAGCAAACCAGTATAAAACTCTTGTAAATTATTTGGCACTCGCTATAATTATCATTACAGGCATACTTTCGCTACTCTTGTGGCGCGAAAACCGTAAACGGAAACAGAATAATGATATCCTCCAACGCAGGAACAAAGAGATCGGACAACAAAATGAGGAGATTGAGAGCCAACGGGATGAGATCATAAAAACACGAGACCAACTGATTCACCAAAATACGCTTTTAGAAAAGCAACATGACCTATTAACCAAGCAAAAAAAGGATTTAACCGACAGTCTGGAATATGCACGTCATATACAAAATGCACTCATGCCTGAGGCAACCAAAATGAAATCCCTTCTGAACAATGGCTTCTTCCTTTTTTTACCCCGCGACATTGTCAGTGGCGATTTCTACTGGGGAACAGAAATTAATGGAACACAATTATTGATATGTGCCGACGCTACAGGCCATGGGGTTCCCGGAGCTTTCCTGAGCATTATCGGCATCAATTTTCTCAATGAGGTAATTCATACCCAAGGCATCACGGATCCGGCAACAATCTTATGGGAAATGCGCAAACGTATGATTAACCTATTGGTATATTCCAACAAATACGAGGAGGCAAAGGATAGTATAGACATGGGCGTTTTATTAATCGATCGACCAGCACAGAAAGTAACCTACGCCGGTGCATATCATCATCTCTTCTATATCCACGAAGGCATGTTGCAGGTTATAAAAGGCGATAAAATGTGCGTAGGATTGTCGGTTAAAGAGATGCTCCCCTTTACAAATCATACCCTGGAGGTAAGTCCGGGAGATTCGCTCTACCTCTTCTCTGATGGCTATCCAGACCAGTTTGGCGGAAAAAGAAGAAAAAAACTTCGTATCGGCAATTTTAAGGAACTCTTGCTCTCCTGCAACGAATATAGTATGGATGAACAGAAAAAAATGCTATTCGATTATTTTGTCAAGTGGAAAGAGGGCTTGCCACAGGTCGACGATGTCCTTTTAATAGGCCTACGGATGTAAGCTTATTTAGTTAAAACCCTCTCGCCCATACAATTTAATACGTCCCGAACCTACTGATCCCTTTTGCCCAAAAAAAAGTAAGCGGTCAATAGTTAAACACCTATAAAATCATTCGTATACACATTTTCTGTCGTCTTCATTCTTCCTAGTTGCTTACTTCTATACTGGAGGATTCCACTATTTGAATAAACACCTGATTAGCAAATAGATCCTCGGTAGAATGGGAGATAATTATCTATCGTCCTCAAAATAGATGCTAAAAATTGGTTCCATAATTTCGTAACACACGCTCCAATTGCTCAGCACTCACCGAAAGTGCATCGGCGCTAATCTGTGCCTGTTCATAATAGGGCCTTCGTAGCTCAAGTAAATGGGTGATAAAAGTTCTTAGCTCTTCGCCTTTTTTGTCCCTAACAAGAGGGCGGGAAGTTCGCGACTGCGATATACGTACCATAAGCGCACCCACAGGAGCCGAGAGATAAAGAGTAATTCCGGCCTCATTCATTACCTGCATATTGTTGTTATGGCAAGGAACTCCTCCTCCGGTAGAAATAACAGCGTCTTTTGTCGTGGCAATCAACATTTTCAGCAACTCATGTTCCTGTTGCCTAAAGAATTGCTCCCCCTTCTCTTCAAGGGTACTGGCAACACTTTTACCGAAATATTGGGCGAAGGCATCATCCATGTCCAGAAAAGGAAGTTGAAGCCTCTTGGCCAACTTCCTTCCTGTGGTAGTTTTCCCTACCCCCATAAAGCCTATTAGAAAAATAAGCATATTAATCCAATTCCAATGTCATTTGCGACCGATCATCATCATCATCGTCGTCACTATTATTGCTATTAGGATCCGGCTCTGGTGTTTCGGGGAGAGTTGGTTCCAATTCCTTTATCTTAGCCACTTCGTAATTTGACAAACGTTTCCCCTTGGCTCGATGACTTTTCACGCCTATAAATTCAGCAATCTCAATAATCTCACTTTCCCGGTGGCTGTGCTTTCCTCCAAAAACTACTTCTAACCGCGGGTACTCAACACGCGTAACCCGAATAAGTTTAGACTCAGGGTTATCGCCAATCAGGCTTTGCAGATCATTCGACTGTTCAAAAGTAAAACGTTTAACATAATAGTACTCCTGATCGGCATCGTAGTATACGGCTGCATAGACGCGCTCCGGATCAAATTTCTCAATCAAATAAGGCTCTTCATCAAAATGGTGCACAACATCAAAGGCTACCGTCTGATAGCTTCCCGACTTATTCATCACCAACACCCTGTCCTTATCAGTAAACTCACCAAGATAAGTACCATTGCCATCTACGTTAAAGCGAAGTACATCGGCATCGAACCACCCCTTTCGTCCACCGAGAGTTGAGCTACCTGCCGATACTACTTCAATTTTATGAATCGCATACTTTGTCAGGATATTTCCGATGGATTGCCTTCCCTTAATAACCAAATCGGCAAAGCTAAATTCCAGCACACGCTTTTTCATACGCGGACGTGGTTTCAAACGCACCCGCATATCTTCCGCCTCGCCATTGGGATTGGCCGAGAAATAAAGGATTTCACTCCCTTCCGAGCCTTTGGTTATATCGTACTCTTTATCACGCGTAATACTTGTTACCGCGCATCGTTTCATGTATATGGCTCCTTTATAACCATCGCGGTAAATTAAGTTATAGATGGTTCGTTCATCGTTTCGTTGAAAAACAGCCACATGAAGAATATCTTTTCCCACGAATATTTTTTCGGCAACTTTGGTAATCATGTAGCGGCCATCCTTCAGAAAAACAATGATTTCATCAATATCAGAACAATCGCAAACAAATTCGTCCTTCTTCAGACTTGTTCCTACAAAACCCTCTTCGCGGTTCACATACAATTTTTCATTGGCCACAACTACACGGGTAGCCTCAATGGTATCAAGATTTCGCATCTCTGTTTTTCGGTCTCTTCCTTTCCCATATTTTTTCTTAATGGTCTTATAGAAATCAACCGTATAATCCACAATATTGTCCAGGTGAAATTGTACTTGCTTTATCTCTTCTTTGAGTTTGATCATTAGCTCATCGGCTTTCTTGCTATCATATTTCGAGATCCGTTTAATTTTAATCTCGGTAAGCTTAATGATATCATCACGGGTTACAGCTCGAATAAGTTGGGACTTAAACGGCTCAAGTCCTTCGTCGATAGTCTCAATGATCTCTTCAAAGGTTTCGCACTCTTCAATTCGTTGATAAATCTTATTCTCTATGAAGATCTTTTCAAGCGAGGACATATGAAGAGCCTCCTCCAGTTCGCCCCTTTTAATGTGCAGCTCTTGTTTTAGAAGATCCAGCGTATTATTGGCTGAGTTTCTTAAGATGTCCGACACCCCGGTGAACAAAGGTTTATGGTCATCAATAACACAGCAGTTAGGAGAAATCGATAATTCACAATCGGTAAAAGCATAAAGTGCATCAATCGTTTGATCCGGCGACGAACCATTCGCCAGGTGCACCTGAATCTCTACCTTATCGGAAGTATTATCATCAATTTTCTTAATTTTGATCTTCCCCTTTTCATTGGCTTTTATTACGCTATCAATGAGGCTTTGAGTTGTTTTCCCAAAAGGGATTTCCGTGATTTTTAAGGTTTTTTTATCCTCCTTCTCAATACGGGCGCGTACTTTAACCTGCCCTCCGCGCTGGCCATCGTTGTAACGACTAAAATCGGCAATGCCTCCCGAGGGAAAGTCGGGATAAAGTGTAAAAGATTTTCCACGAAGATGAGCGATTGAGGCCTCAATTAACTCATTAAAATTATGGGGCAAGATCTTTGAGGCTAATCCTACGGCAATACCTTCAACACCCTGAGCCAATAGCAATGGAAATTTAACCGGCAGAGTAATCGGCTCATCGTTACGACCGTCATAGGATCGTTTCCATTTGGTGGTTTTCGGATTAAACACTACATCGAGGGCAAATTTTGTTAAACGCGCCTCAATGTACCTGGGAGCCGCAGAGCTGTCGCCGGTTAAGCTGTTTCCCCAGTTTCCCTGTGTATCCACCAACAAATCCTTTTGCCCAAGTTGTACCAAGGCATCGCCAATTGAAGCATCACCATGCGGATGATACTGCATCGTGTGGCCAATAACATTTGCAACCTTATTGTACCGGCCATCGTCAATTTTCCTCATGGCGTGCATGATACGACGCTGTACGGGTTTAAGGCCATCGTTTAAATGGGGAACGGCACGTTCCAAAATTACGTAGGAGGCATAATCCAAAAACCAATCTTCATACATCCCTCCCAGGTGCAAAATCTTATGTTTATCTGAAGTAGTCTTATCTGTGTTTTCCGACTCCATGTTCTCTTTACTCATGACAAATCTTCCGTTGTAATCTTATGCTTCTTCGAGTTGTTCTTCCACTCGCAAATTTTCGACAATAAACTGCTGACGCTCGGGGCTATTTTTCCCCATGTAAAAGGCGAGCAAATCCTGTATAGAATCTTCCTTCTTTAAACGTATGGGATCCAGCCGAATATCTTCATTAATAAAATTCTTAAACTCATCGGGCGAGATTTCTCCAAGACCCTTAAAACGTGTTAATTCAGGATTCCCCTTTAGTTTTCGAACAGCTTGCTCACGCTCTTTATCCGAATAACAATAAAACGTTTTCTGTTTATTTCGTACTCTGAACAAGGGCGTTTGAAGGACAAAAAGATGCCCGTTCTTTATCAGCTCAGGAAAAAACTGCAGAAAAAAAGTAAGCAACAGTAAGCGGATATGCATGCCATCCACATCAGCATCGGTAGCAATTATTACCTTATTGTACCGTAAACTTTCAATGCCCTCCTCAATATTTAAGGCCGCTTGCAATAAGTTGAATTCTTCATTTTCGTACACAATCTTCTTCGTCAATCCATAGGAATTTAATGGCTTACCTCGCAAGCTAAACACAGCCTGTGTTCGAACATTACGCGATTTGGTTATGGAACCACTTGCCGAATCGCCCTCGGTAATGAAGATCATGGACTCTTCTTTCTGTTCATGTTTGGAGTTGAAGTGTACCTTGCAATCACGTAACTTTCTATTATGCAGACTCGCCTTCTTGGCCCGTTTCTTCGCCAGCTGCTTAATACCAGAAATAGCTTTGCGCTCCTTTTCCGACTCAATAATTTTTTGCAAGATGGCTTCTGCAGTATCGGGATTCATGTGTAAATAGTTGTCCAGCTTTGTGCGCAAGAACTCCCCAATAAAATTACGGATACTGGGGCCATTTGGTCCGATATTTTTGGAGCCCAGCTTTGTCTTTGTTTGTGATTCAAATACTGGCTCTTCAATCTTTATGCTTATGGCTGCAACAATTGAGGTGCGTATATCGGACGGGTCAAAATCTTTCTTATAAAAATCACGAATGGTCTTCACCAGGGCTTCACGGAAGGCCGCCAAATGTGTACCTCCCTGGCTTGTGTGCTGTCCGTTAACAAAACTGTAATACTCTTCGCCATACTGATTACCATGGGTAAGAGCCAGTTCCAAATCGCTCTCCTTAAGGTGAATGATGGGATAGAACCCCTCGGAACTGAGGTTGTCCTGGAGCAAATCTTTCAGCCCGTTTTCTGAGAAGATCGCCTGTCCATTAAAGTAGATAGTAAGTCCCGTATTCAGGTACACATAATTCTTGAGCATCCCTTCGATATACTCATTCATGTACATATAGTCCTGAAAGAGACTTTCGTCCGGGATAAAGGAAGTACGGGTTCCATTCTTCTCTTTGGTAGGTTCTACAGGATGATCAGTAACAATTGCCCCCCGTTCAAACTCAATACGCTTACACTCCCCTTCACGAAACGCTTCAATTACAAAGGTGGACGACAATGCATTTACGGCCTTAATACCCACACCGTTCAACCCTACGGATTTCTTAAAGACTTTTGAGTCGTACTTTGCACCCGTATTCATTTTAGAAGCTACATCCTTTAACTTTCCCAGAGGAATACCTCGGCCGTAGTCACGAACCGTTACTCGTCCTTCCTCCACCGTGACTTCGATCTTCTTCCCGAACCCCATCATAAATTCATCGATAGAGTTATCGAAAACCTCTTTCAAGAGGACGTAGATTCCATCATCTTGCGAGGAACCATCTCCCAACTTGCCAATATACATGCCTGGACGCCGACGGATATGTTCCTTCCAGTCCAGCGTTTTGATGCTATCTTCCGAATAATTGCCCGTCATAATTATTTACTAAATTTTGGGTAAAGATAAACAAAAGGAAAATCCTCACCAGAATTGTTTATCAACAGCCCTAACTCCCCATCGTAATTTTGTTAATTTGTTTCCACAAAATCAGCTTAAAACTCCCTTTCCTCTTTTTGGGGAGTGTTGAAAAATCGTTCCTCTACCAACCCCATATTTTTCAATAAAAGCGAGGCATTCATATTTTTAGTAATACCTTCCTGCAATCGATAGTCAAATGACATCCGGGTGCCATGAAGATCGATCTCGAAACAGTAATTGTGAACCTTTCCGGGAAACTCATCACTAAGTTGGGTTACAGGCAAATCATGTGTAGCAATAACGCCTGTTCCTCCATGCGCCAAAAGATTGCGAACAACCGCCATAGAACCCTCCAGTTTATCTTTCGAGTTGGTACCCTTCAGCATCTCATCAATTAGAAAAAGATGGGGTTTACTCTCTTTTACTTGTTCCAAAATATGCTTTAGTCCTTTTAACTCAGCCAGAAAGTACGATTCGTGCTTTTCCAATGAATCTTGTGTTCGCAATCCTGTAAGCAAAAGCCCGGGAGTAAAATGAAAGGAGTTAGCACAAACAGGGAGACCCGCATTTGCTAGCAGGTAATTGACTCCAAGTGTGCGTAAAAAAGTACTCTTCCCTGCCATATTAGCTCCGGTAACCAAAGCAATGTTTCGTGGTTTCAGGGCAAAATCATTACATACGCGTTCCTCTCCAGGGATTAAAGGATGTCCCATGGCCCTGGCCTGCAAAGTAACCTCACGATCCTCTCGTGCGTAAGTATAATCAGGATGATTGAATGCAAAGTTTCCTAAACTCACATACATATCGAAGGTCTCAATCATCGAAAGCCATAACTGCATAGTATTACTATTCTTCTTATGCCATACATGTAAGCGATAAACGCACTGAATGTCCCATAAAAAAAGCCCATTCAGAGCCACTGATACCAGAATATTCAATCGGTTATCAAAGGCCATGAGGATGCGCTCCAAATCGGCAAAACTTTTTTTAGCATCGTGAGTGAGTTGATTCTGAAGACGAAGCAAGAGTTCACTTGAAAACGTTTGGCGATGAATGTGTTGAATTACCCTTCGGTAACTTTGAATATGCTGAAAGTAACCTCCCAGCTGCGCATGGATTTTCATTACTTTTCCCGAAAATGAGGAAAGAAGCATAAAATTGGCAAGAATCCACGCAAAAAGAGACCATACAGGTATCCATTGAAAAATAACAAACGCCAGGAAAGTGAGCGATAAAAGAGGAATCAAATAGCGCAAACCACGCCACACAGCCGATAGCTTATAGCTTTTCCCGTCAGCCGACAGCCAGCCATACAA
>JAWOEH010000159.1:0-27510 GCA_046482855.1 Bacteroidales bacterium | reverse complement strand
AACTATCTTCTAATACAGGCATATCACCAATTTCTCTTACAAGTCCAATATCAGCTCCAACGCCCGGTTTTAAAAGGTTTACAAAAAATAATCCCGTCAGAATTGCAAGGGTACTGGTGCCTACATAGTAAAAAAGTGTCTTAATTCCCAACCGCCCAAAATTCTCTGCTGAGCCTATATTTGTAATGCCCGAGATAATGGAACTTAAAATTAAAGGGATGATGATCATTTTTAAGGCACGTAGAAAGAGTTCTCCTGCCCAGGCAATATAATGAACTTTATCAGCAAAAAAATGACCATATGCAATGCCTAGAAGTAGGGCAATAAGTATCTGCCAATGGAGTGCTAGTTTCTTTTTCATAAACTTTCTTATTATTTCAGCTACTTTGATTGGATAGACGGCTTGTTGTTTAATTGAGTGATAAATGTAATGAACTTCTTTTACATATAGAAATGCCACAAGGGACTAAACACATATATAAGTACATATTTATACCCGATGTAGCGTTTGTCTGTGAATATGCCATTTTAAGGAAGATAAAAAATAAGGCCCTCCAGGCAATAGCTTGTAACATATATAGCAGTGCTTTAAGAAACATTTCCAGTACTTAGTATTATGAGTGAGCACGATTACATCGGTAACATTAAATGAACCTGAAAAGGTTACGATTGTAACAGAAAGCCAACACGATACAATGCTGTTTTTACACATTTGTAACACTCACTGCCAACATAGTTTTGTTTTCAACTGCTTTATCGGGTATTAACTGACTCGCTATAGAACGATTGATACAATAGTATATAAAAGTCACAATAATAGTAAATTACATGTATTAATTAAAGTAATATTGTATATAAACATACAGATTTGAGCTCTATTTGTAGATTTCGGACCTATTTTACCAAGTTTTTATAACGCAATATGCAAAATACCAGCTCATTACAACTTATAAAATCAAGACTCCTGAAGGGTTAATCGCCTTACCTTTATAATTAATGGGTAACTGCTTGGAATTAGTTACGTTCTAAAAGCTGAGCATGGGTTACAAAATAAGGTCTGAGAAGGGGGAAGGCAAACCTGCGATTGGCTAATGGAGTTAAATCCGGAACCTTATCCATTTCCGTACCTAAAGAACCTTTAAACAGCCCTTAATTTAGGTCAATTAATGGTAATTTAGGAGAGAATAGAAGGTGCTTAACGTTCTTGCTGCGATTTACATAAGCACAGTTTTGCTTTACTTATTGGGAAGAAGAGAAAGAATACTATAAAACAATATATATTACATTTGTAAAAACAAATATGATTCTTGTTTATTACACATGTAATGAAGTCTTCGGGAATATCTTTTACTTTTGTAATTTTTGTTGTACCTTTGAGGTTTAAACTTGTAATCATGAAAGAGCGACTCAAAGAGATAATGGATAAACATCAGCTTACACCCTTAGCTATGGCAGAGAAAATGGGAATACAACGATCAAGTATTTCGCATTTACTGAGTGGCAGGAATAAGCCCAGCTATGATTTTATACAGAAATTTCTGGAGGCCTATCCTTTTGTAGATGCGCATTGGTTTATTACCGGAGGATATAAACAACCTCCCCAGGAACAAAAGCAACATTCCCTATTCGATGATGTAAAACCAAGCGCAGATAAAGCCCCTTCTTTATTTGATAACTCGAATCTAAACAAGGAATCGGATCAAATACGCGATGCTAAGAGAGAAAACTCCGCAATACCCTCTGAGATTAAGAATAGTCCAACAATTACCCGGCATAATTCCGCTCCCGAGCCAACTGTTCAACGAATCGTTTGGTTTTATGATGACGGTTCGTTTAAAGAATACAAGCCGGCATTAGAATAATAGTATTATCTTTGTGTAAAAACCATGTATAGATATTTCATCCGTCCCATTCTCTTTACCTTTTCGCCAGAAACCATACACCGTTTAATTGTTGTTCTTGTACAAGTGGGTTTTAAGATCCCAGGAGTTAAGTGGCTTGTGGCTTCCATGTATAAATTCGAGGATGTTTCGCTTGAACGAACGGTTTGTGGGTTAACGTTTAAAAACCCGGTCGGACTTGCCGCAGGGTTCGATAAGAATGCGACCTTTTTCAATGAATTTTCGACATTTGGCTTTTCTCATATCGAAATTGGTACAGTAACACCAAAAGGGCAACCCGGAAACCCTAAACCGCGATCTTTTCGTATTCCTCGAGACAAAGGGCTAATTAATCGCATGGGATTTAACAATAAAGGGCTCCAAGCGTGCATAAAACAATTGGCCGGAAAGCCTCATGACGTTATTATTGGAGGGAATATTGGAAAAAATACGGCAACGCCTAATCAGGAGGCTATTCAAGACTACATTGTTACGTTTAAGGGGTTATATGAACATGTTGATTATTTTGTGGTAAACCTAAGTTGTCCAAATATTAAAGATCTTCGCGCATTACAGGATCAAGACAGCACTGTGGCCATCTTAAAAGAATTGGTTCTCCTGCGAGCCACCAAAACGACACATAAGCCTATATTTCTAAAAATTTCACCCGATTTGACTCTGGAACAGTTAGACGGTGTACTGGAAACAGTGAAATTAACCCATATCGATGGGATTGTTGCCACCAATACTACTGTTTCCAGAGAAGGGCTAAAAACTGCGAATGAACAGGTAGAAGCCATTGGAAATGGTGGGCTAAGTGGGGCTCCATTGACAGATCGTTCCACGGAAATAATCCGGTATTTGGCCGAAAAATCGAATCATTCAATACCCATTATAGGTGTGGGAGGCATCATGAGTGCCGAAGATGCACTTGAAAAACTGAAGGCGGGGGCAAGCCTGATTCAGATCTATTCTGGCTTTATATATGAAGGCCCGGCTTTGATTAAGCGCATCAATAAAGCGATAAAGCAACAGCAGTAATTTTTATGCCTAGACCCAGACTTTGGATCTGACTCTTGAACGACTCTGAGGTACATCTTACAAACAAAAAAAGGCTGCTATCCGATGATAACAGCCTTTTTTGTGACCCAGCTGGGGCTCGAACCCAGGACCCCATCCTTAAAAGGGATGTGCTCTGCCAACTGAGCTACTGAGTCGTGATTACTGAATATTTAGTTTATATAAGTAACTGTAATAATGTATAAATAAGTAACTTATAGTGACCCAGCTGGGGCTCGAACCCAGGACCCCATCCTTAAAAGGGATGTGCTCTGCCAACTGAGCTACTGAGTCATATTTTACTACGTTCAGTAATCTTTCAATACGATAAGAACAACTAAAAAACCAAATGGTTTTTGTGACCCAGCTGGGGCTCGAACCCAGGACCCCATCCTTAAAAGGGATGTGCTCTGCCAACTGAGCTACTGAGTCGTGATTGCGGTTGCAAAAGTAGAGAAAATTGCCATCATTGCAAATAATCACCGGAGAAAAATGCCATTTTTTTTCACGTGTGAAACCAACTCACTGAAAATAAATAGCATGAATTCATAAATAGCTTAAAAAACCTTCCTATACAGCCACAGTGTGCGCTTTAGTTTACATTTTTAATTTTTTTTCCTCAAAGATTATCCTAAATTTGAATTACCGTAACCTAATTAAAAACTTGTCCAATGCTTTTTTCGCGATACAATTTACAAGGGAAAGTAGTAATTATTACCGGAGCTTCTTCCGGCATAGGTGCTGCCTGTGCCAAAGAGTTTGCTGAACGAGGCTGTAAGATTGTTTTAGCCGCACGAGATAGCGTACGCCTAAAGGATTTGGAGTATTATCTGCAAAGCTATGGGCATGAAGCCATAGCAGTACGAACAGACGTTGAAAAGGAGGCAGATTGCAATTTTCTAATAACAAAAGCTGTGGAAACCTTCGGAACTGTTGATGTTTTAATCAACAATGCAGGGATTTCTATGCGTGCTCTTTTTGAAGAAGTAAACCTGGATGTATTGCGAAAATTAATGAGTGTTAATTTTTGGGGTACGGTTTATTGTACTAAATATGCTTTGCCCTATTTAGTAAGCAACCAAGGCTCGGTTGTGGGCGTCACTTCAATTGCGGGTTTCCACGGCTTACCCGCTCGTACCGGCTATTCTGCATCTAAATTTGCCATGCAGGGTTTTTTAGAAACATTACGCATAGAAAATCTTAAAAACGGATTGCATGTAATGATTGCCGCCCCCGGTTTTACTGCTTCAAATGTGCGAAAATCGGCACTGGGTGCCAACGGCAAACAACAAGGTGACTCCCCCAGAGATGAAAGTAAGATGATGACGGCTCAGGAAGTAGCCAAAATACTGGCAGATGGCATTGTAAAGCGCAAACGCAATTTAATCATGTCCTGGGAAGGGATGATTACGGTTTTCTTGCAACGCATTGTTCCACGCGCTTTAGATCATCTGTTCTATCGACACATGGCCAAAGAGCCTGATTCTCCCTTAAAATAAAATCCATGATTGAGCATGTAACTCACATACGGGTGCGGTATGGCGAAACCGATACAATGGGATTTGTATATTATGGAAACTACCCCTTGTATTATGAAGTAGGCAGAACCGAATTGATGCGATCCCTGGGAATACCTTATAAAATTCTGGAAGATAAAGGAATAATCTTGCCTGTAACGAAAATGGAAGCAACCTACTATGCTCCTGCAAAGTATGACGATTTGCTAACAATAAAAACACGAATCGAAAAGCGTCCGGGGGTCCGTATCACATTCCATTATCTTGTTTATCGGGAGGATAGCTTACTGAATGAAGGCACCACAGTTTTAGCCTTTACCGATGCAAAGCAGAATCGGCCTCTTCGGCCTTCTGATGAGTTGGAAAGTCTTTGGGATAAATATTTTAAGCGCTAGTAAACAATACATCAGGATGATTAATGTAAATAAAAAGTTCAAACTCTTTTTACTTGTTGCGCTGCTTATTACTGCATGCACTCCACATCCGGATACCTTTTCTAAAATGCCTGATCTTTTCAAGCCATATGAGAAAAAGACAGGATGTGTCATCGTTAATATCCCAGGAGGGAAGGCTCACGGACCTGTTATTTTTAAAAAGGACTCTTTAAACAAGCTGAGTAAACGTATTTATCAATATCGGCTAATGGTCTTTTCCGAAAACCCACAAACAATAAGCGCTGATAGCTTACTACACAGCTTTGAGGACACCCTCCTGAAGCATAACATGAAAGCCTTCAGATACCCGACTGATTCCTTAGGCAGAGTGCTTTTCCTTCCTCAGGAGAGTGGGGAGTGCATCAACGATGCCTATCTTTTTCTAAGGATAAATGCTGAGCCCCCATCCGTTGCTATTATTCATATGATTGGTGAGATGCCAGAAAAAGAACTTTCCGAGGACATAGAAAATTTCAATTTTTTGCTTCCTTAAATGCAGCGTTAATTATCCTTAAAGTTACAACCTTTAAAGAGTTCATACGTTTTATAGGAAGGATCAAAAACGTAGAAAGATCTTCGTTTTGGCATAAAAGTTGCAAAATGTGAATTATAAACCAAAAATGGAACTTATTATGAAAAAAGTGACTCAACTATTTACGCTGCTTCTATTTGCAGTATTCATCTTTACTGCCTGTGAAGATGACAGTTCAACCGATCAGATGCAACCTGAAGATGCTAAGCAGATGCTGGATCAAATGGAAACAGAGATGTCCCAAGATTTAGCACTTATGGAGGAGGCTCCCGGTATGGAAGCATTGTCGGTGCTGATGAATCTTAGTGATCCTTTTGCAAAGAAAAAGTCCACAGAATCTACAGTGGTGGTAGACCAGATTTATGGTCTGATCTCCTCCGACAAGCAACCTCTGGCAACGCAAAGCGAACCCTTCGATTTTGCTTCGAAAACCGGAACTTATACATGGAATATAGAATTAGAGCGATGGTCGATAGAGGCAGGGAATCCCAGTGATGCCATTAAAATTTATTTCCCTTCCTCTATTGAGAGTACAGAAAATGATGCCATGCTAAAAATTCTGGATGTACAAGAGACTTCCTATACGGATGAATACCAGGAAACAGAATATTTGCCCACACGTATTGAAGCAGAATTGTATATTAACGATGAGCCAGTGGCTGAATTAAACATGACTGCCAGTTATGACAACGATGGTGAACCTACCGAAATGGCTGTAAGTTACAACTTGGTGCCATTCTCCATGGAATTAACACTAACGACTTCTGCAACATTGGCAAACATTGTTGACTCGCTTTCCTATAACAGTGAATTCCTTATGTGCGCTAAACTCGAAGTAACCTTTACCGATCAAACACAGGAAACACCTGCTTCAATCAATGGTTCTCTAACCTATCGTGATTACGAGGTGAGTGCTGACGCCGATATTGTTGCTATTCAGCAAAAAATGGAGAATATGGATCCAGAGAGCAGTGAGGAGGAGTTTCTCAATACCATCAATAATGAGATTGATGCAGGGCTCTATCAGGTAAGTACCGGGGATAAAATTGTAGATATCGAATTAGGCTATGTACAAGGCGATAGTGGACAGGAGCTAGGTGTAGTCTTTGTATTTGCTGATGGTTCTACGGAAAATGCCTTGCCTTATCTGGAAGGTTTTGTAAGCCAGATTGAAACGCTCATGACCGAATTAGGATTAAACGAATCTGATTTTTAATTGAAACGCTAATATAACATTAAAAAAGGCTGCTATTTGGCAGCCTTTTTTAATGTCATAACCGTAATTTCAGGTGTCATCCCTACACGTCCGGGATAGCCAATATAACCAAATCCTCTGTTCACATATAAAGATTGCTTCATCTCTTGATAAAGTCCCGCCCAACGTGGATAGCGATATTTAACAGGACTCCACTTCAAGTAAGGTAAGTTTATGCCAAACTGCATTCCATGGGTATGCCCTGAAAAGGTAATGGGAATATTCGTTTTCCCGAGAATCTCTTCATCCCAATGCGAAGGATCATGGCTCATAAGAATTGTAAAACAGTCGGAAGGAATCCCTTCAAGGGTTGAAGCAAGATTCCCATATTGTGGAAAAGGAGGCTTTCCCCAATTTTCAACGCCCGCAATGGCAACACTTTCAGTATTTTTTGTTACCAACATATGATTATTAAGTAGCAGGTTGAAGCCCATTTGCTCATGCGCCTGCTTAATGGCCATTAAATTCTCGGCCTTCTCCTGTTTTGAATCCCATTGGTGATAGTCGCCATAATCATGATTTCCAAGGATAGAGTACTTGCCCATTCGGGCTTTCATGCTTCCTAAAATCGTACGCCAACCTTCAAGTTCGCTGGCAAAATTATTCACCAAGTCACCTGTAAGTAGCAATATATCAGCATCTTGTTCGTTTATTTTCTCAATAGCTCCCTTCACTTTATCTTTGTGCCCCCAGTAACTGCCAATATGGATATCCGATATTTGAACGATTTTCAAGCCATCAAAAGCGGCAGGCAAGTTGGTGAAATGCAAGGTGATGTGCTCTGTTCGATAATCAAATCGCCCTTTTACCATCCCATAAAGGATGCCTGTGAAAGGCAAAGCAGCCATCACTAACCCCGTTCTGGAAAGAAATGCCAGTCGACTTATCCCTGCCTTTCCTGCGGCGGTGGGAGGCGAAATTAAGGTTTTGATTCCTTGCACAGAATGTTGTAAACCCCATGCGATATCTTCCAATAAATGAAAGGCTGAGAATACTAATTTTGGAAGATATAGCATCAGAAAAACACCCCCTAAATTGTACATATTTTTGTACAATTGGGGGTTTGTTGAATCAGCCAATCGCCTGCCAAGAAGGATTAAAGTCAGGAACATAACCAAGGTTATTGACCAATACCCAATATAAAAAGCATACTTTACCCATTGTGTAGATTTGGGGAGCAAAAGCAGCCGAAGACCTTTAAACGTATAGATATCCACAACTAGCAAAAATATAAGTACATAGAGCATAATCATCTTTATTTTCATCTTTTCATCTATTACCTCAATCAACAAAAATAGTCCATACTTTCTGCCAACCTACAGGATGGATGTTTTTCTGTTCTATTTTATCATACCTTTGATAAACATAAATAATCACGGAAAGTTTTACCCCTATGTCCTTAAGTAAAGAACGTTTCTTGCAGCTTTTAAAAAAAGCCGATTTTCGATCTTCCCGAAGCAGTGGAAAAGGTGGCCAACACGTTAACACTACAGCCACAAAAGCAGAATTAAGAATACCTGTATGGCAGACCGAAATTCTAACACAGAAAGAGGAGGAGCTTATTAACAGCAAGTTAAAAAATAGGATTAACGATAAAGGAGAATTAATTATACAACAGGAAGTTACCCGCTCATTGCTACAAAACAAGCATTTGGCTGAGGATAGAGCTTATGAACTATTGCAAGAGGCGCTGCATGTACCGAAACGGCGAAAACCCACAAAGCCATCAAAAGGTGCACGACAGCGCATGATGGAAAAGAAGAAACAACATGCTGAGAAAAAGGCTCGAAGACGTTGGAACAGTTAAACGAGAATGAGTTCAGGATTCATTTTATTGTCCTTTTGGGATTCATAGGGTCGGGGTGGCGGGATTCGAACCCACGGCCTCCACGTCCCGAACGTGGCGCGCTAACCGGACTGCGCTACACCCCGATATAAGTCACAAAAATAACGAAAATTGGGCTATTTTCTCTCTGCTGGCCAAAGATTCTTGAGGGAGTACCATTCTTTTTTATAGCTTTGGAAGCGTAAAATCAGAATTTATGCATCAGCAAGTTATCATTACTCAAATACTCATACTCTCATTTTTAGCAGTTATTGGTGCGATAGCTGCCCGGTTTCGTATCATTAACCAAGAAGTAAAAAATAGTATAGCCAAGCTGGTGTTCAACATCACGCTTCCATTGCTCATCTTTAGCTCAGTAACGAAAATCACCTTAAATAATAATATTCTGGTAAACAGTTTGTTCGTTTTTATTGGGGGAGCGGTTATGATAACGTTGCTGTTTGCAAGTGGAGAAATCAACCGCCGCATTCTTCGGTTAAAAGGAGGAAGTGCCAACGTCCATGTTATTCATACCATGTTTGGAAATGTCGCCTTTCTGGGATACCCGTTGTTTTCGGCTCTATTTCCCAACGGAGAGGGACTTTTTTATGCGGTAATTTACCATTTTACTCAAGATGTTTTTATTTGGACCCTGGGCGTTGTTCTTTTTCAAAAGGGCAAAAACATGCCTCTTAAAGAGAAGCTATCCCACTTACTGAACCCTAATACAATAGCCTTTGCCATTGGACTATTGGTCGTTTTCTCCGGATTGAGGCTTCCGGAACTGATTCGAACACCCTTGGCAGGAATGGGACAGACAACAATCTACCTGGCTATGATGTATGTAGGAGCTGTCTTATATCAGCAGCCTGTTAAAGGGATCTTCTCAAAAGGATCTGTGTACTTACTTGGAGTAACAAAAATGCTGATAATTCCATGGATTTTCCTGGCCATACTCGTAGTACTTAAAAACTACATGGGAATTGCTTTCTCCCGTGAAGCCACCATCGTGCTACTGATGCAGGGAGCTATGCCGTGCATGACCATGATAGTTGTTTTGGCAAAGCGGTTTGAATCGGATGACATTTTAGCTACGCAAAATTTCTTTATTACCTCGTTAATGAGTTTACTAACTTTACCTCTCGTATTCGAGAGCATAAATTTTTTTTACTTTTAACATAGGGGATCTTTCCTTTTATGTATCTTACATATGAAACTGACAGATAACGTCTGAATTTGCCATAATTTAACAAGACCCCATATGAAGAATGAGGATGGCTTAGCAAAAAAAATACGCAATGGCGACATGGGTGCCTTTGAACAAGTATTTAGGAGATACTATGAAGCCTTGTGCGCTTTCGCATTAGTGTATGTAAAAGATCATGATCTGGTTGAGGAGATGGTGCAAGATGTTTTTTATCAATTTTGGGAAAAGCGTGAAAAATTGAAGATAGAAACCTCTCTTAAGTCCTATCTTTACTCCATGGTAAAGAATAAATGCTTGCAATATATACGACGCGAAAAAATAGGACAGCGTGTAATGACACAAGTTAAAGCCGATTATGAGTTGACAGAGAACCCGGACCCCGCCAGTGTTTATCGAATGGCAGAAATGAATAAAACATTTCAGGAAGCGCTGGACGAGTTACCTGCCAGAACCCGCAAAGTATTTGAACTGAGCCGTTTTGAAGGAAAAAAATACAAGGAGATTGCCCAGCTTCTTTCCATTTCGATAAAAACCGTAGAGGCCAACATGGGCAAAGCCTTGAAGCATTTTCGCCTCCGGATGCATGACTATCTGGAAACAGCATAATGGTTAAGCGAGTTGAAAACCTAATAACAGCAGAACGATGAGATTCAATAATAACCATATTACCGAAGATGAATTAGCCAAGTACCTATCTAATAATGCTTCCATTGATGAGAAACAGGAGGTAGAGAAATGGTTAGAAGATCCACAAAATAGAAATGAATTTAGCGAATATAAACAAGAGTGGGAAATGTTAAAAGATAGAAAGCCTGTGCATGTTAACGTTGATGCTGCCTGGCAAAAGATGGAAAAGAGAATTTCTGAGGGAGAGGCTCAGAAAAAAGGGGAATCAGCTACCAGATCCTTCTCTGTTAGTAGAGGATTGCAAATTGCCGCAAGTCTTCTTATTTTCGTTGCTTTGGGGATAGGATTCTGGTCCGTTTGGAATTCATCCCCCCAGGCATTTACTGCGGCTGCAAATCAGCAAAATCAGGTGGCTCAGCTACCCGATAATTCAACGGTCTACTTGAATAGTTTATCCGAGTTGAATATTCATCAACACTTTAATAAAAACAACCGATCCGTCGATCTTACCGGAGAGGCATTCTTCGATATAGCTCCAAATCCTGAAAAACCTTTTATTATCAAAGCCAAGCAAACAAAAATTGAAGTATTGGGAACCAGCTTTACCGTTAATACCTCGCTGCCTAACGATCAGGTAAAAGTTTGTGTTAAAACAGGCAGCGTTAAGTTTTACCAGAATGAAAAACAGGTGATTCTTACCGCCGGAGAAACAGGAATCTTCCAAAATGGTGTTTTCAAACAAAAACCCATAGCCGATCCTAATTTTGATGCCTGGCATACTCGTAAAATGGTCTTTAAGAATGACTCCCTTTCCTATGTATTAGCCACCATTGAAAAGGTATACCAAGTAGAAGTTGTCTTAAACACAGCCTCAGCAAAGGAGTATAAATTGACAGGGACATATTCGGGGGAATCGCTTCAGGCTGTTGCACGTGCTTTGGAAGCTACCTTCCCTGTATCGTTTAACTATAAAGAGAAAAGAAATCAGTTGATTGTTGAATAATTATCTATACGTGAAGATCTTATACCGTCTGTTTTTGTTCATTTGTTTTTTTGCTCCTCTGTTCTCGATGGCACAGAAGAGGATAGAAACACCTATGGATAGTGTTATTACCATTAAAGAGCGGAAACTACCTTTGTATGAGGCCTTATTGGAAATAAGCCGACAAAGCGGTGTGAATTTCTCCTACGATGCAGGACGAATTAATGGTGACAGCCTGATAACCATTAATGTAGAAAAACGCACATTACGAGAGACCTTAGCCTATCTGTTTCCCTCCAATGAGATTGAGAGTATCATCATTGGAAACCAGCTTATTATCCGCCAAAGTACCGAGGTTGAAACCCTGCAGGTACGGCTGGTCGATAGTATGCATTTCATTTATGTGGAAGGTACCGTATTAGATGCCGAAACAAAAGCTCCCATTGAGTTTGCCAATATTACCATCCAGGGCACCTCTATGGGTACCATAACCAACCCAGAGGGCGATTTTCTTTTTAAAATTCCAACCTCAATGCAAGATAGCCAGCTGGTTATCTCACATATAGGCTACCGAAACCGTTACCTCAGCTTTAATCAGCTTAGTCATTATAATCATACTCTGCTCATGCAGCCACATGACTTTATGATGGAGGAAATTGTCATCCGGTCAGTTGATCCGTTTCGGGTTGTGTCCCAGTGTATCGATAAGATAAAAGAAAACTACCTGCAGGTACCTACTAAACAGATTGCCTTTTATCGTGAAACCATTAAACGTCAGGATGAGTATTCCCTTATTCTTGAAAGCGTATTGGATGTGTATAAGGCGCCATATAGTGGGTTGCGAAGCGACCAGATGCGGGTTATCAAAATGCGTAAATGGACGGATTTTGAACGACATGACACCCTATCGGTGAAATTTAAGGGAGGGTTACAAGTAGTTACCTATCTGGATATTGTAAAACACCCGATGACTTTTTTAGAGCCCCTGGCCCTAAGGTATTACCAATATGCGTTTAATGGGATTACAGAGTATGACCAAAGATCGGTGTATATGATTCGTTTTCGTCCCACTGTAAAAGGCACCATGCCTCTTTACGAGGGTGTAATGTACATTGATGTTGAGAATCTCAGCTTGCTTGCTGCAGAGTTCCAACTCTCTGTTGACAATGTGCAGGAGGTTGATGATATGTTTGTCTTTTCACGAAGCCGAAAAATTCGAACAAAAGTAGATGCAGTACGCTACAGGATTGGCTACAGGCCTTATCAGGGGAAGTACTACCTGAATCATATCTATTGCGATATCGATTTGCGTATTCGTAAAAAGAATCAGCTGTTTTACAAAAAATATGCAACTACTGTTGAGATGGCCATAACAAGCATCGATGATACGAATGTTGAAAAAATCCGCTTCCGTGAACGAGCTAATCTACGCGAAGTGTTGGCTGATAAAAACTATCGGTACGACAGGCAATTTTGGGGAAACTATAATTACCTTCCCCCTAATAAACCCCTTGTTGAGGCCATTGAAGAGGGACAGGTAACCCTTCCGGAAATTGATTTAGCACCTTAATTCCATTGGTACACGCGTATCCAGTCAACTGCCAGCTCATTCTGTCCACTAAGGGTTTGACCTTTATCTTTCGGCAACACTCCCGAAGCTAAGTTAACAAACATAGGAATTTGCGGAACACCTTGGCCAGTTTCATATACAGTATAGCCATTTACCTTCCATACCAGTGTCTCCTTTTTCCACTCTAAAGTAAAAATGAAGTAATCCTTACCAAAATCCAAGCCTTTTACCTTCACTTGTACTTTGGAAGGATTCTGCATATCGCCGGTATAAGTATGTATATGTAAGGAGTTTGTATCGGCAAAATCAAATTTAAAAACCTCGACATGCGGAGTTACCTGTTTCCCTTGGAGCCAAAAAGCATGATATACAGGCGCTGATTTTTGCACCTTTACCTTAGCTTCCACAAGACCGAACTGTTGAAGTAAACTTTCTCCTGTATTTACTATTCCTGAGGTTGCTGAGAAGGTCTTGGGCAGAAAACCCATCGTCGGATGCCATGCTTTCCCCTCGCGCTTTTCCTGTTTCGTTATAATGCGCAATGCTTCTCCTCGAATTTCCAGATTCTCCCCTTTTGTAATAAAATGTTCATCTGTAGCCTGTGAAAAAGTGTCGTTCATGGTAATCTTGCCCGAGTAGGGAAGATCGAGCCATTTATCAGCATCAAGACCAGCAGAGGTAAATGTGTCCTCAAAAGTTAAGGAGAGTTCGTCAAAACGTCCAAAGGGCTTCTCTTTTTCAATCGTAATAAACCATTGGACATCTTTGTCCTTTAGTAATTCCTGATACTCTTTATAAGAGTCATACTCCTCGGTCAGCGAGAATTTATCTTTCGCCTGTAAAAAAGCCTTCCGTTCCTTAAAATCAGGAGATTCAACGATCTCTTTAAGCTCTTGATAGCGCTTCAGTTTATCGCTATCCTGGATCTTCAGGAAGTTTTTATAAGCACTACTCTTTTGGAATTTATTGGAACGTTTTACTTCAGGATTTTTCTTCAATTCCTTTAATTCCTGCAACGTTTTGTACTCCTCGGAATTTTCAAATGTAAGAAGCTTCAACTCCTCTTTTAATCGTTTGTATTCCTGCGGATCACTCTTCTTGTGTTGTTTAAGTTCGTTCTTCTTAGCCTGCTTTTGTTCTTTTATATCCTGCTTGAGTTGTGCAACATTCAGGGTTTGGGAATAATTTGAAAGATCGACATATTTCTGATAGGGTTCGCTATTCTTAAAGTTCTGAAACCACTTTAGATCAGTTCCTTCAAGCACGTTAAAATAGTTCTTAAGCAACTTATCCCGCTGAAGATTTTTAAATTCAACCTCGTGCTTGTGCTCATCTGAGCCTTTATAGGTAAGGGCATTGATTTGTTTTCGTTTTGCCTGATAAGCATCGGAATGAACCATCTCGGCTAACGCTTTGTAGGTTGTTATTTTTTCACTTTGCACTAATTGGGTGTAGCGATTGAAATCGGAAGATTGCTGTTGCAAAAGGGCTTCGTATTTTGCAGTTGACGGGATGCGTCCTAACAAGGAGGCCCAAAACAAGTTTATAGTAGTTGCTTGATTCATTCGATATAGGCTTTTATTTCCAACGGTTAAAGATAAGAAAAATCATTTTTATGCAGGCGTGAAATATAAAAAATGCCGCCCTGTATAGAGCGGCATACGAAATTTGTGACTGAAAGTTCTACTTCATGGCCTTTAGCGCTTCATCAGTTGCCGAGAGAATGGGGGAATTTGCTATTTTTTCACCTACTGCTTGTTGCATCCAATATTGAGGTGTTAGTTTACCCTGGCTCCAAATTCGATCTACTTCGTTGGAGAAATCTTTTCCTTTCAGATGTTGCTCAATCTGAAAGTCGATTAAATGACCGAAGGCATAGGCCGACAAATAAAGAGGAGAGGCCACCATGTGTGAATAGATTGCCAATACAGGTTCATCTTCCATCCCAAATACCGGAGCATAGTAGCTATTCCAAACCTCATTGGCAATGTCAATCACAGCTTCTTTAAGCTCCGATTTAGTTGCCTCTGGATGTGCATATAACCATTTCCATACACGCATATCAACCATGGAAACGCCCATGATTTCGTATAAGGACCAAAAGGTATCAAGGGTTTGCAAATGCGCTTGTAGCGGATCTTTTTGCGTAAGTCCCAATAGCTCCAAGTCGCGTTTTTGAAAAATAAATGCCAGTGCCTCGGTAAAAGCTGTATTAGGGACCCCATTCATCATGTAATAATCAACATCGTGCAGCGAGATGGTTTGCTCAACATTATGTCCGAACTCATGAACAGCAATATTATAGCCTTTGTAATCCATCCCTTTATCACCTACACGTGTACGCAAATGTGCCTTCATCTCTTTCATAGAAGCTCCCCAGGCATGTCCCGAACCACGCGCCGGATCAACCTCTACTTTTGAGGCAATAAAATCGGCACGTTCAGGTTCCCAACCAAGGGTTTTTAATATTCGGGGAAGATCATTCTCCAAGGCTTGGGCATTGGGATAACGCTTTTGTGTCATCGTTTTTAACATGTCGCCGGAATAGGCACTACGCGATTTGAACCCATCGTACCAAATGTCATAAGGGCGTAAATCTCGTCCCAAACGCTCCTTTATTAAAGTGGCAACCTCCTGAACCTGGGGTGAGGATAGAAATTCATCGAATAAGGTTTCTACTTCGGGTTGTGGTATTTCCATGTCGCCGGAAAACTTCCTTTTTATGTAGGTATCTAATTCCGGGTAATAAGGATCCATCTTTTGTAAAGCTTGGAAGTTCGAGACAATCTGCTGATAGCGAATATCGGCCTCTGCTTTAAACGAAACTTCAGCGCCCTCTTTATATACCTTATTTTTGGCAGGATTCCAGTCGTAGGCGCCGGAATTAATTACTTCCGAAGGGATGGTTTGGTGAATAATATGCTTCATGACAGAATAAACCATATCCTGCTTCTCTAACCCTTTTTTAGCATCAGCATAATTCGACTTAATTTCATCACGCAAGTTCCAATGTGAAAGGAGTACCATATCCTCGGGGAAAAGTCTCTCACCCTCTTCATTTATCAAATGACCCATGTATATATTATAGTCCGCAATGTAAATGTCGCCTTTGGTTTGGGTTTCATTGTATGCCTGAGCCAGGGAGGCAGGAACACGTGCGGTAAACACATCGCCCAAACGAGCGTAGGCCCATTGTTTTGTATCCCAATCGGCCCCTTCTGCTTCTTTCTCTTCTAACGAAACCGGAGGAAAATTAAGAGCTACAACAAAAGCAATTTTATTATTATAGAAATCTTCAGTCAGGTGAGCTCCGGGACTATAACCGGCAAATAACTGATCGACAGCATGGAATGTACCGATATCTTCATGCATATTCTTCTGCAAATCCAGATTCAGTTTATTGAAGTAGCCCCATAGAGATTCCATATTATTTGAGATCTTCTTAAATACCTCAAAACGCTCTTGTTCATCGGCAACAAAGTATTTCTCACAGAATGCCTTAAAGGCCTGCGCATCGCCATCAGAGGCTCGCCATAGACTGGCAACGTGTTTCACTCCGTCGGCAATCCGGTCCCCGGGAACCTCAGCATGGTTGTTTTGAAGATCCTGAATGACAGTTTTAACCGTATTTTTGGCGATATTCCGCTCTTGTATAGTAGCTGTGGAATCAGCAGGCGAGGAGCCGGTTGAACATCCTCCTGCAATTACCCCCAAGGCCATTAGGGCTGCAAAAAAGTGTTTTTTACATTTCATCGATGATGGTTTTATAGATTTAAATCAGCCCTAAAAATAGAAAAATCAACAATAAAACAGAAAAGGAAATGCATCCGATCGACTTATTCCTTTCCATATATATACTCATAGCAAGAACTGCGGCTCTTAATCTTTCTTTTCAACATTTTTACCAAAGGTTCCTCGCATACGCTCCCAAACCGATTCCCTATCCTCAATAGAAACGAAATCAGGAATATAGGCTTTAGTCGGATCTATTTGCACTTGCCCATAGTTAACTTGCTCCAGCCGATCTTCCACAATGGGAATAAAGTCAATTTTTACTTTCATATTAGAAGAAGCCCACTCCATCATTCTGGATTGAAACCGATCGGTAGCAAGAGCTATTTTTGTAAATCCCATCTCCCTGGCTAACACATAAGAATAATAGACATTTTCAACACTATGTTCCGCTCTCTTTTCAGTAAATATCACAGAGTCCGGAACCTCGTAGGCTAAGGCATATTGTTTCATGATTATACTTTCCACATAGGGTGTGTATACAGCAGAACCTGAAAAGATAATGTGTCGGGTAACACCGCTCTTATACAAATGTACTGCCCACTTGATGCGCTTGGCCAATAATTCAGTATAATCATCATCGTCATAAGGAACCCCGGGCACGATAATGACCTCATAGGGTGCATTTCTTTGTGCTTTGGCAAATTGTTTAACCGGGCGGCTTCCGCATACGTGAAGAGATAAAAGGGTGAGCAACAGAAAAGTGGGCAATGAGTATCTCATTTTCACTGGATTTTACTGCTATTTGTACTTTAGTTCCTATATTTAAACAGCGTTTCATTATCTTTGTTTGACCTGATAATGCTCAAATTAAACCAAAACCTTACGCTATGAAGCCGATACCTTTTTTCAGTGCACTTGGCAAATGGGCCATTCGAATGGCTCTTATTGGATATGCTTTCCTGTACTATCTCGATACAGTGATCGATGTTCAATTGGATACACTGGCTTTTTACCAGGCCTTTTTGTGGTGTTTAACAACCCTTACCTTGTTATTAGGCGGAATGTTTCAGCGACAAAAACTTACTGTTGTATCCGCTTTGGTGCTGTCATTGCTAATCATTTACAGCATGGTCTCATCTTTCAACGGTATTCGTTTGAATTTTGTGCATCAGTTGTTACTACTTGGAGGAAGTCTGCTTTTTCTGGGTCAGGGAAACAAATAGAAATAAAACGGCTGTTGAAATTCTGAAAAAACAGAAAAATGAAAAGCATTCTTGTTGTTTACTACACGCAATCCGGTCAATTGAAACAAATTTTAGACAGTTTCTTGGCCCCATTAAACAATTCGGATTACACTATCACATGGCATCAGATAAACCCCAGGAAACCCTATGCATTTCCATGGAAACCTTATGATTTTTATGATTCGTTCCCGGAATCGGTCAATGAGGTGCCATGTGCATTACATGAACCGAAAATAGCTATGGAGCAAACATTTGATTTAGTTGTTTTAGCACATCAGCCTTGGTTTTTATCGCCCTCCATACCGGTTCACTCTTTTTTGCAAACCGATTATGCTAAACAGTGGTTAAACCAGACGCCTGTGGTTACGGTCATTGGCGCCCGCAATATGTGGATTGGTGCGCAGGAATCGATAAAACGAAGCCTTAGCCATGCCAAAGGAAAACTTATCGGTAATGTTGTGTTCCGCGATCGTACGGAAAACTTTACCGGCATTGTTACCATTGCCCGCTGGTTATTTACCGGGAAAAAGCGCCGTGTTTGGGGAATCTTACCAAAACCCGGAGTTTCCGATAAAGATATTGGTAATGCATATGTTTTTGGGAAGATCCTGAAAGAACACCTGGAGAACAACCACACAGAATCATTGCAAGATAAGATAATAGAAGCCGGCGGCACCCATCTTTCTTCCGGGCTGATGAGCTTAGAAGAAAGAGCTAAACGAATATTCCAATTTTGGGCGGCCTTCATTGCAAAAAAAGGAGGACCAGGAGATGCCTCCAGAAGACACAGGATTACTTTTTTTCGTATTTATTTACCAACCGGAATTACCTTATTTGGGCCAATTATTTTACTTTTGTCAACTGTGTACAACGCAATAACGATACGTAACGTAAATAAGCGAATGAGCTATTATAAAAGCATTCGATTTAAAAATTAAGATCTTTTCATGCCCGTATATATCAACCATACCTCTAGTTTTTTACCCAACAAGCCTGTACCCAACGAATCGATGGAGACCATGTTGGGACTTGTAGATGACAGGCCTTCCCGATCAAGACGCATTGTTTTGAGGCAAAATGGAATAAAACAACGGTATTATGCACTCACTCCCGGAGGCACGATAACGCATACAAATGCAGGAATGACTGCTAAAGCAATAGAACAGCTCGAAGGACCTGAAGCTCGCTTATCGCAACTTGAAGTATTGGTATGCGGAACCAGCATCCCCGATCAAGTATTGCCCTCACACGCAAGTATGGTACATGGAGAGCTTGGAGGGCATCCACTGGAGATCTTTTCCCCTTCCGGCGTGTGTTGTGCCGGGTTTCATGCATTAAAACAAGCCTATTTATCAATTGCCGCCGGAAACTCATCAAATGCTGTTTGTACAGGTTCGGAGCTCATCTCGCCGTTGATGCGAAATACCTCCTTTGATGCAGAAACTCAACACCTGAAAAAATTGGAAAAACAACCCATTTTGGCCTTCGAAAAAGATTTTTTGCGATGGATGCTTTCCGACGGTGCCGGCGCCTTTTGGTTGGCTGACAAACCGGCTCAATCTGGTGTTTCCTTCGAAATCAATTGGATCGATTCAGTTAGCTATGCAAATGAGCAGGCTACCTGCATGTATTGCGGCGCCACGAAACAACCCGACAATTCCCTTAAAGGATGGAAAGAATTTGCTCCACTTGAATGGTTGGAACAGTCTATATTTGCTGTTAAGCAAGATGTTAAGCAATTGGGCCGGAACATTGTCTCCTATGGTGTAAAAACCCTTGCTTCTGTGTGCAAAAAACATAATCTTCAACTGGAACAAGTGGATTATTTGCTTCCTCATTTGTCCTCGATGTACTTTGCTGAGCGCATTGAACAGGAGATGAAGGAACAAAACCAATGGATCCCTCGTGAGAAATGGTTTACAAATTTGCCTGAAGTAGGAAATGTTGGCTCCGCATCTATGTACATTATGCTGGATGAATTACGCAAGAGAAATACCCTGAAAACCGGCGAGAAAATTCTTCTTATGGTACCGGAGTCAGGTCGTTTTAGTTATGGCTTTGCCTTGATAACGGTATGTTAACAAGCATTTTTCTAAAAAGATTATTTTAGTCACACCATAAGCACCTAATAAACAGGTGCTTTTTTTGTAGTATGGGGGGTGCTTTTTTGGGTGTTCTTTGGTTCTCAGTAGGGTGTTTACTATCTTTACTTACATCGGAGGTAATAATTGTTTATCTTTGGCAAACGAAACCTATGTAATACACAAATTTAAAGCATATGTTTAACATTGCATTGTTCGGGCCTCCCGGAGCCGGGAAAGGAACCCAATCGAAAAAGCTCATGAAGGCCTATAACCTTGCCTATATCTCTACAGGGGATATTCTCCGGGAAGAGATAGCTGAAGGCAGCGATCTTGGTATGAAAGCTAAGAACGTTATTGAGCGGGGCGGACTGGTTTCCGACGAAATCATCGTTCAGATTATTGAGAAAAAAATTCAGGGTACCCCTAATGTCAATGGTTTCCTATTCGACGGGTTTCCCCGAACAGTGGTACAAGCTTACATCCTTGAAGGCTTATTACTTAAGCTCAATACATCACTCAACTGCATGATCAGTCTGGAAGTACCGCATGAATTGCTCCTAAAGCGCATGATGTCAAGAGCTAAAAAGGAAAATCGGGCCGATGACACCATGGAAATAATTGAAAATCGGTTGAATGAGTACCAAAATAAGACCCTTCCGGTAGCTGACTTTTACAAGGAGAAAAATATCTACTATTCAGTTGATGGTGTGGGAGAAGTTGAAGAAATTTTCGAACGTATCACCAATGTAGTTGAGCACTCGCTCACAAAAGAGTGGTTAAATATTGTATTATACGGCCCTCCAGGATCAGGCAAAGGAACCCAAGGAAAACTTTTAGCTGAACGATACAACCTGGTTTATATCTCCACTGGCTCGCTTTTGCGTAAGGAAATTGAAAAAGGTACCGAAATGGGGAAGAGTGCCAAAGAGTACATGGAAAAAGGAGATATTGTACCGGATGAAATTGCAATTAAACTTATTGAGAATCAGATAAAAACACATCCCGATGCTCGGGGATTTTTCTTTAAAGGATTTCCGCGCACCATCGTACAGGCATACATCCTTGATGGCTTATTAAGGAGACTAAACACCTCTGTGAATATGGTGGTGAATCTTGATGTGCCAACCCTTGAATCCCTGAAGCGGCTGAGCGCAAGAAGTAAAACTATAGATAAAAGACCTTATGATAAAGATACTGAGATAATTATAAATAGGCTAGAGCGCTTCGAAGAGTACTCTTCACCGCTTTTGGATTATTACCAAAAACAAAAAGCTGTTCACACAATCGATGGAAAAGGTTCTCAGGAACAAGTCTTTAATCGCATTACAGGCATCATTGATCAAGCTTTTAAAAATTTACGCTAATCTATGAGTGACTGGATTCAAATGATAAATTGGCAAGGCCTGCTTACGGGTCTTGCCGCCTTTTTTACCATTGGACTGTTTCACCCTTTGGTGGTTAAAGTGGAATATTACTGGAGTCGTAAAGCCTGGCCCGTATTCATGATTCCGGGTTTAATAGCGGTGGTTGCTTCCTTGTTTGTTTTCCACAACTTTTGGTCCATATTTCTTGGCGTATTGGGTTTCTCTTCCTTTTGGAGCGTTCTGGAATTAATTAAACAACACGATCGTGTAAAAAAAGGGCAAGCCAGGGCGAATCCGAAACGCACCTATGTACTCCTGCTTCCGGCTATAATTGTCTTTTGCAATTTAAACTTCAGTGGTTTAGTAGTAGGGTTTGCTACCTTTATTATCATTAGTAAAGCACGTTATTTAACCATTGTTGCAGAATATTATTTTACAAAGAAATTCTGGATTGGCTTTCTAATTCTTGGGTTGGGGTTGGTTATTCTGGCAGCTTTCACTGAGCACGCAGAATTGTCTGCTATACTGGCTATTACAGGCTTCACCTACTTGTGGGGCATTGGTGAAATCATCGAACAGGAGGAGCGCGTTGAAAAGGGCTGGTTTCCTAAAAACCCCAAAAGAACCTAGCCAAAAACGGGCACATTTTGCATGGAGCAGAAGGAAGATTTTCCCAATAATTTTCTACTTTTGCTGTAAATATCTACTACATGTTTGTAACAGGTGCATTGTCAACATTATTACCCTACGCATTATTCTTCGGAATGTTGCTTGTGTTTGCTGTGCAATCTCATACCAAACAAGCCCCTGATACTAATCAGGACCTATCCGCTAAGGTTCAGTTCCAAATTACGGAGAATTGTGAAAAGGCTCAAGCAGATAGTTTCCAGTATTATGATTCTCTAAAACAGAATAGCGATAAACTCGTTAGCGAAAGAAAACCACGACTAACACCTCCTGAGAGATCTTTGGTCTCCATTACGCCTACGCACAGGCAACTTCCCAGCTTATATGTTTGTGCATGCATGCCTATGCGTGCTCCACCCTTTGTTGCATAGCCCAATAATTTTCTTAACTACCTGAGTAAAAACTAAAAATTTAATGCTATGCAGCGCAAATTATGGCTGTGTGCGAGTACACTTTTTATGAGTTTAAGTGTTTTTGCACAACCCGATACCTTATTGATTGATCAATATGATTTAGACGAGGTTACCATATCCGCAAATAAAGAGGCTGAAAAATCAGCTCTCGTGCCGGCTTCTTTAACAAATGTATCCTCCTATCAATTTCAGCAACATCATTTCCAGAAGCTTAATGACTTAACAGCTCTTGTACCCAATTTATATATGCCCGATTATGGCACACAACTTACCTCTCCAATATACATACGAGGCATTGGATCGCGTATAGGGGATCCTGCAGTAGGTCTTTATGTGGATGGAGTTCCTTATTACGATAAAGGCACCTTCGATTTTCAACTCCTGAACATAAAACAGGTGGAGGTGTTGCGTGGCCCCCAAGGCACCCTTTACGGGCGCAATACCATGGGCGGATTGATTCATATCATCACCCAGGAGCCCTCGTCTCGACCACAGACCCAATTTGAGGCAGAATACGGCAATTTCAATACGCACAAATACGTTATTGCACATAATCAACCCATACGTGAAAATCTTTCCGGTAAGATCACGGCTCAATACCAAACCCGCGATGGCTACTTTACCAACAACTTCACCCACAGCGGCGCTGATGCAACCACATCTTACCAGGGAGAGGTGAAACTTAACTGGAAAAAAGAGAAATCGGTTTTCCGAACAGCTATCAAACATCATCATTCCGAAAACGAGGGTTTTGCTTACAAAAAAATTGGTGTTGGAGAACAAACTTCCGGTGTAGCCTACGATTTCCCCAGTGGCTACAACCGAGATCTTACTACCGCGTCGGTAAATTGGCAATACTCATTGGGTGAAGGAACCCTTACCTCATTAACAAGCGCACAACATATAAAGGATCAGCATAAAGTAGATCAGGATTTTACGGTGCAGGATCTTTTCCGAGTGGAACAAGATCGGGAACAATGGTTGGCCTCACAAGAGTTACGATACCAACTGCAGCGCTCAAAGTGGTCGTTTACTTCCGGAGTTTATGGGTTTTACCAGGATCTTAACAAAACAGTCCATGTTATTTATGGTGCCGACGCTCAGGCAGCCTATCACACTCCTGAGGGCTATAACAAGCGAAAGAATTATCAGGATCAAAATGCTTCTGCAGCTGCTTTTAGTCAGTTTACCATGTATCAACTTCTTAATGCATTAGATATTACAGTGGGACTGCGTTACGATACCGAATATAGTAAGATGGACTATGTGGCCGAAAATCGTGTATTGGACAATACACTGAACAAGCAGGATACCCTACCTTCACAATGGTTTCATCAATGGTTACCAAAGATAACCATTAAGTTTCCCTTTGGCAACAAAGGAAATGCATATGCTTCTATCGCTAAAGGATACAAAAGTGGTGGGTTTAACTCCACTTTCGAAGAGCAGGCACATATTTCCTACAATGCCGAGCATAGTTGGAACTACGAAATGGGTATGCGCAAAGAATGGTTGCAAAAAAAAGTCACTACAAATCTGGCACTTTTCTTTATCGATTGGGATAACCAGCAAATCTACCAGCCAGTACCCAGTGGTATGGGGTCCATGATTACCAATGCAGGGAAAAGCCAAAGCTATGGGTTTGAATTGGAAGTAACCACCCTTCCAATTCAAAATCTCTTGGTACACGGTGCTCTCGGTTATACTAAGGCCACTTTTGTGGATTATGAAACCAACCCCAAAACCGGCGATAATTTGAACGGCAATTTCTTGCCATATATTCCAAGGTTTACGGCCAATGGAGGAGGACAATACCGCATGTTACTTAAAAACAACTGGATACATAGTGTTACGTTGGCTTGCCAGTATGCACATACAGGAAAACAATACTGGACCGAAGAGAATAGCATGAAACAAACCGACTATGGTGTGCTGAATGCAAAACTATCGGCTGATATAAAAGATATTACCTTTAGTCTCTGGGCAAAAAATATAACCGAAACACAGTACCAGGCATTCTATTTTGAAGCCTTAAATAATCAATACACACAAACAGGTATTCCACGGTTAATTGGCTTTACATTAAGCTATAAAGGAGCTTTATAATGATAAATACTTTAAGTAGCCATAAAAAATATGGATTGTTACTGAGCCTTTATCTGGCTCAGTCAATCCCCATGAGTTTTTTTTCCACCGTTGTTCCGGTAATTATGCGCATGGAAAACTACTCCCTGGCCAGTATCGGGATGTTGCAAATGATCAAAATTCCCTGGATTCTGAAGTTTCTGTGGGCTCCTTTTATCGACCGGACAAGCCCTACAAATCATCATTACAAGCGGTGGATCATCGCCTCTGAGGTAGCTTATGCAGCCGTAATTATTGCCATAGGCTTCTTTGAGCTTTCAACCGATTTTTCAACCATCATTGTGTTAATGATTGGTGCTTTCATTATATCGGCCACACAGGATATTGCTTCCGATGCCCTGGCTGTTAAAATTCTGGCATCGAATCAACGAAGTTATGGCAATAGTATGCAATCGGCTGGCAGCTTTTTGGGCACCCTTATTGGTAGCGGTGTGCTCCTCTATCTATACACGGTTTTAGGCTGGCAAAATTTGTTGTTAGCTCTTGCGGGCTTCGTAATGTTGGCACTTATCCCACTTAAATATATCCGGAAAGATCGCACTTCCGTTGTTATTCCCAAAAAACGCATCGGCTTGAAGTCCATATCCGGATTTTTCAGGCAACCCGGAGCCGGTCGAAGGGTCTTGTTTCTCTCACTCATTTATAGCGGGCTTATCGGTATGCTGGCCATGATGAAGCCTTTTATGGTGGATGCCGGCTATTCGGTAACGAAGATTGCCTTTATTGCGGGGATTTTCGGAACCGCATTTGGGGCTATTGGCGCCATTGTGGGAGGCCATTTACTGCACTTTTGGGGCAAAAAAACAGCCATCCGCCGTATTGCGCTTTATGGTTCCTTTGCTGCGCTGTTTATGCTCTTTATGGCCACAGCTAACATGCCTGCATGGCTCATTTTTCCTGCTGTAGCATTTGTATGGAGTGCCTATGCGTTGGCCTCTACAGCTGTGTACACTATTAGTATGGAAATGGTACGCGAGCATACCGAAGGAACCGACTACAGTTTGCAAATTATCATTTCCCATTTAAGTGGTATTTTAGTGGCAATGGGCAGTGGTAAGCTTGCCGATATGGTCGGTTACTCGGGTCTTTTTGCTGCCGAAGCTGCTCTGGGTGTTTTTGTGGCTTTGGCAACCCCCTGGCTTTATCGCGAAGTAAAAGGAACCAATCCACCAGAGGGAATGAAAGTTCCGGAGTGTCCCCATCATCATCGGAAAAAGCGAAATCAGGAAAAAAAGGAAGAAGTCCCGGTAGTTAATTAACAACTCATATTCAATCAATTGCCTTTACATTGTACAATAAAAGATTTAACTGTATGCAAGCCTTTCCCAATGACGAATTAATTGCTAAGTATAATCATCCGGTACCTCGCTACACATCCTATCCTCCGGCCAACTTTTTTCATGACCAACTGGCCCAAAACACGCCCGACAACCTGATTTATGCTTCAAATACTGCATTACCAGATGCTATTTCGCTCTATATTCACGTGCCTTTTTGTCCGCAGATTTGCCATTTTTGTGCATGCAACTCCTGTACAATACCCGCTAAAACCCATGTAGAACACTACTTTAAAGCTGTAAACCATGAGTTACTTAATCTTGCAAAAAAACTCGACAACCATCGGCCTGTAAAACAAGTGCACTGGGGAGGAGGAACGCCTAATGGTGTGGCTTTGCACTACCTGAAGGAGATTATGGAGCTGATTTTCGAGCACTTTTCTGTGGCAACCAATGCAGAGATTGCTGTAGAAGCTCATCCCGGGTACCTGGATATGAAGCAGCTCGAACAGTTGAAAGCCATGGGATTTACCCGGTTGAGCCTGGGGGTGCAGGATATACATCCCCGGATATTGAATACACTTCATCGTCGCGAGCCAAAACTACCGCTGAGGGAACTCATTCCTGCCATTCATCAGGCCGGCTTTAGGTCATTAAATGTAGATTTGGTATATGGATTACCGGGGCAATCGGCCGATGATTTTCTTACAAGCGTGGAACACATCAGCACACTGAAACCGGATAGAATTGTTACCTTCAGTTATGCCCATGTTCCGTGGGTGAAGGGCACACAAAACAAGCTCGATAAGGTGTACAGAATTGAGGGAAATGAGAAATTAAGGCTCTTTACAAAAGGCAAAGATATCCTGCACAACCAGGGCTATACCGCTCTTGGTCTCGACCATTTTGCTTTGCCACAGGACCCTTTGGTAAAAGCCTATGAGCAAAAGCAGCTGCACCGAAACTTCATGGGCTATGCGCTAAAAGAACAAACCGGACAAGTGTATGGCGTGGGTGCCTCGGCTATCAGTCAGCTGAGCGATGGCTACCTGCAAACCCACCGCGATTATCAAAGCTATACAAAAGCAATAATAGAGAAGGGAACAGCCTATATTCGTGGCTATAAGCTTAATGAAGAGGAAAAGGTAGTGAGAGCCGTTGTTACGCAAGTTATGTGTAATGGGGAGTTAAACTGGGAAATCATGGCTCGCGAGACAAAAACAAGTTCTGATCGGTTGAGGGAAGTTACCCGTTTTGAGGAAGATAAATTAATTAGTTTTGAGCAGGAGGGATTAATTGTCAGTAATACAAAAGGGTTTTCGTTAACTCCGCAAGGCTGGTTTTTCGTACGAAATATTGCCTCTCTCTTCGATCCTCTTTACCAACAAACAACAAAACACTATTCAAAATCCATTTGATATGAGCGCTCAACAATTACCCATCATTATTATAGGTGCCGGACTTAGTGGGCTGGCAACAGCTTGGTACCTAAAAAAGAAAGGCAAAAAAGTGACAATATTGGAAGCCTCCGATAAGATTGGTGGGGTTATCCAAACCCATAAAAAAGAGGGTTTTATCTTTGAGCAAGGCCCCAATACCGGGATATTGAAATACCCCGAAGTGGTTGAGATGTTTGAAGATCTTAAAGACAAATGCAAACTGACCATAGCCAA
>JAWOEH010000154.1:0-2782 GCA_046482855.1 Bacteroidales bacterium | reverse complement strand
CCGCCGTATCCCGATAATGAAAGGTATCGGAAACTAATTGCGATAACTCGTGAGAGGTGGATCAACCTCCTCCTGCTTTGAACTATTAATATCCCCACTTGTACTAAAGTTTAAAGTAAGTATTCATACGTGAAATAATAAATAGCTATATCTATGAGCAAATCGAATATTTTGGTAACAGCCTCAACAGGAAATATTGGCTTACCTCTCGCCAAAGCTTTGCATGAGAAAGGAATTCCTTTTACAGCTGCAACAAGAGATGCTGAAAAAGCATTTGAACAGTTCGGGTTCGAAACCGAAACTGCGTTCCTTGATTATAAGGACCCGGCAGGCTTTCCCGAAGCGCTAAAAGGCATTGAGACGCTTTTTTTGTGTGGTCCTTCGGCCACCCCGGGAGCGGAAAAATTACTTGAGCCACTGGTGAAGCAATCCATTGAATCCGGAGTAAAGAAATTTGTGTTTATTGCCTCGTACCCCAATATTATCGACATGATTGAAAATAGCGGCAGAGACTACACCTTTTTGCGGGCGAACTTCTTCATGCAGAATTTTGAGTTGTATCAAACCGAAGACATCCGGGATCGTAATCAGCTCTTTCTGCCAACGGGAAAAGGGAAGGCACCGTTTATCGATACCCATGATATAGGTCAGGTGGCAGCCGAGGTTATTGAAAACCCCTCAAAGTACACCAAGGAAACGCTATACCTAACAGGCCCTGAGGCTATAGACCTTCATCAGGCTGCTGCTATATTTTCAGCTGTTTTAGGCAGAGAAATTACCTACAAAGAGCCAGACGATGAAACTTACCGCAAGGAGATGGAGAAGCGCGGATTCTCGAAGGAATACATCGATGCCATGATTGCCGTATTTGGGAAGATCAAAAAGGGACAAGTGGCCCAAACCTCCAACAGCATGGAACAGCTATTAGGCAGGAAACCCGCATCGCTAAAAGATTATGTGGAGCGGAATAAGGCCATTTTTCAATAGGCTGTAATCGATAATTCACAGACAAAGGGCGCATCTCCATTTTGATGCGCCCTTTTGTGTTGGTTAGGTCGGCTATTAACTTTCAATATACAGCACAATCTTTGAGGGGATCTTTATACAACCTTGCAAATAGTAAGATTACGGTTATGCACCGGGAATTTTATACTGAAAATACAGTAGAATTGCCTAATCACTTTTCGCTTTTTACAATTTTTTGCGTATGGTATTTCCCGTTCAGTAAATACCTGCACAGATAAATACCCTCTTTTAGCATGCTTATATCTACTTGATTTCCTGGATTTTTAAATGACTTAATCAGTACGCCATCCAGGGATATCAGCTCCAACATTTCCACGTTGTTGACACCCAGGTTTAAGACATCTCGTGATGGGTTGGGATACAAAATGATGTTGTCAGCGGATCTTTTTGTATCGATAGAGGACACCGTGTTGTTAAATGTCAACTCCACGGAATTTCTGCCTGTCCAACCATCGTTGGCAGTTATTTCAATACCTACTTCACCTGTTATAAGGGGCGTAACAGTAAGCATATTCGCTACGCGCTCCACCGAAATTTCATCCGGATTGTAGTCAAAGATGAAAGCTAAAGGATCCCCTTCGGGGTCGGTAAACAATTGGCTCAGGTCAATATCGTTTGCTGTATTGGCCATTTTCTTTTTACTTGTATCCACAGCCGGCTCCTGATTGTGCCACTTAAGAATGGTACCTCCGCCATCAGGCCCTCCTTGTTGTGTGGCAAAATAGGTGTACCCGTTTAGGTAGGCAGGATTGGCCACCACATCGTAACCAAAATCCGGGTTACTATTCAAGTCATCGAAAATGCGAATCTCACCATCAAGAGGATCAATGCCAAATATTTGCGAGGCACTTATGCCATAGATTAAACTATCGGTGTTTAACATACTTGTATAAGCCCGCTCTTTTAGCCCACCTAAGGAATCGTAGGCTGAACCATCTAAGTTGCATTTGAAAAATTGCCCGCCTAATGCACTATTGCTCCCTGAGGTAGCAAAAAGGCCATACAACGTATCTTCCCGTATTATTAATGAGCGAGGTTCTGTGCCCACGCCATCCTGTCCCTGTACAATACGATTGTAACCGCTTCCATCGACATTGATTGCAATAATACTGCCACTTAACACGGTTCCCCCTGTACCATCGGGGTAGGGAATTCCGCCACCATTGTAGCAGGCTATGTAAATACTGTCGTTATGAAAAACAAAATCAACCGGATTCTTGCCTTTTTCCGAATTTGTGTCGTTGTAGATTTTTGTCAATTGTGAGCCATCTTTTTCCAGGGTAAAAATGCTGCCTTCATCAACAAATGACCATTGTGAGCTAAACCACAACACGCTATCGGTTATGTATTCGATTTCTACCTCTTGCACATCCGTTGGGGCAAAATCTGCCACAAACTCAAATGCATAATCTTTTAAGGAGTACTTGAAGAGGGTGCCGCCTCCATTTTCGCTAAATCGGGTGGTGCCATAAATGACAGAGTCATTTGCCATTAAACTCCTGGGGGCATAGTTGACATCGTCAAATTCCCAGATTGCCTCATAACCTTCTCCGCTTTCATCAATTTTAAAGAATACGCCTTGTCCGTTGGGCGTGTTGCCGATAATGTAAATGGAGTCATTTTGTCCCACCATGCTTTTAACGGCATAATCGAAATCGGCACCTTCAAAATCGTAAATTAACGACAAGTGGTTGTCCTGGCTTAGGCCAACAAAATGTGTGCATAGTAATGTTAGTAGAATAAGTAAAGATTTTTT
>JAWOEH010000122.1:0-13018 GCA_046482855.1 Bacteroidales bacterium | reverse complement strand
ATATGAATCACTTTTATGGCTACGATACACAAATAGATACAACCTTTGAAGATGGCGATATTCGTCAAAGGTTCTTCGGAACACAGGCCGGCTTGTCCTGGTACAGCACCCATGTGGACTCTTCTCATTTGAATTATCATGCAGATTTGAACTATCGTTACTTTCAGGATGACTTCTCCTTTAGCGAGAATAATTTGCAACTTAAAGGAAGTGTGGAGAAGTACTTTAATGCCGAAATGGGCGGCGTTGATGTTGCTTTTCATACCAATATGCCTTCCGCTGAGTTGGATTCCTCAAATAATAATCTGTTTTCCTTAAATCCATGGGTCGGTAAATTTGGGGAAAAATGGCGCGTGAAAGCAGGGGTAAACTTAATGGTGGATAGCTATAATGGGAAAACCAAAACCTATGTGTTCCCCACCGGTAGGATGGAGTTCGATATTGTGAATCACATTATTATCCCTTATGCAGGTATCGATGGTGGATTGGAAATGAATAATTACTTTACTACCATCCGGAATAATCCCTATGTAGTTCCCGGAACACATATACGTAATCAGGATAACAAGGTAGTGCTGTATGGGGGATTAAAGGGGAATTTTTCTTCCACAACCTACTACAATATTAAATTTGAACATGCCGTAATTGATAATATGGCCTTTTTTGTAAATGAATATACCGCTACAGGTACCACAGGAAACCAATTTAAGGTAGTATATGACGAAGTGGAAAGAAATCGCTTTTATGGGGAGCTCTCCGTTACTCCTTCCGAAGCGTTTACGCTTCAGGCGAAGGGAGTGTTTACTTCATACACCACAACCACGATTGATTATCCCTGGCATAAAGATAAATTACGATTGAGTTTCTCGGGGTTGTACGATTTGCGGGATAAGATCCTTGTACGTTCTGAGCTTTTGGTGCGAGGGCAACGCGATGTGCTCAATGCAAATGGCGAGGCCATTGAATTGGCCTCAGATTTATCCCTTAACCTGGGGCTTGAGTATCGATACTCGAAAATCCTCAGTGGTTATCTTCAGGTTAATAACTTGCTGGCTTCTGAAAATTATTTATGGCAATATTACCGCACTTTTGGCTTTAATGTAATGGCCGGAATTACCTACGCATTCTAAATCACAAGGGTGGTTTTTAAGAGGCTTTACTTCAGGTGGTTGCGCGTGAGGTGACGATTGATAAATTGGGGGTAATTTACCCCTTTTTTGCAACCGTTTTCTCCATAAAAATGTTATCTTTACTCAGCTAAAACAGGCAGGGTTGCAGATGATGCAATTGCTTGTATGCTAAAGGAATATGATAACGAGTTAAAGCCAGAAAATAACGAATAGATAAACCCATTGATGGGAACTTTTTAAGTTGCCACGAGGGTTGGCTTTTGTTGACAAAAACGTAGTAAACAATGAGCGAATTAGAAAAAGATGATTCTCAGGTAAAAGCAACTCAAGCAAGCGAATACTCAGCAGGTAGTATACAGGTGCTTGAAGGCCTTGAAGCTGTGCGAAAACGACCTGCTATGTACATCGGCGATGTTGGCGATAAAGGGTTGCACCACCTGGTGTATGAGGTGGTGGATAACTCTATCGATGAAGCTCTGGGCGGTTATTGTACTACCATCGATGTAGTTATTAATGAGGATAACTCTATAACCGTAGTGGATAATGGTAGGGGAATTCCGGTCGATTACCACGAAAAAGAGGGCAAATCGGCATTGGAAGTAGTGATGACCGTATTGCATGCCGGGGGGAAGTTTAATAAAGATTCTTATAAGGTTTCCGGAGGTCTTCACGGAGTAGGTGTTTCCTGTGTGAATGCGCTCTCCAGTAAGCTCCTTGCCGAAGTGCATCGAGATGGAAAGATCTATCAACAGGAGTTCTCTATCGGAAAGCCTACAACCGAACTGAAGGTGGTTGGCGAAACCGATATTACGGGTACAAAAATCACCTTCCAACCCGATAGCTCAATATTTGCAAGTCAGGTTTATAATTATGAAACCCTGGCTTCCAGACTTCGCGAACTGGCCTTCCTGAACAAGGGTATTAAGCTTTCCATTATCGATATGAGAGAGTTTGAGGAGAATGGAAATGGCGATGATCCCAATGAGGAACCTCACTATCGTTCCGAGACCTTCTACTCCGAAGAGGGACTGAAGGAGTTTGTAGCCTTTCTGGATGGAACGCGCGAAAAGATTATTCAGGATACTGTGCATATCGAAACGGAAAAGAATGGAGTGCCCGTTGAGGTGGCTCTGCAGTATAATACCTCTTTTAGCGAGAATATTCACAGTTATGTGAATAACATCAATACCATTGAGGGAGGTACACACATGGCCGGATTCCGACGCGGACTTACGCGTACGCTTAAGAGTTATGCGGATAAGTCCGGGATGTTAGCTAAGTTGAAGTTTGATATCAGCGGCGATGATTTTCGTGAGGGACTTACAGCGGTGATTTCGGTAAAAGTGGCTGAACCTCAGTTTGAAGGTCAGACAAAAACCAAGTTAGGAAACTCTGACGTTTCGGGAGCAGTGGATCAGGCCATAAGCGAACAACTCAATTATTACCTTGAGGAGAATCCTAAGGATGCCCGAACCATTGTGCAAAAGGTGATCATGGCTGCTACGGCTCGTCATGCGGCTCGTAAGGCCCGTGAGATGGTGCAGCGTAAAAGTGTGATGACAGGCTCCGGCTTGCCGGGTAAACTTTCCGATTGTTCCGATAAGAATCCGGAAGTGGGCGAGCTTTTCCTTGTGGAGGGTGATTCGGCAGGAGGTACGGCAAAATCAGGCCGTGATCGAAAATTTCAGGCCATTTTGCCTTTACGTGGTAAGATCCTGAATGTGGAAAAGGCCATGCAGCACAAGGTATTCGAAAATGAAGAGATTAAGAATATTTTTACTGCTCTTGGCGTGTCTATTGGTACCGATGAGGACAGCAAGGAGCTAAACCTGGAAAAACTTCGTTACCATAAGGTTGTTATTATGTGTGATGCCGACGTGGATGGTAGCCACATTGCAACGCTGATTATGACTTTCTTCTTCCGTTATATGACGGAATTGGTCCGACGAGGCTATTTATATATTGCAACGCCTCCCCTCTATTTGATAAGACGAGGAAAGAATTTCCGCTATTGCTGGACTGAAGAGGAACGTGCACTCGCGGTTGAGGAGTTGGGGAACGGCGTGGAAGCCGCTGTTACAATTCAGCGCTACAAAGGTTTGGGTGAGATGAATGCGGAACAGCTATGGGACACAACGATGGATCCCGAGTTTCGCAAGATGCGTCAGGTAACCATCGACAGCGCTGCTGAAGCCGATCGTATCTTTTCCATGCTTATGGGCGACGAAGTGCCTCCGCGCAGAGACTTTATTCAGAAACATGCCAAGTATGCAAATATCGATGTGTAAAAGGCATTAACATGAGATAAAAAAGGGAAGCCACGGCTTCCCTTTTTTATTATTCGGATTTTTATTAGCAACCTCATGTGCTACTAATTGGCTTTTAATTAAAACCGTAGGCTGCTCTTTCTAAATCTTCAACCGTCTGTATCTTTCTTGGCGCCTGTAGCGTCTTGTCCAGAAATTTGTAAATCTTTACACGAATAGGTCGTGCATATTTTGTATCGATACGGTCGAATGAATGGCCGCCGGGTACCTCTTCATAAATCTGGTACTCAAACTTCTTATCGGCTGCTTTCAACGATTTGATCAAATGTTCAACTTCCAGCACATTGACATCTGCATCATTTGTATTGGTATGGATTAGCAGAGGTGTATCCTGCAATTTATGAGCGTTCCATGCCGGAGAACGTCGGCGGTACTCATCCACATCCTCGTAGGCCGTTTTGCCAATATGGTAGTCAACAGAGTACAAATCCCGGTACCCTTCTGTTTTGTAGCCCATACGTGCAATCAAATCACTAACTGGAACTCCGGCAAAAGCCACATCGTAGTTCTCCGGATAACGGAAAATATTATGCAGGGCAATCAACCCTCCGTGGCTCCATCCGATAATGCCAATGCGTTCCTCGTCTACAATGCTGTAGTTGTCAACCATAAACTGGCGGCTGGCATCCACATCCTCTACTTCCAATCCGCCGTAATCGATCTTTTCGTAATGGCTCTGGCCGTATCCGGTACTTCCACGGTATTCCGCAGCTACAACAATATATTGCTGATACATCAGTTCGCGAATGATGTGGGTGTAGTAGGTACCAAAATTTGAGTGTACGCCCCCGTGAGGTAATACAATCAATGGATATTTTTTTGCCGGGTCAATGTCCTTTGGAACAAAAACATAAGACCAGAATTTCACCGGATTGCCGGCTCCCTGAGCAGTGGGGTTTTTCTCTTTTGCAAGTGGCGGACCTGTTATGTACACTTTGTCCACATGTGCTACGTCGCCTACTCGTTGAAACCAGATGAGATCATCGATCCCTTTTTCAACTTGATCCAGCCTGTGCCGAAGATAGTCCACCTGCTGGTTTAATTTCTTTATCACTTCCTTGTCGGTTGATTCTTGCGCTTTTGCCGGCATGAAGTAAAGCAAGGCGGTAAGGCCCAAGATCAACGTCAGCATTTTGTGTTTCATAACGTCTGTTTTAGTGTTTAGGATAAGTTACCAAGTTTTGACCAATTGTACAACCAAAGGTTTAGCAATGTTATTTGTTGCAGCTTACTACCATGTGTGCGTTTTCACTGTAGATGAATATATGTATCTGATTATCAGGTTAAATGTTTAGGGCTTGCGCCTGGTTTTGCCTTTCTGTCTTGCGGTTGTTTGGGCTATGTGGTTAAGGCTTGCAGCTTAAGAAAAACAACTTAGGTATAAGCCCAAAAAGCAGATGCATTCCCTTTCCTCCCAAGGATTAGTTATGCGGGTTAGTGCTGGTTTTTCTCTTTCCAGGCCCCGAAAAGTTTCAACAGTAAGGGGCTGAAAATTAACTCGGATAAAACCGCAGGCAAAAAGAGAAACAGGAACATGATATCGATGGGCAGCACCCAAAATGTCCAAATGAAAAAGGAACTTAAAATTGTTAAAACCCTTGTAAGCAGAACCACGGTAATGCTTGTCAAAATGGGTTTCTTATTCTTGTAAAGCACAAAGCTTTGAAAAGCGGCACCCAATAAAAATGTAATTGACCCTAAAAAGAGGAGTAGACTAAACAGGTCGGAAATGGGGATGGGTTCTTGTGTCATTTTTCTGTTTCGATTTAAATCCTTTCGATTCCTGTTTTTGCCCTCTGTTTTACTTGCGCGCCTTGCAACCTTGTAGGCTGTTCAGGAATTCTTTTGGGGTTGCGAATCCCTATTGTTCGGAGATGTTTTATACCCCTACACCAGCGATTGTGAATAGCAAAGGTAAATTTTTGTGATGGAGGGCTTTATTGTCCAGTTTATTGGAAGATCTCGCTTTCGGGGTTCCGTTTTCTGTGCTGTGGGTATCAAGGTATGGGTATTTCTCCCTTAAATACGTAGGTTGCCGGCCCTGTAAGCCAAATATGTTGAATGCTAGTGGGCGTGACAGCAAAGGATACATGAAGGTTTCCTCCTTTAGCCCTGATGTTGAATGAATTTTTGTCAGTATTCAGGTATTTGTGTGTCGAAATGGCAGTTGCTGTAACGCCTGTCCCACAGGCCAGTGTTTCATTCTCCACACCTCGTTCATAAGTCCATACACGGAGTTCATCGTCCGACGCCAGCACAAAATTTACATTGGTTCCTTCCGGAGCAAATCGCTTATCGTAGCGCAATGTGCGCCCCCGGCTAACAACTTCTTCGTGACTCATGGGTTCATGAATGAATTGTACTACGTGGGGCGAGCCTGTATTCAGAAAATAGCCTTCTTTTATCGTGGTAATTGTCTCCACAGGCTGCATTTCAAGCGATACACTGTTTCCTTGCCCAAGAGTAGCTTTATGCAGCCCGTCCACAGCCATAAAGGTGGTGGAATTGCCGATAATTCCCAATTTGTTGGCGAATGCCACAATACAACGCCCCCCGTTTCCGCACATGGTGGCTTCGTTTCCATCGCTGTTGAAGTAGCGCATGGCAAAGTCCGCTTCCGGATGATCTTCCAACAACATAAGTCCATCAGCACCAATGCCAAAACGCCTGTTGCACAGCGCCTCAATTTGGGATTGCACAACATTGTATAGCCTTTTGCGGTTATCTATAATGAGAAAGTCGTTTCCGGCGCCCTGATATTTGTAAAAAGTTAACATAGGCATTTTGTTAAGGGGTAAAAAGGGCTGTTAAAGATTGTTAATGTAGGCATGTTGCAGTAAGCAGGGTATTATTTTTGACGTTATAGAGACAAAAGTATAGTTTTATCTTAAAAAAACATAACACCATGGATATGAAAAGATCATTTTCCACCATTCTTGTGGCAATTATTTCGGCTGTTTTAGCTGTTTTTGTGTACGATGCGCTTCAATCGCCTGAAGGCGCTAACTTAACCTCGAGAATTACGGAGGATTCTATGTCGCGCACGCTCGTTAATCGATTGGAAGGGGAGGCCAACCGTTCGGTATATGCCAATATTCCAACAGGATTGGATGAAACAGCCACCAATTTTACCGTAGCTGCGGAACATTCCGTGCATGCCGTAGTGCACGTTAAAACCCAATACACCCGTTCCGCGGCAGCAGTAAATCCCTTGTATGAATTTCTTTTTGGCGAAGGCTACTCCCGTCAACAGCAACCTGCGATGGGATCCGGGTCGGGGGTAATCATTTCTGACGATGGGTATATCGTAACCAATTACCACGTGATTGAAAAATCGGATCAGATTGTGGTAGCGCTGAACGATAAACGCGAATTTAAAGCCGAAGTAGTGGGTACCGATCCAGGCACCGATCTGGCTTTATTAAAAGTGGAGGCCAAAGAGCTTCCCTTTATGGAGTTTGGGAAAAGCGACGACCTGAAAGTAGGGGAGTGGGTATTAGCCGTGGGCAATCCGTTTAATCTCACCTCAACGGTAACCGCCGGAATTGTGAGTGCCAGGGGACGTAGTATAAATATCTACAGCGACCGCCTGGCACCCATTGAGTCATTTATACAGACCGATGCAGCCATTAACCGGGGAAATAGCGGCGGCGCCCTGGTGAATTTACGTGGTGAGTTGGTTGGCATCAACTCAGCCATATCTTCGCCCACAGGCAGCTATTCGGGCTATGGGTTTGCCATTCCCGCGGTTTTGGTACAGAAAGTGGTTGCCGATATCATTAAATACGGGGAGGTACAGCGAGCCGTGTTAGGCGTGTCTATTGCCGATGTAACAAGTGAAATTGCTGAAGATAAGGGGCTCGGTAAGATCGAAGGCGTTTATATTGCCGAAGTGCTTGATGGAGGCGCCGCTGAGAGAGCAGGCATAGCAGCCGGAGATGTAATTTTGCAAGTTGAGGAGGAGACGGTTAATTCTGCCGCTGAACTCCAGGAACAAATAGGACGTTACCGTCCGGGAGAGGAGGTTGATCTTACCGTAAAAAGAGACGGAAAAAGGAAACAATACCAGGTAGTTCTACGTAATATGCAAGGTGAAGCTAAGATTGTAAAGGCCGATGAGGTGCTTAAAGAACTGGGGGCAAAATTCCAAAACCTATCTTCTCGGGAGTTAAGTCGTCTGGATTTGCCAAGAGGCGTGCAAATTGTTGACCTTTACGAAGGAATGCTTCGTCGTGCCGGTATAAAAGAGGGCTTTGTGATTACTCGTATTGGCTCCACAGAAGTGCGCCAAGTGGAGGATATTAAAAGTGCCTTTATACGAATTGCCAAAGGGCAGAAAGTGGAAGTGGAAGGAACTTACCCCGGAGGCAGGTATATGTATGTGTATCAGGTGAAAGTAGACGAATAATGGCGTCGATCCCTGAAAAATAGAAACGAAAAATGAACCCGGCGCGGGGAAACGCGTTACGAAAAGTTGAATTTGATGTTAAAATAGCATAAATTCGCAGAAATTTTTGGAGAGCCCATGAGACAACTGAAGATTACCAAGTCGATTACAAACCGTGAGAGTGCTTCCTTAGATAAGTATCTTCAAGAGATTGGAAAAGAAGATCTTATCACTGTGGAGGAGGAGGTGGAATTGGCTCAGCGTATAAAAAAAGGCGACAGGCTTGCCTTGGAAAAGCTAACCCGTGCCAATTTACGTTTTGTCGTTTCTGTTGCTAAGCAGTATCAAAACCAAGGATTGAGTTTACCTGACCTGATTAATGAGGGAAACTTAGGACTGATAAAAGCTGCTGAAAAGTTTGACGAAACACGAGGATTTAAATTTATTTCCTATGCCGTTTGGTGGATTCGTCAATCCATTCTGCAGGCCTTAGCTGAGCAATCGCGTATTGTTCGCTTGCCTTTGAATCAAGTCGGCAGCCTGAATAAGATTAACAAGGCTTTGTCGAAATTTGAGCAGGAAAATGAGCGCGCTGCCTCCCCCGAGGAGATTGCCGACTCGCTGGAACTGCCCAAGGACAAGGTGAAAGATACTATTCGCGTTAGCGGACGCCATGTTTCTGTCGATGCGCCTTTTCAGGAAGGCGAGGACAATAGCTTGTTGGATGTTTTGGAGAATAACGATTCGCCAAAGGCCGACAACATGCTCATGAACGAATCGCTAATACGTGAAATTGAGCGTGCTTTGGCAACGCTTACCGAGCGCGAGCGCGATATTATTGGCTTGTTTTTTGGCATTGGCTGTCAGGAGATGACACTGGAGGAGATTGGTGAGAAATTTGGCCTCACACGCGAACGTGTTCGCCAGATTAAGGAGAAGGCCATTCGACGTCTGCGTCATACATCACGTAGTAAACTGTTGAAATCTTACCTTGGCTAATAGCCGGCCTATCGTAAGAAGTATAAATAATTAGATAATTGCAGGGGCCCCCGAAATGAGGCTCCTGTTTTTTTATACCTGGTGTAAGCGCTCTTTTAGGGCATACATCTCATCCCGCAAGCGGGCGGCCTCTTTAAAGTTCAGATCGGCAGCGGCTTTCTCCATGGCTTTCTTGTTCTTCTCAATGGCCTTGTTCAGGGCCTTCTCGTCCATGTATTTCACTACCGGATCGGCCGCAATATCGATTCCTCCCGGCCCTGCATAGGCTTGTGGATCGGCTGTTTGAGGCTGTTTCCGGCTGCTGCCCAATAAGGATTGGGAGGTTTTTATAATCTGCTGAGGTGTTATGTTGTGCTTCTCGTTGTATTGCAGCTGTTTTTCTCTGCGGCGCGTGGTTTCGTCGATGGTCTCTTTCATCGAGCGGGTGACTTTGTCGGCATACATAATTACCCGGCCATTTACATTTCGGGCAGCACGCCCGGCTGTTTGGGTAAGCGAGCGGGTGGAACGCAGAAATCCCTCCTTGTCGGCATCCAATATGGCTACTAAGGATACCTCCGGCAGGTCCAATCCTTCACGAAGCAGGTTGACACCAATCAGAATATCGATGGTGCCATTGCGCAGCTCATCCATTATCTCCACGCGCTCCAGGGTATCGATATCGGAGTGGATGTAGCGGCATTTTAAGCGGAAGCGTGTAAAATATTTCGTCAACTCTTCGGCCATGCGTTTGGTAAGGGTGGTAACGAGGGTTCGCTCACCGGCCTCGGTACGTTTGCGGATCTCCTCCATCAAATCATCAATCTGGTTGGTGGTGGGACGCACTTCAATCTCGGGGTCCAACAATCCGGTGGGGCGTATCACCTGCTCGACAAATACCCCGCCTGAGCGCTCCAATTCAAAGTCCGAGGGCGTAGCACTCACAAACAATAGTTGATTGCTTAATTGCTCAAATTCTTCAAATCTCAGGGGTCTGTTATCGATGGCTGCCGGCAGCCGAAACCCATACTCTACCAGGTTCTTTTTTCGTGCTGCATCGCCGCCATACATGGCTCGTACTTGCGATAAGGTCACATGGCTCTCGTCAACCACCGTCATGTAATCCTCGGGAAAGTAGTCCAGCAGGCAGAAAGGGCGTGTGCCGGGTTCGCGTCCGTCGAAATAGCGTGAGTAGTTCTCGATGCCCGAGCAATACCCCAGCTCCTTAATCATCTCCAAGTCGAACTCCACGCGCTCCTTCAGGCGCTTGGCTTCCTGATTCTTGCCGGCCTCCTGAAAAACAGCAATCTGTGCCGTTAAATCGTCCTGAATTTCGCGAATGGCTTTGTGCATGCGCTCTTTTGTTGTGACAAAAATATTGGCCGGGAAGATGGTTCCCGACTCCAGCGTGCCGGTGGTATTGTTGTTGATGGGATCGAAGGTTTCGATGGTTTCAATTTCATCGTCCCAGAAGATCAGCCGGTAAGCCATGTCGGAGTAGGCCAGGTAAATGTCTACCGTATCGCCTTTCACGCGAAAGGTGCCGGGTTTGAACTCTATCTCGCTACGTGCATAGAGGCTCTCCACCAGCTTGCGCAGCAACACATTGCGCGAGATTACCTGCCCCTGCCTTACGGTGATGGTGTTGGCGTGGAAATCTTCCGGATTCCCGATACCGTACAAACACGACACCGAGGAGACCACAATCACATCTCTGCGGCCGGACAACAACGCCGAAGTGGTACTCAACCGCAGTTTTTCAATCTCCTCGTTTATGGAAAGATCCTTCTCAATAAAGGTGTCGGTGACCGGCAGGTACGCTTCCGGCTGGTAATAGTCGTAATAGGAGACAAAGTACTCCACCGCATTGTTGGGGAAGAATTGCTTAAACTCGCTATATAATTGGGCCGCCAGGGTTTTGTTGTGACTCAAAACCAATGTGGGCCTGTTTATTTGCTGAATGACGTTGGCCACGGTAAAGGTTTTTCCCGAACCGGTAACGCCCAAAAGCGTTTGGTAGGGATCTTCCTGGTTGATGCTCTTCACCAATTGTTTGATGGCCTGTGGCTGATCGCCCGTAGGCTTGTATTCCGATGTAAGTTCAAAGGTATTCATGCGCAGTGCTTTGCTACAAATGTACTACAGTTCCTTTAGGTTGTGCGAATTAGGCGTGAAAAATGTTGTGCCCGTTTCCGTATGGCAAACATGTGGGGCAGGAAAATGTTTGGGAGGGAGGGGGGGTGTTTTAGGGGCTAAGGAGTGGGCATTGTTAATCTAGAATGTTTCTCCAAGTTGTCTAAACATTTCGATCGTATTGATGTACTTAATGTCAAATTCATTACAAGGTTCGGGTATTTTAATCCGATTCTTTCTATTGGGTTGACTTATTTCTTGTGTTACTATTGTAATATTGTCTTTATCTGACAATGCATAGGCAACAATAAAAGCGTCAGCTTCATCTGCGTCCAGAAATTCACTCAATGCCTTGGCTAGATAATGGTCAGCTTTTGAAACAGCCCATGCGGTAATTTGTGCGTATTCTTGAATTATTTCAGTAGAGTCATTGAAGAAGCTTTCAGGCAGATAACCCTTACACCAGTTTTCTAATTCGTCATTTTTATTGTAGAGTTCATTTTTAACTTTATCAATACTAAAAATAGTACCTGAATCAGCAAGCTTCTTGACTTTATTCCAAAATCCGATTGCAATATCTAGCGGATAGGTAGCTCGATGTGCCTGAATGAAAAAATTGCTATCCACTAAATAATTTTGCATTATTTATTCAGGTGTTTATTGAAAAAATTGTCAAATGTATCTCCTTTCATGCTTGTTAGTTTATAAGCATCCCTGTAAAGAAGATCGCCAGACTTTAGGGCACGCTCTATATGATTTGCAAAGGTTACACTTACTCTTTTCTTTGCTGTTGCATAAAAATCGCCACCAGCGCCTTGAGAATTTTTCTTGTTAAATTCTCTGTCCCGATATTCCTCATAAAACTTGAAAAATGCTGCTTTTGTAATTTTCCCTAAATCTAAAGCCCTGCGAGCAATTACAATTTCACTTACTTTAAAATGTCTGGAATACTTACTTAATTCATCAAATCCTTGCCATATTTCATCTAGTGCTATCTTTGGAACTAGAAATTCAGCAGCTATTTGGTCACAAAGTTTTTCAATAGGGTCATCTGCCGGTTGAAGTTTTCGAAAATCGAATCCTGCACTGTGTCCGATCCAAATATGAGCTAATTCATGGGCAATCGTAAACATCTGAGCAGATTTGCTATCTGCGTTATTTACAAACATAAATGGCGCATACTCGTCCACAAGCACAAAACCTCTGCATTTTTCAACATCAATCGGGCGACTGGTGTTATTTTCAACAACCCCATTAAATACGGTAATAATTCCTTTGTCCTCTATTACTTCAACCAGATGGCTTAAGGACTCTTCCCATGTTTTTAAACTACCAGCCCAATTTTCCCCCAGGCCTAATACATTTCTTATATCACGAACAATATTTTCTACATCATTGATTTGCTTAAAGGCCCCAACGAATGGCAATTTATCAAATTCACTTTCTTTTAAATATTCTCTCAACCAATCCTGGCGCTGAACCATAAGTTGAATCGTATCATATACATTGACACTTACTTTTTCAGCTCGATTTCCATTACTACGAAAATAGGGTATCGGTATTTCTTCAACAGGCGGTTTTTGTAAAAAAAGGTATCCGAAAGGAATATGAACTTTTTTAGAGAAAGCTTCAAGTTGCTTGATTGTGGGCTTTTTTGTTCCCTCAATCCAGTCAACAATTTTAGGTAACTTGGTGGAAAATTCATGCAAATCATATCCTGCTCGGGAAATAGCCCAAATAAGCATATCTGCATTTACATTTACCTCAGTTCTCATGCTACAAATTTACAAATTAAAAGGCTTGCACTAAAATAAGTTATGAAGATTTTGATGGTTGTTGGTGTATAGTGGTGTGTGTTTCAACGATCCCTGTTATACCCCTGGCCATGGCTTCGAGTCCAGCTGTTGCTTTATGAGCTAGAGCGCCTGGGAGAGGGTTAAACGAAAAAACTCAATATGATATGGTTACCATGGCTTACGGCAAATTTCATGAAGTTCACTGCTACAACACTTCCATAGCCCGGCTGATGCTCTTCACCAATTGTTCGATGGCCTGGGGCTGAT
>JAWOEH010000107.1:0-7420 GCA_046482855.1 Bacteroidales bacterium | reverse complement strand
GCAAACTGCTTTTTGATGTGTACTGCCATTGTATTTGAAATGAGGGCATGAATAGGTGATGCCGGTACTCGGCTGTTTCGTTGCTGTTCATGCGATAATGCTCATAGCGTGCGCCGCCGCTAATATGTAGTTTAGCTACTTGCCAAGATAGATCCGCATAGAGCGCTTGTCGGTTTTCGCTGAAATAATAGGAAGCGAGTTCCCCATCTTGCCGATGTATAAAAGAGAACTTTGTGCCCGTGGATAGATGAAGCTGCTCTTCTACCTGTGTTTTGAAGTCGGCCTTCAGAAACGTGCTGTTTTGCGAAGGGGCCAGATTTGTGCCTGGCAAGGTTATGGCCGCTGTTGAGCTGCTATCGGATTGGTAACTTGTTTGGTTCAGGCCTCGGAAATAAAACTGACTGGCATCAAACTGCAGGTGCGTATGCTTATTGAAATTGTGCTTGTAGAAGAGGGAGTAAAAAAGCCGATGGTTTTGGTCTTTGTCCCTCCTTGCACCCTGCCAATAGTTGTTCAGATTATTGCCCTTTGTACTTTGAAAAAAGGCGGAACCATCGTGTTCGTTGCTGTAGGGATTGTAAAAAGCCAGCACATTGAATTGATTCCGCTCACTTGGCCGAAAATCCATGCCGATATTGAAGCGGTGGTTTTTGTTGTCCTGGCGTACATTTTCAGTAAAAGAGAGGTTTTGGCTCTCTCCGCTTGCAAATTGTTCCTGACTCCGATACTCATTGATAGCAAACTGGCTGATTATCCCGGTGTAAGAAGTGAAAAGGTTGAATCGTTTGTGCGCATAACCCAAGCTGTAGGTGGGGTTTAGGTATACCATGTTAGCAGAAGTAGGCAGTTCCAGGTTTACATGGCCACGGATGCCTGTACTCCTTTTTTTTGTTTGGATGTGTACTACTCCTGAAAGATTTGCATCGTATTGGGGCCCGGGAGGCGTTTCAAGCGATACTTTGTTTACCTGCCCGGCAGTAAGCTGCTGGATGAATTGTACATCTCGTTCATGGCCATCAACCAAAATCAACACCTTGTCACTTCCCTGCAAGGTGACTTTTTGGTTAAGGTCAATAAATACGCCTGGTACTTGCTTTAGCAGATCGACTCCATTATGTGAAGCTTCTGCCATTTTTGAGTTTACATAGTAGGTTGTTTTGTGATTTTCGGTTTTCGCTTTTTTTCGGTTTGCTTTTACCACCAGGGCTTCCATGGCTACAGCCCGGGGTTTTAAGTAACATGTTAGCGTTTCTTGTAGTTGGGTCTGCCCAATTTGTTTCGAAAGTGGCGTAAAGCCCATACAACGAATATTTATCAGGTAGTTCTGCCCTTTTCTATACTCAATAGAGAAGTTTCCTGCCTCATCCGAAATGGTACCCGCGACAATTGAGGAGTCAGGAAGCGCCAACAAGGCAATGGTGGCATAAGGGATGGGTGCTTTTGTGTCGGCATCGCGGATGGTTCCGGATACTTGCATGCCTGATTGTGCATAACAGAGAGAAGAGTAGCTTATCAGCAGGAAAAGGATACCTGCCCTTTGGATTGTTTTTAGAAGTGTTTTCATCGCTCGATTGTTTTTGATGAGTATACCGCAAATTGAGCGATTAAGTGACTGTAAGCCAAGTAAATGTTATACAAAGCAAGCTTTTGGGATGAAAGGTAAATACGCATGATAACGACCCATAATGGCTGTTATGAGGCGTAATTTTTTGGTGTGAATGGTTCCTTATTCAAAAAGTTCGGGGTGCTCTTCGCGGAAATGCTTTGCCTGGGTTCGGGCCACCGGAATCAGTTCTTTTGTTTCGGTTACTTTAAGCTGATAACCGGCACTGTTGCCTGTTACGGCTGTTACTTGTCCTAAGTTTACCAAAAACGCTCTGTGTGTGCGTACAATTTTTTTCTCATTCGATAACTGGTTAGCAATGTCGCTTATGCTGTTTCGCAAGATTTGCTTTTCCCGTTTCTGCTCTTTGAGCATGTGAAAGATAACATAGTTGCCATCTGCTTCCACATAAAGTAGCTGCGAAGGATATAGCCTGAGGGATTCCTTCTTCAACTTGGAATTGATACGTACCGATTTCTCCTCGGCGGGTGAGTTATCAGTCGGTTGGACGGGTGCTGCTTTGCGCAGATTAAACAGAAATCCCGCACCATAGGGGATAATGCCGACCAGGGCCGCACTGCGACAGGAGTCGATAAAGGTGGCCATGTTCCAGCGATCGGCAGGAGGCTCGATAAAAAACGCCAGGAAGTAGACAACGATGCCTGCCCAAAACAACATGAAAATCAAGGCAACGAGCTCTTTACACAAGTGCCATTTGCGGGACTTGCTAAACCACGGGATGCGATTTATGAGCAATGTGCCTGCCCACATGCAAAACCCCAGGGGAATTGCGTATAGAGCCATGGTAAGTACGTAGCCGAATTTAGGGTTGGCAGTTGTGCCCAAAGGGCGATAAATGATGGTGAATAGAAACAGAAACAGCGACAGGATAACGCCTGTAAAAGCAGGATGTCCGAACAGGTAGTTGGGCGCTATTTGCCGGCAGATGTGTTTCTTAATTGCTTGCATAACCGCGTATCGATTCGATAACGAAAGTAGCAAAAGTTTGGATAATCTTCACATAACGTGAATATCATTGTGACCTATTTGTTTTTTTTCTTATTTCTTAAATCAAGAGAGAGTATGCTTCTGGAGGCCCATAGATGTAAGTGAATGATACTGATATTGACTTTATAGGTGTCTGATTGATAGGAAATTTAGCACCTCTTGCTCATTTTGTCTTTCCTGTACTAGCTTTTTTGGTGCTATATTTGTAAGTGTTACAACAATTAATCAAACCTTAAAAATAAATTGTAATGAAAAGATTCGTTTTTATTTCTTTATTAAGTGTGCTTTTTGCCTTTTCTTCTACTGCACAGGAGCAACCCATGTGGGTTGGCGGAACCCTGAATGTTTCCAGCGAAACGGTAAATGACAATACAACGTCCCGTACTACCATCATGCCTGAGTTTGGTTACCACCTGAATGATAACTGGGCAGTTGGGGGCCGCATGGGCTTCTCTTTTGCACGGCAAGATATGGCCGACGGCACGGAAAAGAACAATACCTTCTCCATTGTGCCTTTTGCGCGCTACACTTTTGCACAAGTGAAAAAGTTTCGGATTTTTGGACAGGGCGAGTTACCCTTACGTTTTTACAGCGGCGAGTTTGCCGATGGCTCCTCAATGGACAACACCAACGCCATTGGCTTGAATGTACGTCCGGGGCTTACCTATGCCTTCAACGATAAATGGGGATTTAATATGTTGATGCCTCCTGTTTTCTCATTTGTGAGTGGCGACGACTATTCAGCCGTGGAGTTTGGCGTGAATGATGGGTATACCCTGCAGAATTATTTGCTGAATACTTCTATTGGGTTCATCTACAAATTTTAAGTAACCACAATACAAAAAGAGCCGGAGCATTAGAACGTTCCGGCTCTTTCGTAATAAGAGAGTTTTGACATAACCCGTTAGTGAAAAAATTACTAACTTTCAGGTGTGAGTGAGCTGCACACTTCATTACCGAATCTACTAACTTTACAGTATTTCGATTCAATTTTAGCGCGTAGGCTCTTTTCGGGGAAACGTTGCCCCATTTACTTAACAATTGTAAAATGGAAATAAGATCTTTAGACAAATTAGGTTTTGACGTGATTTTTGAATCATTTTCGCAGGCTTTTGCCGATTACGAAATTCAACAAACCAAAGCAGGGTTAACTACCATGCTAACCAGGCGAGGTTTCTGTCCCGAACGCTCATTTGGTGCATTCGATGGTGACAAATTGGTCTCTTTTACGCTGAATGGTGTTGGTGAGTTCCAGAAGGTTCGTACAGCTTACGATACCGGCACTGGAACACTAAAGGAATACAGAGGAATGGGGCTGGCATCGCAGGTGTTTACTCATTCGTTGCCTCACCTTAAAAGCGCAGGAATTAAGCAATATTTGCTCGAGGTGTTGCAACACAACACAAAAGCAGCAAAGGTTTACAGAGATTTGGGATTTAAGGAGAGCAGGGAATTTTACTATTTTTTAGTAAATCGTACTCAAGTGACGGCGAAATCCTTTGAACTTCCTGCCAATTATCAACTTAAGCAGGTGCGTGTTGAGGAGTGTTTGCCAGGCGCAGTCTTTCATGATTTTGCACCTTCATGGCAAAATAGCTTTGAAGCCATCCTTCGTAAGCCCGATGATTTTATCGCCTTTGGTGTTTTTTACGAAGATTTGCTGGCAGGGTATTGCATTACTGAACCCCTAAACGGTGATATAACACAAATAGCTGTGGATAAAAAACACAGAAAGAGAGGACTGGGTAATAGTTTGTTGGCTCGTGCCGTGGATGTTGCTGAATCCGATATGTTAAAAGTGGTGAACACCGAATTGCAAGCCGAAGAGTTTACCTCTTTTCTGGCCTCACACAACATCAAACCCTCCGGCAAGCAATTTGAGATGGTACGCGCTATTTCGTAATGAAATTGCCGATCTATTGATGCCTTATTGCGTATACATGCTGCAATGAAGCAATTACGGGATTTGTGGCCGGGTTACTTTTATTTACAAATTTCTTTGTGAATGGCAATCAATTGCTTCAGGGAGCTAAGTTCTTTGCGAATCTGTTTCCTGATGAAGAAAAAGAGGATGATGGCTATCACGACAAGTTGCTCCAGGGACAAGCGGAACCAGAACATGGGAAGGTGCTTTGGGTATTTGTTAAAAAGGAGTTCCCACACCAATGGCATCAAAGCCAAAGTAGTAATTGTTGTTTTCATCTTCTTGTTGTTTTGGGTTTGCCCTTATGAGGCAAGCGGATGAAATTGTTACAGGTGGGGGAGTGGACTTTTTTGAAACATGGTTTTGTAAGGAAGCTTTCCTTGTGATAGCAATTAATTGTATTTAATTCCAAAGGCTAAAGCAGAGGACGAGGCTTAACAAATTAGAGTAGGTCTCGGGAGACCTGTCATGATGATGTTATAGCAGGTTAAACAAATAAGCATGTGTTCAATAATTTCATTTTTATGTAAACTATAGATTATTTTATATCTTAGTAATGTAAATTTAATTCTTTTCATTAATAACTCTACGTAATATGAATACTCCTCAGGATATATTTTTGGCCCTCTTAATAAAGATAGTGATAATTGTGTTGTTTCTAATATTAACTTTGAGATTTCGAAAAAAAGACAAATCTAGCGCCCCGACAGTTATATACTGGGTTTTGGGATTCTATATAGTTCTTGTCCTCTCTTTTCAAATTTTTGACTGGCTTTTCATTTCATTTTTATATAACAAAGAATCGGCTAAACTAGACCAAGGAAATATTTCATCTTTAGCTTCTCTAATTGGATTAGGTATATATGTTTATTTTGGGATAAAAATCACGAGTATAGGGAAAAAACATACAAAAAATCGCAATAATTGAATAGTTTAAATTAATTTAAATACTTCTCAACAGTTATTATATGTTACGCAAAAATTATTCTCTAACCAATACTCTTCTTACTATTCTAATTGTTGAACTATTGACAATGATACTGATGTCAATATATGGAAAGCTCACCGCAAATACAGTAAGTTTTGTGATTGATGCAACTACAACTCTTTTAATCGTGGTGACCATTTTATTCTCTAATTTTCACTGGAGAAAGGGAACAATGGATAATTATTATTCCCTTTTGAAACAAGACTTACAATCCCTCAAGCTTAATCTCATGGAGATTGGAGAAACCTTAAATTATAATCAAAATCTGAATGGCGAACAAGTTCCTAAGTCTATAAAGATCAATGTTTTTAATGTTGAAGAGATAAGGAAAAGCTTATTTCATCATAATGAAACTGAAATACTTGAAAATGTCATTGGACAATCAATACGATATATTGAAAGTTTTTTATTTAAGCTTGAGGTTACTTACTTGGAAACAAATATGAAAAGGATGATTTATATTGAATTCGAAAATATGCTGTATGATTTTAATCAGTTTCAATTTAGATATTATAACCATACCAAGTCCGATAACTTTTCCCCTTCTCTGCCATATGCTAACGGGGCTGATTCTTTGTTTATTAGAGAATATGCAGAAAAGCTAGATAAGTTAAGAGAAATGTTCGTTTATCATCCAAATAATATGTACTTAAAACGATAAAAAATATTTTTTGGCTCTATATCCACTATGATATTGGGCATTATTCTTTTAGAATAAGTTCAACAAGCTTATTAGCCTTCTTGGCTTTCCTTTTATTAATATCCGCTTCAACATAGCCATCAGTAGTATAAATTCTCACTTTTGTAATGTTTGATTTAGCTATGCTTTCTAATTGTTCTTGAGTTACCTTGCAAGATAGGAAAACTCCATCACTTCCACTTCCCATCATTCCTGTTGCTCCTGCTCCGACAGAACTAATCGTATGTTCCGGATTTTGGATTTTTATTACTTCGTCATTATCTAAAAGCAGCATAATACTTTCACCATCTGGCACAGCAAAAACACCTCCCATGCCCATCATTATTTTGAAATCTAAGTAAAAGGAGTCATTGATTTTTGTTCCTCTAATAGAACAAGTAAATTTTAAATCAGCATTTATTGTTTCCCAAGATGTCCTAACAACTTTGTTTTTAGTGAATTCATCTACTTCTCGCTGTTTTATTTTCTGCGCAAATAAGCCTGTACTAAAGATCGTAAGTAAGAAAGCAAGTTGAATATATTTCTTCATAATGAGCTTTTCTTTTAAAAATACTCAAAATTATTGGGATTGCAATAGTTTAATGCATCTGAAGAAATAGGCTTTAGGGTTAGAAAGTTCTTATATTTTTGCTCTGAAAGTCAGCTTTTGTTCCAGGACTTCCTCTTGCTGCAGAAAACCGTAAAGCTTTTAATGGTGACTTCGTCAGCGTTTTTTAGATGATGATGTATGTGCTCTTTTTTGTCTTGTAGTTTCGTGACGTTGCTTTTTTTACTGAATGCTGAGTGCCTGGTCATGTTGCCAAATGATTGGCTAAATTTTCTAATTTCCCCAGCTTTTCCTATCCAAGCTTCGATACTGAATGGCTTCGGCCAGGTGGAAGGACTGAATGGTTTCGCTACCCTCCAAATCGGCAACGGTACGGGCCACTTTTAATATACGATCGTAGGCGCGAGCCGAGAGTTCCATCTTCTCCATGGCGCGCTTCAGCAGGTTTTGTCCGGCCTTGTCAATTTCGCAATGTTCGCGGATGAGCTTGGAGCTCATCTGGGCATTGGCATGGATGCCTTCGTGAGCCTCGAACCGGTTGCTCTGCACTTCACGCGGCCGTCTCTTGGATTCAGCGCGACGGATGCCTCGCGCATTAATCGGCAGATCCGGCTGCTGATTGATGAGGGACGACGCGGCGTCATTGATGC
>JAWOEH010000054.1:0-3310 GCA_046482855.1 Bacteroidales bacterium | reverse complement strand
CTGGCCATTATTGCCTTTTTACCCATGCTCCTCAGCTGGATTTGGACACTTGGCATAATGGGACTAACAGGCATCCCCTTTACCATCTTCAACATCATTATCTCTACCTTTATCTTTGGGCTGGGTATCGACTATGCCATTTTTATCATGCGGGGATTAATGAAAGCCTATAAAACCGGCGAAGATCATCTTCCCTCGTTCAAGTCGTCGGTATTTCTTTCAGCCGTAACCACAGTGCTGGGTATGGGCGTGCTCATTGGCGCAAAACATCCCTCGTTACAGTCCATGGCCGCACTCTCGCTGGTGGGCATCTCATCGGTAGTATTTATTTCCTATACGGTTGAACCCGCGCTGTTTAGTTGGTTTCTCTTGCGCCGCCAACAAAAAGGCAAACCGGCCTATACACTCCGGCAAGTTATTTTGTCGGGCATTGGCTACTCCATTTTTGCTATTGGCGCCTCACATGCAACCCTCTACGGCTTGATCATGGACATTTTTGGCATTCGCTCGCACAAGGGGCAGAAACTCCTTAACTACCTCATCATGTGGTCCAACCGATTCCTAATTTATGGCATGGTAAATGTGAAAAAGCGCATCATCAATCCGTTTCGGGAAGATCATCGTAAACCTGCCATCATCATCGCCAATCACCAATCGCACCTCGACCTGGTACTCCTGATGATGTTGCACCCTAAGTTCATCATCCTTACCAACGAATGGGTACAAAACCACAAAATTTATGGCCGGCTCGTGCGGCTGGCAGGTTATCTGCCGGTATCCATAGGATATGAAGCCTTAGCCAAAGCCTTGAAGCCAAAGGTGGACAGAGGCTACTCCATTGTGATCTTTCCGGAAGGTACGCGAAGTACAAATTTTAAGATGAAGCGCTTTCATAAGGGAGCCTTCTTTCTGGCCGAAAAGCTGCAGCTGGATATCCTCCCCATTGCTTTGCACGGCACAGGCCATGCCATGACAAAAGGCGATGATCTGCTGTTAAAACCCCAGGCAATAACCCTTGAATATCTGCCTCGTATTACGTTGGACGATCCTCGGTTCCCAACCCCCTATAACAAGCGGGCAAAAGCCATAGGGCAATACTTCCGGGCACACTACAGGCATATGCGCGAAAAACAGGAAACACCCGCCTATTTCCGCGACAAACTGCTAAAAAACTACCTGTACAAAGGGCCTGTGTTGGAGTGGTATGCCCGCATAAAAACAAAATTGGAGAAAAATTATCACTTCTTCCATAATCGTTTGCCCGCTGAAGGCACCATCGTAGATATTGGCTGTGGCTATGGTTTCCTGAGCTACATGCTCTACTTTACCAACAACAACAGGAACATTCTGGGCATCGATTACGATGAAGAAAAAATTGCCGTAGCCCGCAATATACCTGACAGAAACAAAAATGTAACCTTCCTTTGTACCGATATAATTTCGCAACAGCTCCCAAAAGCCGAAGCCTTTGTTGTAAACGATGTGCTTCACTATATGCCCCGGGAAGATCAGCAACGCGTGCTGGACCGCTGCCTTCGGCAACTCAAACCCGGAGGTATCTGCATCATTCGTGAAGCAAATGCCAAGCTCAAAAAGAGGCACATAGGCACACGCACCACCGAGTTCTTCTCCACACGCTTTTTGGGGTTCAACAAAACAGCCGATGAAAGCAAAGCCCTATACTTCCCAACGGACGAAGATATTTTTGCCGTAACCCGCAACCATTTGGTAGAAGTAAAAGTGCTGGATAATTCCAAACACACTTCCAATGTGGTATATTTGATTACAAAAAAAGATCCGCAGCATGAGTAAGATTGAAGTAGCCATAATAGGAAGCGGGCTTGGCGGTTTACTTACAGGTTACATACTGGCTCGGGAAGGCATGCAGGTAGAAATATTCGAGAAGAACGACCATCCCGGAGGCTGTATGCAAAGCTACAAACGAAACGGCCACTGGTTCGATACCGGACTTCACTACATTGGCGGCGCTGCTCCGGGGCAAAATCTCCACCAGTTTTTTCGCTACTTCGGATTGCTTCCCGATCTTCCCATAAAACCATTGGACCCAACCGGCTTTGAACGCATCCGATACCAAGGTCAGGAATTTCGGTGGGCAACCGGATTCGATGCTTTTGCCCAAGAGTTGAAAAGGAACTTCCCCAAAGAACATAGTGCCATAAATAAATACATTGCCGACATACAAAAAGTGTGTGCCCAGTTTCCACTTTACAATCTGGAATATCGCGAGGAGCACAATGAAGCAGCCTATCATGGGATAAATCTGCACAAGTACCTGAACGATCTTACCCACAATAAAACCCTGCAAACAGTGCTCCTGGGAAACAACCTGTTGTATGCAGCCGAAAAGGATAGTACGCCTTTCTACTTGCACGCTTTAATAAATTGTTCTTTTATTCGTGGTGCCTACCGGGTGAGTGGCGGTAGCCGGCAAATAACCGACAGACTCCTGGAGCGTATTACTCATTTTGGCGGCAAAATACACACCGGAACAACCATAAAACACATTGATGTAAAAGGCACTGAAGCCAGAGCCATTACCGACAACCACGGAAATACATACGAGGTAAAACAAGTCATTTCTGCCATACATCCAGCCCCAACGCTGCAAATGATTGAGGCGCCTGTGATAAGAACCGTTTACCGCCAACGTATTGAAACGATGCATAATTCTACCTCGGCATTTACCGTATACCTGATCTTTAAGCCTGATAGTTTTCCTTACCTGAACCAAAATTACTACATCCTAAACCAGGATTCGCCATGGGTGGCAAATACGCGACACAATCCGGAGGATTACTTTTTGTTCCTTACCCCACACGAACCCGGAGCCGACAAGTATGCCTCCACCGCAACCATCCTGAGCCTGATGCCCTTTGAAAGTGTGGCGCAATGGGAGGAAAAGCAGGATAAAGCATATGATGACTTTAAACAAGAAGTAGCCGAAAGGCTCATTCGTGCAGCCGACAGGCAATTCCCGGGCATAAGCGGTAAGATCGAAAGCTATTTCACGGCTACTCCTTTAACGTACAAACGCTACCTGGGAACGCCTGAGGGAACCATTTACGGAACCATGCGAAACAGCCAGGAACCTTTGGCCAGTCATGTATCGGTGCGTACAAAAATTAAAAATCTTGTCTTTGCCGGACAAAATGCCAACATTCATGGCGTATTGGGAACAACAGTAAGCGCCGTACTGGCAGCTTCACAAGTAATTGATTTACCGTACCTTGTAAACAAAATTAAGCATGCATAAAGTCCTGAAGATCTTCCTCTATTCAATTGCTTCCCT
>JAWOEH010000035.1:0-5055 GCA_046482855.1 Bacteroidales bacterium | reverse complement strand
CTCTTTGTCCCGGTTTAGTGATATTTTAGCCGGGAAAAATATTCCCGCAATCGGGGCATCCTTTACGCGCTACCGTGCTAAGCTGGTTTTAGCTGAAGAAGATATGGAGGTAAATCCCGGAGGTAAGAAACGTACTACCGGGCGGGAGCTCGACGATGGCAGTGGCCTGATAATGCAAGAGGGGGTTGTTTGGCTACCTAATGGAAAAGGTATTCCTTTGTTTCCCCAAGCCTATGTTCCTTTAAATCAAACCCAGGTAATCATGATTCGCCATGGGAAGTCGGTACACGAATCGGGAGGCGATAACCCTGAATTTGTAGGTTCCGGATATTGGGACATCTGGCAAAACAACCGACGTCTTAGTGGTTCCAGGGGAAACAGTCTGAAACCTGAGGGGATTGAAACCGCTAAGGAATTGGGACGTGATTTTAAGGTTATTGTCGATTTATTGAACGAAAAAGGCTATCCGTTGTGGAATTACTCCAAGGATCGTCCTATTCAGGTGTTTGGCAGTGAATCGGAAAATACCGAACAAACTGCCCGTTACTTTCTGCAGGATGCTGGTTATACAAATATTTCTTTCGATGCTGTTTATGGGTTGAACAGCCAAAAATACGGTGCCTTAACTCATAAATTTAAGAAAGATGTGACCAAAAAAATGATAGAGATTTATGGCAAAAACCTGCCTGGTACCGAGGATGATAAAAAAGCTGCGGTAAAAGGGATGCTTAAGAATCGATTCTATCATTACCCCGAAGGAGAGTCGCTTATTGAGGCTGACTGGCGTATTGCACGAAGCTTTATCGATTTGGTGCGTGATAACCTGGGGAAACGTGTTGTGCTGGCTGACCATTCGGGGGCTTTGCGTGTAATTGAAGCCGTTATCCGGACCCTTGACTTTGCCGATTATTCAACCATTAAAGAGGGACAAGATAGCATTATGGCCTTGGTATATGAACCCGGCAAAAATATGCGTTACGATTATTTCCAGAAAAAAGAGTTCCCTTTACGACAAAGTAAAAAACACTAATTGATGCCAGAAGTTGCAAATTATATATTCTTTGCGCTTGCTGCCGTCATGGGTTTTTTGTTGGGCACATGGATGCAACAACGCCGTTTGGTACGGTATCGGAAACTTGCTTATGCCGACGAGCTCGGTATTGGCAATCAAAGACAATTTCGCGAGCAACTGAAGGCTCTTCTTGAACAGTATCGGCGTTACGAGGAGGAGACATTTGTGCTGTGTATTCTCGATCTGGATCAGTTTAAAAGCATGAACGATCGTTTTGGCTACACCCGTGCCGATGCTTTACTTGAGCAGCTTGTGGATATCGTGAAGAACTATGTGCGCCACAACGATATGATCTTTCGATATAAACAGGGAGATGAGTTTGTTCTGTTGTTGCAGCATATTCATCTGCAGCAAGCCTTGGAGGTAGGTAACCGACTGCGTCGAATAATTGCAGCCTACCCTTTTCTGGTAGAAGAGCAACAAGTATCGCTTACGGTAAGCATGGGGATGGTTGCCCCTGCAGCCGGCGAGCCTATGGAGGGGTTGTTAAAACGAGCCGATGAAGCATTAATGGAAGCGAAGCAAACAAAAAATGCCCTGGTGGGCATCACTTTATAAATATTGGTAGTGGAGAAATCTAAATCAGCAAGTGAAGCGTAATCGTTTCTGTAATAAAACCATCGACAGTGGCACGTTGTTTTAGCCGCCACCATCGATGGTTTTTTTTAGTTATTTTGAAAAGAGCATGAATTCCCATGGAGCCAATTTGCCCTCACGTTTTAGCTTTTTATCAGCTACAATCTTTTTAAATCCTCTGACTTTCAATTCTTCAGGAATATGATAGCTTTGTGGTTCGTCTGATAGATTAAACATGGCCAATATCTTGTTTTTGCCTTTTTCGCGTGTAAAGATCAATAAGTTGGGTTCCTCTTCCGGTGTAATAAGCTGTATCTGGCCACCGTGGGCGCCGTTCCATAAGGCGGGGTTACTTTTTTTGGCATGAAGCAATGTTTTATACAACTCAAACATGTCGCATTTTTTCCAGGCAATACTGTCTTTTTCGAAAAAGGCCAACGATTTATCCAGGCAGGCTTCCTGTCCGCTGTAAATCAATGGCATTCCGGGCAAGGCTACGGTGAGCGCAGCAAAGGTTGGAACAGCTTCGCCTAAGCGGTCGTATACATCGCCTTTCCAGCTATTTTCATCATGATTGGAGGTGAAGAGCATGCGATAAGCATTCTCGGGGTATTTTTCCTGACCTTCCCGGAGTTTTGTAACAATGTGGGCGGCCTCTTTTTTGCCTTGAGCCACTTCGTTGAAGATAAAGTGAAGATCCCAGGCATAGGTCATATCAAAGGCTCTATGTAGTTCCGGGTCATTGGCCTCAGCCAGCATAAAAACAGGCTTTATCGAATCCAGGGCAAGGCGTGCGCGGTTCCAGAATTCTGTAGGTACCATTCCGGCAACGTCGCAGCGGTAACCATCAATATTAAATTCTTCAACCCAGTATTTTAATGCATTTACCATATAATCATGCACTTCGGCATTATTGTAGTTTAGGTCGGCTACATCGCTCCAGTCCTCAACAGGAGCAATAACTTCACCTTCCTCGTTGCGTGTATACCAATCGGGGTGTTCCTCAATCAGGGCATTGTCCCAGGCCGTATGGTTGGCCACCCAATCGATGATGATATACATGTCCAGTTTGTGTACTTCGTCTACAAGCGCGCGAAAGTCTTCCTCTGTGCCAAAATTAGGGTTTACGCCCAGGTAGTCCTTAACCGCATAATAGCTTCCCAACTTACCTTTGCGGTTTTTTTCGCCAATGGGATGGATGGGCATTAGCCATAAAATTTCTGTCCCCATCTCTTTTAGTCGAGGTAAATGTTCTCGGAAAGCGTTAAAAGTCCCTTCGGGCGTATATTGCCGGATGTTAACTTCGTAAATAGCCGCATCTTCCGACCAGGCTACAGGTTTTTCCTTTTCCCGATTACTTTCGGGTGGGTTGGTGGGATTACTACAGCCGGTTAGACTGAATGTGTAAGTCGCTATTATCAAGGCGACAGCAAGGATGGTTAGATGTTTCATCTTGTGCATAATAAAAGGATGTTTTTTCTTTTGTTTCGTACCGAATATAATTGTCATAGTCCGGTGTTTTTCTTATTTTTACAGGGAACTGGGCAGTTCTAAATCAACTCTTAAAGATACAAAATTGTACGAAATTACACGTACAATAATAATCAGTTTAAGCGCTTGAATCATACCTGATTCGAGAATAATAAATTTAAAATAATTGTTTATGCCAATGAGAAGAGTACTTGTTGCCACCGCTGGTGGTGATTGCCCCGGATTAAACGCTGTGATACGCGCAGTTGTAAAACGAGCTTCACAGGAGCGCGATTGGGAAGTGGTGGGAAGTATGCAAGCCTTTAACGGCGTATTGTGGGAACCCACTGAGATTAAGATTTTAGACGAAAAATCCGTAGCCGGAATTCATTTTCACGGTGGTACCATACTGGAAACAACCAATAAAGGAGGCCCATTTGCCTGGCCTGTAAAAAAATCCGATGGCACATGGGAAACAGTCGATCGCTCCGATGAGATGATCCGAAAGTTGCAGTACCTGGGAGTTGAAGCCGTGATTAACATTGGCGGTGATGGGTCTCAACGCATCTCACAGGCTTTTTACGAAAAAGGGCTCAATATTATCGGGGTACCTAAAACTATCGATAACGATCTTTCCGCTACTGATAGTACTTTCGGCTTTCAAACAGCTGTGCAAATTGCTACTGAATCGGTCGATAAGCTGGTTACAACAGCAGCCAGTCATAACCGCGTGCAGATACTGGAAGTGATGGGGCGCGATGCCGGTTGGATTGCGTTGAATGCTGCCGTGGCCGGAGGTGCTGAGATTTGTCTGCTACCGGAAATTCCCTATAATATTGATAAAGTTGTAGAGAAGATTAACTCGCGCTTTGTTAAAGACAGGGGCTTTGTGATTATTGTTATTGCCGAAGGTGCAAAAGCTACAGGAAAATCGGCCTCAACCGAGGAGAGTGACGAGGTGGGTTATTACAACGAACGCCTGAGTGGTGCAGCATCGCGCTTGGTACAGGAGCTTAAAGAGGCTGGCTTGGAATACGATATGCGTAAAACTGTATTGGGCCATATTCAGCGTGGTGGCGTGCCCATTGCCTACGACCGCGTACTGGCTACGCAGTTTGGTGTGCGCGCATTTGAAATGGTGCTGGAAGGAAAGTTTGGCGAGATGGTTTCTTATCGCCATCCTCAAATTACCTCTGTGCCACTGAAAGATGCTATCAGCCGTCCGAACTATGTTACCCTGGATACAGCACTCATGCGAAATGCACGTGGGGTGGGAATTAGTTTCGGCGATTAATACCTGAGTATAGAAGTTATGAAAAATAAAACCCGGAGTCCTCACTCCGGGTTTCTTTCCTCTAGTTGGTTAACACTTCAAAAGTATAGGCGGGAAGTTCGAGGTATAATCCTCCCTGTTTTTCTTTTAGTTGATGTCCGAATTGTGCTTTCCACTCACTGGCTTCCTCTCCCGACGAGGGTAAAGTTAGCTGTTTTTGCTCGCTGTTTTTGTTAAATGCAACCAGCGTTTGCTCCCCAAAATAGGTGCGTTTGTATAGCAACAGGTCTTTTTCGGCATGCAGTAATTCATAATCGCCATACATCAATGACATGCGCGAACGCCGCAAATGCACAAGTTTCCGGGTTTTTCCTTTTACCCATGCTTCGTGTTCGGGAAGATCTTCAAAACGCATCATTCTTCTATTATCCGGATCGCCGGCTCCGGGCATGCCAATTTCATCGCCATAATAAATAACGGGGACGCCAGGAACAGTCATGTTAAAAGCCGTAAGCATGGCTAACCGGTAATATCCGGTTGTATCCTCTACCTCAATATCGCGGTTCCAGCCAGCTTCTTTCGCATCTTCATTAAAATTCAAAGCTCCACCTGCATAACTAATGAACCGGGGAATGTCGTGGTTCCCTGTAATATTTCCCATCAG
>JAWOEH010000003.1:0-10333 GCA_046482855.1 Bacteroidales bacterium | reverse complement strand
GCAGCCAACCTCCGAAGTTCTTGTCAGTGTTTAATTTGCAAAATAAATATAGGCAACCAACTACTAACCCCCGATGATTTTGTATTACTCCTGATAATAATCGGTACTTTCGAAGATCTTATCGGCCGATTGTGCAATAAATCCCTGATATAATTGTCCATCTTTCATTACATAACGCTTAGCAAATTCGTAATAGCAAGCAGGAATAATTCTTGTCCCTTCTGTAAATGCTACTTCAATACGGTTGGCTTTTATACTGGATTGTTCAAGCCCTTTCTCCGGAGAGCCTTTGACTTCGCCTCCGGAAGTATTCATAATAAACCCGTGCGATTTTAGAAATTTATTCACCTCCTCAACCGAATTGTAACGTTGTAATTGATTGATAAAAATAGTGAAGTGATTTGCTTGATAACCATATGCATACATCCATGCGGCATATTCCGACTCTTTTCTGAGTTTTTCATAAATTGTGTAAGAAGGTTCTTCCCAAGGGCGTCCTGCGTAAATTAGCTTGCTGGAAGAGAGAAGATCCTCAGGAATTTCATCAATCTTTTCCCGAATAAGGGTTTGCAGGTATTCGCTAAAGGCCTCCAAAATAAGCTCACTAATAAATATTTTGGGGGCTGTTTGATCCGTTTTATGTTCATAATGTCGGGCAAAAAGATGCTTCTGGTCAAAGTTGTAGGTGTCTTTGGGTTCGTAACCAACATCCAGAAATGGCTTTGCTATAACATCGATGGAAACACGCTCATCGTTAAAGGTGCGGAATGCAATGTGATCGTTCTGAATGGTTTCTCCTTGTTCCAAAAACAAATTGTATATTTTCTTGGCAGCAGGATTTTGATCGATGTAGTTTTTCCAAAGACGGGTGAAAATTTCTTCTTTCTTCATACAAAAATAATTAGGTTATTTTACTGATAGCTAAAGGTGTACATTTATAATCTCTGTTTTGTTCGAAAAAAGATCAAAAAAAGAGACTTTCCGATGTAATAATTTTTGAATTTGATTGTCTTATCTCATATAAGTGAATGTTGATTCTATGACCGACAACCTGGTAACAGCCATACTTAGGGGAGAGCAAGAAGCTTTTAAAACTTTAGTTGATACCTATCAGCAAATGGTGCTGAATGTATGCTATGGGTTTGTTCAGGATCAGGATGATGCGCAGGACATTACGCAGGAGGTATTTATTCAGGTATACCATAAGCTACCAACCTTTCGGGAAGATGCTAAGCTCGCTACCTGGATTTACCGTATCGCTGTCAACTATTCGCTGAATTATATTCGCAGCAAAAAACGGCGCGGTTTCCTGAGCTCTATTGATGATATCTTTGAATCAACACATGGAAATGAGGATGCTTTGCAAAATCAATCTGATGAAGCCGATAGCGGTTTGTTGGCCACTGAGGAAGAGCAACTATTGAAAAAAGCCTTGGAAAAATTGCCAAATAAACAACGGGTTGCTCTTACACTTAGTTCTTTACAGGAATTGTCCTATAAGGAAGTGGCCGATGTGATGGATATTTCTGTAAATCAGGTAGGGGTATTGGTGAATCGCGGGAAGAAAAAGCTTTATACCTATCTGCAAAAATTCATGTAATGATGTAATAAAAAAGACAAAGTGGTGTCAAAACAATAAATGAGCAAGCATATGAAAACCTGTAAAAAGTATAAATCAAAGTTAGCCGACTACCTGACAGATGCTCTGCCTAAGGATCAAGCGCAAGCTGTAGCTGCTCATTTAAAAGAGTGTTCTGCTTGTCGTTTACAAGCAGAAAAGATGGAAAAACTGGTCGATGCCTTTCTTTCTCCTTCTGATGTTCCGGTTAATCCATTTCTCTATACACGTATACAGGGTCGGTTGTTAACACCTACTCAACCACAAAAGTCGTTGGTAGCTCGATTTCTGCAGCCCGCAGCCTATGTTATGGTATTGTTTCTGGGCATTTACCTGGGAATTCAGTTGGGCCAAACAACAAAATCCGATACTGATTCTACGTATGCCGATGCCTATGTGGAGTCTCTATATTTTAATGAAATGAAGCTTGATCCCCTTACTACAAACATGTTACAAGCAGAGGAAGATGCTGAAATTGATAACTTGAAAAAGGACGAAAATGATGAAAGCCAGCAATAAACGAACACTCATAATTACGGGAATTATTTTTATTACCGTAATCAATTTAGCTGCCCTGGGAACACAGTTGTATCGTTCCTACTTTCAGCCACGTGTTTCGAATCGTGCTGAACGTGCCGATTTTCGACCAGAGCATATGCATGATGGGTTTCACAGACAATTCATTGAGCAGATGGATTTCTCTGAGAAGCAGGCAGGAGCATTCAGAACTATCATGCGAAAAACGTTTCAGGAATCCCGACCTGTTATCGATCAACTTCATTTAAAACGACGCGAATTGCTTACCGTTTTGTCTGGCGAGGTAGTGGATACGGTTAACGTTAATTTCTTGGCGGAAGAAATTGGTCGACTTCACGCGGAACTGAAAAAAATTAGCGCCTCCCATTATATGGAGTTGCGCAAACTCTGCACCCCCCAACAGCAAGAGCAACTCTTACAATTTTACGACAAAATGATACCTCAACAACCTCGGGGCGAGAGGAGAGGCCGCAATTGGCAACATCGCAGAAATAATGATGAGCGGGAACCAAGAGAGTCGAATCGTCGAATGCGGCAGAACGCACCTTTTGAATAGGAATAGTAGCATGAATAGATAAACTTCTAACCAAATGAAAAAATCATTCTTTTTTACCCTTGCACTGGCCTTGGGGGCTATCTCTATGAGCTTTGCTCAGCCCCCTCGCGGAGCCATGCCTAATGATGCCACGTTGAAAGGACATGTTGTGGAGGCGGCTTCCAATGCACCCATGGAATATGCCAATATTGCGTTGTATCGATTACGCGATTCGTCGTTAGTAACAGGAACCGTTACAGGACCTGATGGTGCGTTTAAATTGGAAAACCTGCCCTATGGGAGGTTTTATTTGACGGCCAATTTTATTGGCTTTGAACGAGCAATGGTGGATGGCGTAATCTTGAACCCCCGCAATAAGCTTGTAACACTTGAGACCATCGAACTGGTTGCTGCCTCTACGGAACTGGACGAGGCAGTTGTAACAGCAGAACATTCGCATATGAATTTTAAACTCGATCGAAAGATTGTGAATGTGGGGCAGGACGCTACATCGGCTGGGGGGACTGCCGTTGATGTGTTGCAAAATACCCCTTCAGTGGAAGTCGATATCGAAGGGAATGTTTCCATAAGAGGATCTTCCAATTTCACCGTTTTAATTGATGGAAAACCCAGTGTGCTTGATGGCAATGATGCTTTGCAACAACTTCCAGCCAGCACTATCGAGAGTATTGAGATCATTACAAACCCATCGGCTAAGTACGATCCCGAGGGGGTAGGTGGCATTATCAATGTGATTCTTAAAAAGCAAAAACGAAGCGGCCTGAATGGCATTGTGAATGTGTCGGCAGGTATCGGTGACAAATATACCGGCGATGTTACCCTGAATTATAGGAATGAAAAATTTAACCTTTATGGGGGCGTTGATTATACTAATTACAGCTTCGATGGATCACAACTAACCCGAAACGAAACCTACAACCAGGGAAACACGCTTTATCGTAATACTACAGGAGAGCGTGATATGAAACGCGATGGGTATAAAGGGCAGTTGGGATTCGACTATTTCCTTACCGATCGGGTTACTTTATCATTATCCGGTGATAGGGGACATTATGGGTTTGGTTTTGATAATGAGGTCCAACAAGTTGTATGGAGTGATCTGAATCCTGAAAAGACTCAGAGCCTGAATCTTTCCGAAAACGAGCGTAACGGTGATTACTATTCATTAAACTTCATGTACGATCACCGCCTGGATGATAAGGGTCAGAAGCTGGAAGTTATGGTCAATTGGTTTACCCGGGAGGGTGATAATACAAACGAGCAGTTCTATTATAATTTTATTGATGAGCGGCGGGCTGAAGACTTTTATCAGGCAAACCGAAATCTTTCCGAAGATACCCGTGGACGTTTGCGAGCGAAGGCCGATTATACTTTGCCGTTTAATGATAACGAGAAACTGGAAGCGGGTTATCAAATGCAGGTAAGTGGACGAGACCAAAGTAGCTTGTTTCATGATTATGTAGCAGAATCAAACGATTGGCAGCTGAATCAAAACTACTCAAATGCATATGAATTTAGCCGGCATATTGAAGCCGCCTATGTGACTTACTCCAATGTTTTGTGGGAGGTTAATTATATGCTTGGGTTGCGCGGTGAATATACAAATCGCGAAATTCAGAATAAAGAGATGACGGAAAGCTACAGCATCGACAGGTTTGATTATTTTCCCTCCCTGCACTTATCAAAAAACGTTACGGAATCAACTCAGTTACTGGCCAGTTATTCCAGACGCATTCGCAGACCTCGTGGGTGGTATTTAGACCCACTTTTGCAATACCAGGATGAGTTTTCGTATCGTCAGGGAAATCCGGATTTGGAGCCAGAATATATTAATTCCTACGAATTTGCTCTACAACAACGAATTGGCAAGGCTTTTGTTAATTTGGAAGCCTATTATCGGGAAACACAAAATAAAATTAGCCGCATAAAAAATATTTACGAAGCGGAGACATTTATCGAAACATTTGATAATTTATCAAGCGATCAGGCGACTGGGTTGGAGCTTTCTTTGAATTGGCGTGCCTTAAAATGGTTGTCGATGAATGCCTCAGCCAATGTTTATGATTACCGCATTACCGGCGATATTGTTTCCTCACAAACAGCAACTCAGAATACGAATTGGGGATTCCGGTCAAATCTTAATATCACTTTACCTGCCGACGTACGCCTTCAATTAACCGGGTTCTACCGCGGCCCAAGCATTACTGCGCAAGGCGAATCGGAAGGTTTCTTTATGACCAATATGGCTGTGCGTAAAGATCTTATGGATAAACGACTTACAGCTACATTGCAGGTAAGAGATGTCTTTGGCCAAATGAGCCATGAGTTTACTTCAAGAGGAGATCAATTTTACTCTTTCAATCGGTTCGAGCGGGAGTCACCCGTTGTGAACTTTACAATTAGCTATAAAATTAACAATTATAAAGATCGGGGTAAGAAGAAAGGGGACGATATGGAAATGGACTTTGATACTGGCGAGTTTTAAATTATCGATTTATTGAGTAATGAAAAAGGGGGAAGCTTTTGTTTCCCCCTTTTTCATACACTTTCTGTCCTTATTTTAGGTAAGAGCTATAGTCTTTATCCGTATTTTGGATGTGTGTGGTTAACCAATCGCGCAAAAAACGTAGTACTTCGCTGGTTAATTGTTCGCTCCCCTTTTTGTACTTCTCCTGGAATTCAGCTACTTTTCGCTCAAACTCCTGGTGTTTTTCTTTATGTTCCTTCAATCGGGGGTAGCCATACTGCATCATTAGCATCTCCTCATACCGAAAATGCTCTTTGGTATATTTCATCAGACTTTCGATAATCTCACTTAGAATCGTTTTGCCATTTCCTTTTGCCATTTTGTCAAAAAGTTCATTTAGGGTATTTACAAGCCCCATATGCTGGCTGTCAATTTCCTGATGGCCTACAGAATAAAGTGAATCGTGCCAAATAATTAAATCCATATGTTCCTTTTTACTTTATGAGTAAGTATTGTGGTATTAGGTTGTGTAAATAAATAAAATTTTTTTCAAACAAGGATATCATATTTTTGTTATTAAATTAACAGTTAATTCAGATTAAATAAAAACAAATGTGCTATGCTTATAAATACGAAATTTACACGACAATTAGACGTTCGAATTACCGGATGGATGGCCAAGAATGGATTACCCCTGCTGAGATGGAGTATAGGTATTATCTTTTTGTGGTTTGGTGGATTGAAGTTTTTTTCTGGTTTAAGCCCGGCTGAAGATCTGGCCTATAAGACTATTGCTGATCTAACCTTTGGACTCTTTAGTGAACAGGTAATTGTTTATGGGCTGGCCACCTGGGAAGTGTTGATTGGGGTAGGCCTTTTAGTGGGTGCTTATATGCGTGAAATCCTATTACTTTTATTTGTTCAGATGTTGGGGACCTTTACACCGTTATTCTTATATCCGGGAGAAGTTTTTACTGCTATACCCTATGGTTTAACGTTAGAAGGACAGTATATTATAAAGAATATTGTGATTATTAGCGGAGCTATTGTTCTTGGGGCTACTGTCCGTCACAAGCAATTATTGAATAAGCCAAAATATAATTTAGAGTGATTCTTTATAGTGTATGCAACTATCAGCAAAACAATGAATAAGTAATTGTATTAGGGACTAGGGAAAGAGGTTTTTCCTATTCCCTTTTTTTATTTAGTAGTTTTATAGCCATCCAAAATGTAAACCTAAAAAATACGAAATGAGAAAACCTAAAATTTATGCATCGGGATTCCTTCTCCTGTTGCTCGTGGTGGCTACCTGTAACGCTCAGGAGCAAGGGAGTTTTGCTCCGTTAAGTAAAGAGTTTGTGGAGTATCAGAATGGCGAAAAGAGGGGAGTTATTCCGGCTCCATTTCAACCCGATTTTTCTGTCTTTGAAACTTCCCATCAAAAGAAGATGGATTTTCCGGCTAGTTTTGATTTACGTCAGGAAGACGGAGTTACAGCTGTTCGAAATCAAAGTCCCTATGGCACCTGCTGGACCTTTGCGGCGCTTGGAAGTTTCGAATCGAGGCTAAAAGTACGCGATGGGGAGAGCCATGATTTTTCTGAAGCCAACATGGCTACCTGTCATGGCTTTGAAAATGGCCCCGATGATGGGGGAAACTATTATTTAGCAGCTGCCTATGCTACGCAGGGTATTGTAACCGAGAATAGCGACCCTTATTCTTCGCTTACGGCTTTTCGGGGTTGTGTAGAAGTTGAAAAAGATCGCTACATCACTGAAATACGCTGGCTACCGGAAAAGGCCGATATGATAAAGAATACACTTTATAATTATGGTGCCGTCGCTACCAGTATGCATGCCGGAGAACAGGACCAATATTATAATACTACCGATTATACCTGGTATTATGGCGGAAATGATGCAACTGATCATGGTGTGCTAATTGTCGGTTGGGACGATGAAAAGGAGGTTACTGGTGGAATCGATAGTCCTGAAAGCCCCAATGGTGCATGGATAATAAAAAACAGCTGGGGTCCGGATTTCGGTGAAGCCGGGTATTTCTATATGTCCTACAACGATACTAAAGGGGCTACGAATAATGCCATTTACCTGGATGACCTTCCTGCCAGTCAGGTTGATACCCTTTATAGCATTGACAAATTGGGTATGATCTCCTCATTTGGTTACGGAAATCATCCCGAAGCCTATGGTATGGTAAAATACGTGGCTACGGGCGAGGAATCTATCTCCAAAGTGGGAACCTACATTAGCTCAGGAGGCACAACTGTTACTGTGGAAATTTATGATGATTTTAACTCCACTACCAAGGAATTATCTAATAAGCGAGGTGAAATATTGGATCAATATTGTTTATATCCCGGTTACTACACCTTTAATGTGGAGGCGAATGTAACCGATGATTTCTACGTGAAGGTAAAATATGCTACTCAGGGTAATGGATATCCCATACCTGTAGAGTACACAATTGATGGATATGCAACGGCGGATATAAGTGATCCCGGAACATGCTTTATCAGTCGGGACGGAATCGCTTGGGTAGATATGAATGATAATGACGCAGATATTTGTATTCGTGCCTATGCGCTTAACGATCAGGCAATTCAAGCTTCCTTTGCCACTTCTAAAACACTTGTCTGCCAGAACGGAACGGTTGATTTTAATGACATCTCAACTGGTGTAATCGATACGTATGCATGGGACTTTGGTGAAGGTGCCTCCCCTGCTACAGCCTCTAGCGCAGGCCCGCATACTGTTACTTATACCACGCCCGGCACTAAGACCATTACCTTAACTGTTGAGGGTACTGAAGGTACAAATACAGTTACCCGAAAAGATTATATCGAGGTGGTTGATGAAATACCTGTTTATTTTGATGAAGAGGTGCTTGAAGCAAGCCACGGAACACCCTTTACTTTAATGGCTGTTGGAGAAGCCGAAACTTTTGTTTTTGATGGACCCGGAGATATTACCGTTGATGGAAATACCGCTTCTGTTGTCTTAAACGATGAGTCAATAACAGAAGCTACATATCATGTTTCAGCTACAATTGGCGAATGTGAAGGCTCCGATTCTATTAAAGTATTATTATATGAGCGGCCTGCAAATGACGATGTATGTGATGCCATTGAAATTTCTTTGGGCGAAAACGGACCTTTTTCAAACCAATATGCTACTGTTCAGGAGAACGAACCTATGCCCGATACTACAGGTGCAGGTTGTTCTGCTCCCATGAAGTGGTGTAATGAAGGAGGTCTGCAAAATTCGGTATGGTTTAAATACGTTGCCCCTGAATCGGGAAATGCATCCTTTATCACAGCAGGTATGGATACCCAAATAGCCCTTTATGAAGCGGCTTCTTGCACCGATATTTTAAATGGAAATTATACCCTCTTAGCGGCGAATGATGATTATACCGATCAGGAACCTTATCCTGCAGTCATTGATTATGTGACGGATTTAACGCCTGGTGAAACCTATTGGCTACAAATGGACGGTAGTGCAGAAGGAGCTGAAGGAGAGTTTACTCTTACGGTTACCGAGTACCATGTTGGTGTTGAGAAAGTTGGGAAGGATACTGAGGTCTTTGTGATAGCTCCAAATCCTGCTCAGGATCATGTAACCATTACCACTCCAAACAGTGTAAACGAAGTGGTGTCTATTCAACTCTACACAGCTGATGGTAGATTAATGCTTGAAAAAAGACACAATTTTGCGCAGGAAAACCTAATGGAGATAAATACTGCTAATTTCTCCGAAGGTGTCTATTTTATTCGAATAACAGGTGCTAAAACGCAGGTAAGCCAAAAGCTTATTATTCAATAAAGCGAAAACTAAAATTCAGGAAAGAGGCTGCTCATTAGGGCAGCCTTTTTTTATATGTTTCATAAAGATCATTTTCAGCTGGGTTTCTGTGGAATATTTTCTATTTTCACTGCGAACAAAAATTGCTGACTTATGAAGAAAATGAAACAACTAGCACTTATGTTTTGTGCGTTTACACTTACTCTCGGGGTAAATGCGCAGGATAAATCCGATTGGGTGGCCGGTTTCCCTGACGGCTGTACCAGTATAACTGTAGGCAAGAAAGCCTCGTTCGATGGTTCTGTTATGACATCGCATACCGACGACAGTCACCGCACCCGTTCATGGATGGATGTGAAACCTGCACAAAAACACAATCGAAACGCAACTGTTCCTATGTATAAGCGTACTGCCGACGATAGCAAAGCTATGCCGGCCTACAAGCACGATAAAATTGGCGAAATTCCACAGATATCTTCTACCTATGGCTACATCAACACGGCTTATCCATCTATGAACGAGAAGCAGCTGGGTTTAGGAGAATCAACTTTTGGCGGACGCGAAGAACTCCAAAGTGATGCCGGTCTGATTGACTGTCAACGTCTTTTTAAACTTATTCTTCAAAGGGAATCAACGGCTCGCGGTGCTATTGAGATGGCAGGTGAGTTGCTGGCCAAATATGGCTGGAATGATTACGGCGAGTGCTTAACCGTCGCCGACCCGAAGGAAGTATGGCATATGGAGATTGTAGGTCCCGGCAAAGGGAAAGTGGGTGCTGTTTGGGCCGCTCAGCGTGTTCCCGATGATCACATTGCTGTTAATGCCAATGCAAGTACCATTAAGGAGATTGATCTTTCCGATAAAGACTATTTCATGGCCTCAGATAATATTTACGAGGTAGCTAAAGAAAATGGCTGGTGGAAAGAGGGAGAGAACTTCTCTTTTTGTGATGTGTATGCTCCGGGTAGTCGCAACTCTATTGCTTCGCGCCGACGCGAATGGCGTGTGTACGATTTATTGGCTCCCAGCTTAAACCTGGATCCGAATGACAAAAACTATCCATTTTCAGTAAAGCCTGATAAGCCTGTTACATTGGATGATATGGTACGTGTATTTGCCGACTATTATGAAGGCACGCCTTATGATATGCGCAGAAATATTAAAGCCACCAACGAGGAGGGAAAAACTGTTATTTCTCCCTTGGCGAATCCTTTTATGCCTTACGATCAATTGGAAATTTCGGATGTTTCAGGTGGTTGGTATTCAGTGAACGAAGAGACAGGCGACATTCGCTTCTTGGGTGAGCGTACCATTGCCCGTTGGTATACTATGTA
>JAWOEH010000161.1:0-10182 GCA_046482855.1 Bacteroidales bacterium | reverse complement strand
ATGTTTTTACCAGGTACCCATAAGGACTTTCTGATGCATGCATTGACTTCATCTGATTTATTGCCTATCTTTAACGAAGGTAAACTTCAGAGTATGTGTGCAAAAATCGTTCATGCAAACGCCACCATCTGCAAGCAGGAACTCCTCAAAGTTTGGGATAAGAGCTCGAAAATGGGCGTGCCTGCTTTTGTGGTGGAGTCCGTACAACCCTTCTCCGGTATTGACCCCGCCGAAGGGGATCCACGCCACGCTGTTTATCTCTATCTTGTATTTGGTAAGGTCTATTCGGAGCAGGAACTCGCAATTGCTACTGAAGGATTGGAATCCCGATTTCGCCTGGTGAACGATATTGCCAGTGGTACTCTGGAGGCTGAGGGAGGCCAATTCAGTGTGATTCGCCTTAAAGATACCGATGATCCTGTAACCCTCGATAGCATCGCTTACATGCTTCGTAATAAAGGTATTGACATGCGCACAATGGGCCCGACAGAGCCCTTTTCGGGTAGGTTGGCCATTAACAAATTTCTCTATCTCGAAGAAGTATGCATGGGGTGCTATCTGGACCGTGTTGAGAAGACCAAAGGCTATATTTTGCTTGATGAGAAGCCTGCGGACGATCAGATTGTTAAGTGGGAACAGATGGATAGCCTGGAAGGCAATTTAGACCTTGCTACCGGGATACTTAGTCATGGAGGCACAGATGTTCCTATGGTGCGTATCTATAGCAAGCAAATGGATGCAGAGGTATTGCTGCTGATCAAAAAAGCACTAAGTTTGTAGCAAAAATACCTCCATGCGCGCATTCGATCTTTCCGATATATTTTCCCTTTCCAATCATGCCGATTTTGAAGCGATGACGTTGCGGTTATTTCGCTTTCAGGCCAAACACAATGCTGTGTATCGTGAGTATTTGAGCTATTTACGCACCGATGTTTCAGGTATTTCACGGGTAGAGGATATTCCCCATTTGCCCATTCAGTTTTTTAAGACCCATCGTGTGGTTACCAATCCTGCCGGACTGCCTGTGCAAGAGGTGTTTCGCAGCAGTGGGACAACCGGTCAGGTGCGAAGTGTGCATGAAGTGGTGAACAGAGAATTCTACCAGCAATCATTGCTTCAAGGTTTTGAGCGTGCCTATGGCAACCCGCAGAAGTATGCCTTCCTGGGCTTGCTGCCCAACTACCTTGAGAATAAACAAGCCTCCCTTATCTTCATGGTAAAGGAGTTGATGAAAAGTTCAGGTGGGAAGCATAATGGCTTCTTTCTGAATAATTTTAGCGATCTGGATCTTACCATACGATTACTGGAAGAGGAGAATAAGCTCTATATTCTGTTTGGGGTATCCTATGCATTAATCGACTTTGCCCAAGCCTATCAACCGCGTATAAAAAGCGGCATTGTGTTGGAAACCGGGGGCATGAAAGGCAAGCGTAAAGAGATGACCAAGCAGGAGCTGCATGAACTTTTGCGCACCAAGCTAAACGTAACGGCCATTCACTCGGAGTATGGCATGACGGAATTGCTGAGTCAGGCTTACAGCAAAGGCGACGGGGTCTTTCGTCTGCCTCCGTGGATGCGCATTGCTATTCGCGATCCTTATGATCCTTTTACGCAGCTTCCAGCCGGGCGTACCGGTGGTGTAAATGTGATAGATTTGGCCAATGTTTATTCTTGTGCTTTCATTGAGACCCAGGATTTGGGCAAAGTAGATGACGACGGACACTTCCAGATTGTAGGACGATTTGATCAGGCCGAAGTAAGAGGGTGTAATTTGTTGGTAGTATAGCCTTCTCAGGCATATACAGGAAAAGCAAAAGCTGTTTACGGGAAACAGCCCTTGCTTTTACATAATAAGGAAGTTGTGCTAGTAACTATTAGTTGTTATAAAACCTGAAATTCGCGTTTTTTCACCCAGCTTTGGAGTGTAGCCTGAAAAGCGAGAATGGTACTTTCCTGCATGTTCCTGGTAAACATCCATGACTCTAAGTCCAAGGGTTCATCTTCAGGAACGATCATCCATTCAAATAGCTTATTGCTATTCCGGAAGTTGCTGTCGAACATCCACTGTTCCAAAGGAATGGTCTCAACAGGCGGCAGTTGCCAAAATGCGTCCTCATACATCCAATCGTCAAGCAAAAGCGTTTCGTCACCTTTGGTTTCTGCTTGGGTTTGGGAGCTTTTGGGGGGTGTAAGAAGATCTTCAGTTTCGCTGAAGGCAAGCGCATTTGCGAATACCTGTGCCTGCGATAAGCTTGCAGAAAGCGCCATTGCAAACAACACGATTCCTGCGATGGCTCTGATTTTTGTGGTTGCTTTTGTTTTCATGGCTGCTGTGTTTTTGTTTGTTACGCTAAAACATAATGCGTGCCAATGGTGGTAAGTTGCTGTATAATAGAGCATAAGAAAATGAATGCGTTGTTTGTACAGAGAAAATAGGTTCATTTTCGAACAGCAGGGTGTTCGGTTGTGAACAAGATGGCAAGGCGCTTTTGGCGGCTTGTTTTTTCCGAAAGAATGTTATGTCGCAGCCCTATTTTACTATTCTGTCGGCCTCATGCCTGGAAACACAAGGTATCCGAATGTGCTGACGTGCTTGGGCGCGGGAGGGTTTGCTAGTACGCTTATTTGTTTCGGTTGCCTCGTTGCCTGTACTATTAATTTCACTCGTCGCTTTGTTCACCATGTCGTTTTCGCCTGCCTGCCGCAGGCAGGCTTCATGGATCCGGACATAGGTGGCAACCAATGTAGTTGAAGCGATTGGTTTTTTGCGTATTCAAAACACAGGGCGCTGCCCTGTGCTTTTGCTTACGGCACCTTCGGCGCCTTCTCTTTCCCAAATCTCTATCATTTCATTACCTTTCGCCTATTTTCTTTGAGAAACGTTGCTTTTCTCGCTTGTCTCGCCTCAGGCAGGCTCAGGCGAGATGCAATACTTTGTGATACCCTGTGTTAATAAATTTCGTTTGCTATATGTTGATTGGCTCCAGCGGAGCCTTAAGTATGGTAACGCAGCCCGCTAGCAAGTTAAGTAGCCACGGCAGTGGCGACAGTATATACCCTTGAAATCTTAAGCCCCTGCCGGGACTTTTGGGGTTGCTTGTGAGTTGGTAGTTACCAAACTTTTGCCCCACTCCGGGGGCGAAGCGTTAGTCCTTATTGACCTCTTCACTTCCTGAAACTTTGTGAAATACTTAGTGGTACTTTGTGTTACCAAAACTGAGGTTAAATTTAAGGTTGAGTGCTTCGGCTTATGGCACCTTCGGCGGCTAGTTTTATCAAGAAATGATAATAGGCCATTGTTTTTTCAACTCATTCCCGCTGGTGCTTGTATGGCATTTCAGGTTGAATTTACGCCTTTTCGCCTGCCTGCCGAAGGTAGGCCTGCCTGCCGCAGGCAGGCTTCATGGATCAGAAAAAGGATGGCAATGTTAGTAGTTGAAGCGATTGGTTTTTTGCGTATTCAAAACACAGGGCGCTGCCCTGTGCTTTTGCTTACGGCACCTTCGGCTCAGGCGAGGTCCCCTAGTCTCTGTTTCGCTTAAGTCCCTGCTTGCCTATAATTTTCCAATTCGTACACCTGTTCTTTGCAAAGGATTTACGCCATCTCCCATTCGTAGCCATCGGGTGTGTCTTTTACCACTACGCCTTTGGCTTTCAGCCCGTCGCGGATCTTGTCGGACGTTGCAAAGTCCTTATTCTTCTTGGCCTCCATGCGTACTTGCAACAACATTTCAATCAATTCGCTGCTCAAATCGGCATTATCGGCCGATGCTGTGGCTTTGTCGTTACGTAATCCCAAAATATCCACCACAAAACTGTTGAACAGCGTTTTCAGGCGGTTGAGATCTTCTTCGGTAACAGTCTCCTTTCCGGTAGCCAGGTTGTTTATCGATTTGGAAAGATCGAACAGGTGGGCAATCAAAATCGGACTGTTCAAATCGTCGTCCAGTGCTGCGTAAGCGTTTTTCTCAAATGCATCGAGATCCACGGTGGTGTTCGCGCCCGGCTTTATTTGCTGCAGTACTTCCTGGGCATTTAGCAGTCGCTGCAGCCCTTTTTCGGCAGCTTGCAAGGCTTGGTTCGAGAAGTCCAGGGTGCTGCGGTAGTGTGCCTGCAGAATGAAAAACCTCACTGTCATGGGGCTGTAGGCTTGTTCGAGCAATTTGTGGCTCCCGGAAAACAGTTCGTCCAGGGTAATGAAGTTGCCCAGCGATTTGCCCATTTTCTGCCCGTTGATGGTAATCATGTTGTTGTGCATCCAGTATCTTACCGACTCTTTCCCATTAGCGGCGGTAGATTGGGCAATTTCGCACTCGTGATGAGGGAAAAGCAAGTCCATGCCGCCACCGTGGATGTCGAAGGATTCGCCCAGGTATTTGGTGCTCATGGCTGAACACTCCATATGCCATCCCGGAAAACCGTCGCTCCACTCCGAAGGCCATCGCATAATATGCTGCGGCGTAGCTTTTTTCCAAAGGGCAAAGTCGAAAGGGTTTTTCTTCTCCTGCTGGCCGTCCAGCTCGCGTGTATTGCTAAGCATGTCCTCCAATTTACGCCCTGAGAGCTTGCCGTATTCGTATGTTTTGTTGTAGGCTTCCACATCGAAGTAGATGCTGCCATTTTTTTCGTAGGCATAACCGGCGTCCATAATTTTTCGCACCATCTCCTGTTGTTCGATGATATGTCCCGAAGCACGGGGCTCGATACTGGGGCGCTTCACATTAAGGGCGTCCATGTTTTGGTGATAGTGGTGCGTATAGTGCTCCACAATCTCCATGGGCTCCAGCTCCTCCAGGCGTGCTTTTTTGGCAATTTTGTCCTCGCCTTCGTCGGCATCATTTTCCAGATGGCCTACATCTGTTATGTTGCGCACGTAGCGTACTTTGTATTTGTTATGTTGCAAATAGCGAAAGAGCAAGTCGAAGGTTATGGCCGGCCGGGCATGGCCCAGGTGGGCATCGCCATAGACGGTGGGGCCGCACACGTACAGTCCCACATGAGGCGGATTGATAGGTTCAAAACGTTCTTTCGTGCGTGTAAGGCTATTGTGTAGTACCAAATTTTTTGACATGATGGAAAATTTTTGCAAAAGTAATAAAAAAGCACAGCTTGCTTTGTAATTGCTCTCCTTATCTTTCGGGAAGATCGTCAGCTTTTTAGCTCGCGAACCTTTTCATCGGTCAGTGCTTTTTGTGCCGTTTCGTATCCGTGTTTGTAGATCTCGTCGGCCTTAGAAATATTTAGCAATGTATATTTTTTCAGCTCTTCTGGCTCGATGAAGAGGTTGAAGTTTTCCTTTTCGTGCGAAATCTTTGCCCCCACCGTGAGATGGAACGTACGTGAGGCGATGCTAATCATGCTGTCCAGTTTTTCTTCGTACCCGGTGGGATTTACGTGTACGCCAATCAGGTGTTTGCATTGTTCCTGTATGGGTTTGCGTGGCAAGTTGTCAAAAACACCTCCATCTACATAAATCGATCCTTCAATTTCCTTAGGCTGAAATAAAACCGGAATGCTTGCCGAGGCAACTATGCGTGGAGCCAGTTCTCCTTCGGAGAAATAGGCGATTTTTCCCGCATTCAGGTTGGCGGCCGCAGCATAAAAAGGCATGTTTAAATCGCTGAACACCTTTGCGTTCAATTCTCTTTGTAACACATTTAAGAGTTTGTCGGTGCTCATAAAGCCTGCCTTGGGTATGGTAAAACGAGCGAAATCAAAGAAACCGTTTTGTTTGAAGATCTCCAGGATCTCTTCGGGTGACTTGCCATCGGCATAGAGGCCACCGGCTAAAGCCCCGGCCGATACGCCGGAGATAATGTCGGGGTGTAGGTCTACCTCTTCCATGGCTTTCAATACGCCCAGGTGCGCCAGCCCTCGCGCTGCACCCCCGCTTAATACCAATCCTAACGAGTAGGTTTTTCCAGCTTTCTTATTGAAGAATTTGTTAATCTTTATCATAGTTTTGCAGGTTAATTTCTTTACTTTAAGCAATCTTTCCTTAATGTTGTTTAAATTTGCTAAAAATTTATGGTATGGGAGCAAATCGTACGGATAAAATTGCACGTTTGGTGCAAAAAGAGCTGGGAACTTACTTCCAACGGAACAGTCAGTCGATGTTCCAGGGAAAAATGATTACTGTCACTGCAGTGCGCGTTACAGCTGATCTTGCCTTGGCAAAGGTATACTTAAGTTTGTTTCCTGTGGAGGATAAACAGCAATTTTTAGCCATGATCAATGAGCAAAACAGCCGCATACGGTATGATCTTGGCACCCGGATTGGGAAGCAGGTGCGTATTATTCCGGAATTGCGCTTTTATCTCGATGATTCCCTCGACTATATTGAGAACATCGATAATTTGTTGAAAGATCAGTAAGTAATACCCCAAGCTACATGAAATATGATCCGATAAAAAGTCAACTGGGCGTGTTTTTTAACCAACATCCCTGGATGCGTATTACCTTTTACAAAATGTTGGATTTGCTGTTGTTGCGTACCTGGCATATTCGTAAAGAGTTGAAAAGATGGCGCAACAATCAACAGGCATCCTTGCATATTTTAGATGCAGGTTCCGGATTTGGTCAGTACAGCCACTTTTTGGCTCGTATGTTTCGCCATAGCACCATCGAAGCGGTAGACATTAAAACGGAACAGATAAAAGACTGTAACCGTTTCTTCGATGACATTGGTTTGAGCAACAGAGTGTTTTTTGAATATGGCGATCTTACCACCTACAAAAGGGAGAATTCCTACGACCTGATTCTTTCGGTTGATGTGATGGAGCATATTGAGGAGGATACCGAAGTGTTCAAAAGGTTTTATGAGTCCTTAAAACCCGGAGGGCTTCTGTTAATCTCTACACCTTCCGATAAGGGAGGATCCGATGTGCACGGGGAAGATGATCACTCCTTTATCGATGAGCATGTGCGTGATGGATATAGCATTGAAGAGATTGAGCAGAAACTGGGAAAGGCCGGATTTACCACTATACAATCCCGCTATTCCTATGGGGCACCCGGAAAACTCTCCTGGCGTCTTACCATGAAACAACCCATTTTGTGGTTGAATCGGAGTAAACTCTTTTATCTGTTGCTGCCTTTTTACTACCTGGTTGTATTTCCCTTCTGTTTGCTTTGCAATTATTGGGATGTACGAAAAGATCACCCTTCAGGAACCGGATTGATTGTTAAAGCCATTAAATAAGCGCCTGTGAATTTCCCTTTTTACATAGCACGCCGGTATTTATTAGCCAAAAAGTCGCGAAATGTGATTAACATCATTTCGGGTATCTCCTTCATCAGCATTATGGTGGGCACGGCAGCGCTGGTTATTGTCTTGTCTGTTTTTAATGGCATTGATGGGTTGTTGAAAGATACTCACAAAAGTTTTGATCCGGATGTAAAGATCTTACCGAAAACAGGAAAAGTCTTTACACTATCCCCTGATTCGTTAGCTCAACTGGAGCAGATGCAAGGGGTACAATATGTGAGTAAGGTGCTGGAAGAGAATGCACTCATACGCTATGGCGATAAGGAGTTTCTGGGGTTACTCAAAGGCGTGGATGAGCAGTTTGAACTGGTTTCAGGGGTCGATAGTATGGTGGTAAGTGGGGAGTTTCGTCTGAAAGAGGGAGGAAGTCGGTTTGCTGTTGTGGGAAATGGGGTTGCGCGCCATCTGTCACTGAATGTGCATTTTGTCGATCCTATTGAAGTGTTTATCCCGGATCGAACTGCCGTTAATGCGCAGAGTGCCTTTAATAAGGGCTATTTGGCTCCTGCCGGCATTTTTTCGGTACAGGCTGAATACGATCAACAATATTTGCTGGTGCCGCTAGAGTTTATGCGGCGTATGCTGCGCCATCCACATGCTGTAACTGCCTTGGAGCTGAAAGTACATGAGGGTGCTACCAAAGATGTGCAGGCACGCCTAGCTGCGTTTTTAGGCGAGGGTTTTGATATACAGGATCGTTATCAGCAGCATGAAGTATTTTATAAGGTGATGAAGTCGGAAAAGTGGTATGTATTTATGGTACTTATGTTTATACTGCTCATTGCTTCGGCCAATATTATTGGCGCAATCATTATGCTGTTGGTGGAGAAGGAAAAGGATATTGGTGTTTTGCGAAGCCTTGGCGCCAAAATGCGCACCATCCGGCGAATTTTCTTTTATGAAGGATGGCTGATTACCCTCTCGGGAGCCTTTATGGGATTGGCGCTGGGTCTTTTAGTTTGTTGGTTGCAAATACAGTTTGGAATTGTGAAGATGGGAAATCCGGGTGAGTTTATCACCGATAATTATCCGGTGGTCATAAGAAGCGTGGATGTCCTGGCTATTACCGGAGTCGTAATTTTGTTAGGAGCTGTAAATAGCTATACAATAGTTCGTTTGATGATGCGAAAACACCTCCGACAAGATCTTATACATACCTAGTTGCCGCAAGTTATTAACAATAACCTGAGAAGCACTGAGGAAATCAGTGCTTGCTTTGTTAATAAAAAATATGGACTCAGACGTGTGGGTAACCTAATTTTTGAAACAAATGCAAAGGGTCGACGTAAAATTTTATTAACATTGTATTGATTTTATCAACAATTGCCTAATTCTAATTCATAAACCGGAGTATGAGAGCAAAGTTTACTGTCCTAGCCATCGTGTGTTCCTTTTTTTTATTTACTGCAGTGGATGCACAAGAACGTTTTTGGGTAAATGGAAGCGGATCGTGGAGCGATCCCACGCACTGGTCCGAAACCAGTGGAGGAGAAGGGGGTGCCTCGGTGCCCACACTGGATAATCCGGTGATTTTTGATGCACAATCGTTTCAGCAAGCTAATGGACAAGTACAGATTGCCGATGAGGCGTTCTGTAAGAGTCTGCTTGTTACCCGGGGAGCCTTTACGCTCAAGAGTAAAGGATTTTTATTCAAGCAACTTACCGGCGCTCAATTGCATGTTGCCGGCGATGTGGTTATTCCCGCCTCCTTGAAGGATGCCTTTTATGGCGACTGGCTGCTCACTTCCGGTGAAGAGGCAACCATTGATGTGGCAACCGGTTTACATGGCAATGTGGTGTTTGACAATCCCGATGGACAGTGGGAATTGGCACAACCGCTAGAAACCTCCGGCGATGTATTGGTGAAGAAGGGGTCGCTGAAAACCAATGGACATAAACTAAGGGCAAGCACCTTTTTTGTTGATAGTAACAATGAACAAGTACAAAATTTTTCCGGATCTGAGATACATGTGGATCGTCTGGATTTTTCCGGCGTGGGGCAAGATCAGATAGACCTTACAGATGCTGATATAACGCTCTATGAAAAGATTTCTAACAAGAGTTTTAAAGCCGGAATGCCTTTACAGGTAAAGAGTGGTAATTTAAAGGGAGGAATGAGTGCTATCAATATCGTTACTTTAAGCGCAACTGATGTACTATGTAATGGAGGTAGTAGCGGCGAAATTTATGTGGAAATTTCCGGAGGATCACCCGATTACACCTATTCCCTTTATCATTATGATACAATTAATGATCTGATAGGTTCGAGATTAGATGAACATACAGAAATTAAACCGGAACAAAATCATAGGTTTACAGGTATTGAAGCTTCATTGGAAGATCATGTTTACCTGGTTCGGATTCAGGGAAGTAGTGCAGGACTGAATCAGCAACTTGTTGATATTAACGAACCCGATCCTGTGAATGCCACTATTACAGTAGAAAAACATGTAAGTTGTTTTACCAGTGCCGATGGCGAGTTGCTGGCCTCCGGAAACGGCGGTGTTGGCGGCTATTCATACCTCTGGTATAAGTACGATTTTGTTAATAGTGTATGGGTAAATACAGGTGTTACCGATGCTTTATATACAGGTGTTGAGCAGGGAGACTATCGTGTGGAAGTAACAGATGCCAACGGATGTACTGGCTCTGCAACTATACAATATAATACAGGCCTTTACGGTGATGAGATCCCCGAGCAGATTGTAGTGGATGATGCTCTTGTAGTGGATGCTTGTGAAGGCGAAAGCACTGGCTCTGTCACTCTTTTGGGAGCCCAAGGGGGTACAGGAACGTTGCAGTTCTCCATTGACAATAGAGCTACCTGGCAAACAGATACAATTTTTCAAAATGTGCCAGGCGGAGACCACGATATTTGGGCAACCGACGACAATAATTGTGAAATGCAAATTGGA
>JAWOEH010000069.1:0-4357 GCA_046482855.1 Bacteroidales bacterium | reverse complement strand
CAATTGGCATCAGCCTGGAAAATAATTTTGGCATTACTATTCAGGAGCAACAAGTAGCTATAAGCCAGCGACAAAACAACTGGGGAGCAGCCGGAGCATTGCCTACCGTTACATTTGTAGGAGAGGGCGGTGTTAGCCAATCCATGGATAGTGACTTGGAGAAAACCTCCACAACACAGCGGGCCAGTGCGGCTGTTAATTTAAACTGGACGCTGTTTCGCGGTTTTTCAGCGCGCATTCAGAAAGAACGGCTGGAAAAACTGGAAGTTCTTACGAAAGGCAACCTGACGCTGATTGTGGAAAATACAATGGTGCAGGTGATAGCTACCTATTATCAGTTGCAGTTGCTGCAACAGCAGTTAACGATAGCCGAAGAGGTGATGACACTCTCGTATGACAGGTACGAGCGCGAAAGAGAACGCAAAGAGTTGGGCAGCAGCACAACCTATGCATTGCTGCAGAGCCAGAATGCGTATCTGGAGGACAAGTCTAATTTCTTGTCGCTAGGTGCCAACTATAAGGTTTCCCTTAGGCAGCTTAACTACTTAATGGGTGCCGATTTAGCACTAACCTACGATTTGCAGACACCTTTGCAAGCCATTACCTCAGATTATGACCTGCAGGTGCTAACGGACAGATTAATGGCCAATAACAATACTTTGCAGAATCAGTACATTGGCCTGAGTTTGGCACGCAATTCGGTAGAGAGTGCCCGTAGTGCTTTTTACCCTACCTTGAGTGCCGGTGTTAGTACAGGCTATAACCAATCAACCACCGCTTTCGAACAGAATCAACCGGATGTGGAAAATGATGAGTTTTCGGCAGGAGCCAATGTCACACTGTCCTATACCTTCTACACGGGTGGTACCCGTCGTCAGGCGCTGGATGTAGCACGTATGCAACAAGCTATTAGTGAGGTGGAAACTACCGACATGGAGTGGGAGATGCGTAAGCAGCTGGCCCAGGAGTTTGACCTCTATAGTGTGCGGAAGGAGTTGCTTAGTGTGGCACAGGAAAACTACGAGGCCGCTAAGTTGAACTACCAGATATCGCAAGATAAGTTTAATAGTGGAGCCATAAGTTCGTTTAATTTTCGCGATGTTCAGCAAATGTTTCTAAATGCCGGCTTACGATTGACTGAGGCCAGATACAATACAACCATCAGCTATTACACTCTGCTCAGGCTAACGGGAGGTTTGCTTGAAACTTTTGAACCTGAAACAGCTGAAGAGAATAATTAGAAAGTTGATGGTATAACATATGAAGAGGAGGTCCAAAGAGGGGAAGTTTTTATCTTCTGATTTTTGGATTTCCTCTTTTTTTTCGTTTTGTAATCGATCTTGCTAAAGGGTTCCCTTAGCATGGTGAAATTCACCAGGTACTTCATCCACCCCACACTTCTTACGTGAAACTACATAGCCGAATACTATGGTTTTAAGTATACCTGGCTTTCACTCGATGATTTGCGACAACGTATGCGGCAATAATCAACCACAGTGAGCAATCCCATTGTTTTTGGTGATGCAGGTCACCACATATCAGCTCTATTTTGTTATGTTATGTTGTAACTTGTCAACTCATTCATTTAAGGTGAATCAAGGAGATTTTCGGGGATGAGGCAGGTGCGTACCTTGTGGAGTGGTTATAGAGGATGTTTGAAAAAGAGCCGCACCTGCTACATTAAGGAACATGCACAAGCGCACTGCCTAAGCGAATACTAAAGGTAGTGCGCTTATTTTGTGTTGTTAGCTTAAAGCTAAATTTGTGGTTTAGTAAGATCTCTTTTACTACCATTAGTCCAATTCCCTGGCCCTGTTTTTTGTCCGAAACAAAGGGGGTGAATAACTTGTTTTCAATCTCTTTTGATATGCCCTTTCCTGTATCCTGAAAATGTAGCTCTTTATTTTCTGCATCAATTGATATTACAATTTCCCCTCTTTCCCCGATGGCTTCGATGCTGTTTTGCATAATATTTGAAAACACTTGTTCCATTTGTGTTTCATCAGCTTTTATGTTCCATTGACCCGGAGGGATATGGAGCTGGAAGTCAATGGTGTTGTTGCCATTATGCCGGTAGAGTGTGCACAGTTGTTGAAGCATCTTGTTTAAGGAGAATTCTTTAATGTGTGGCGCCGGTAACTTTACCAATCGGGCATAATTTGCCATAAATTCATTCATATGCTCCGATCGTTCAATGGCTGTAGTCAATGCTTTGTGGAAACTGCTTTCAGCAGAAAATTGATGGGAAACCGTCTCCATAATGCTGTTAACGGCTCCCACAGTATTATTTACCTCATGCGACATCGTACGAATGATGGTTTCGTAAGAGTTTTTTTCGGCTTCCAGCAATTCACGTGTGAGCTCTTCTACCAGAAAAAAGCTACGCTCCAGGCCTTTGTCCATGAAGAGCCCGTGCTGAATCTTATACCTGGCAATCCCGCCGGTCTGCACTACCTTATGTTCCAACGGTGCTAGTTGAGTCAAGGATTTAGCTAATGGGTGTTCTAATTGAGCTAAAGGTAGGGGAGTGGTTTCAGGAAGATCCAGCAGTTTTTGAGCCGCAAGGTTAACTTTGAGAATGGAACCATCGAATCCCAGGATGAGGATGCCTCCCGGACTAGCTTCGATGAGCTGATTCAGGAAATAGTGTTGTTCCTCTTGTTTTAATCGCTCTTCGCGCAGATGGCCCACCATCTGGTTATAGGTGCTTACGATGGCATCTATTTCGGGGTGGCCGGTAGTTCCTAAATGCGTGTTAAAATCTTTTTCCTTAAGTAAAAGGGAAACAGAATGTAACACTTTGATGGGGCGGACAACTCGTTGGTAGAGTAGTGCCAATAAAATAATGATTAATATAACGAGTCCTTCAGCTACCAGAAAGAAAAGGTTTCCTTTTTCATGGATGAGTACCAAAAAGTAGATGAGTGTTCCCACTATTGTCAGGGATATAAGGAGGTAGAAGGTTTTATTCGTCATAGGGAATTTGGTATTTCTGAAGACGACGATATAAAGCTCCCCGGCTTATTCCCAGTGAACGGGCTGTTTGACTTACATTGCCGTGATAAAAGTTGAGTGTTTCTTCAATGGCTTCTTTTTCAATTGTATCGAGTGTTTTTAAGCCTTGATTCGAGTTTTTTCCTTGCAAATTGGGGGGGGAGCTGATGAACTGTTCTAAGGTCTCCTGGGTAATAGCATCCTCATTTGTCATCAGGGTGGCCCGCTCCATTAAGTTGCGCAATTCTCTAATATTTCCGGGAAACGGATGGTGTTTGAGCACCTCGTGGGCCTCTTTTGTAAGTTTTTTGAGGGTTATTCGATTGCTTTGGCAAGCTTGGGCTACAAAATAGTTGGCCAGGGTTGCTATATCGGCGGTGCGTTGTCGTAAAGCTGGCACTTCCAGGTGAATAAGGTTGATACGATAATAGAGATCTTCCCGAAAAGTGCCCTCACTAATGAGCTTGGGAAGATTTTTGTTGGTAGCACAGATAATTCGTACATCCACCTTTTGCGATTTGGAGGAGCCTACAGGCTCAAAAGTTTGTTCCTGGAGTACTCGTAACAGTTTTACCTGAGCTGTCAGCGAGAGTTCGCCAATTTCATCCAGAAAGAGTGTTCCGCCATCGGCCAGTGCGAAACGTCCTTGTCTATCGGTTTGTGCATCAGTAAAAGCTCCTTTTATGTGGCCAAAGATCTCACTTTCAAATAGGGTGGGGGGTAACCCACCCAGGTTTACTTTAATAAACGGACCCTGGGAGCGCGTACTATTGGCATGAATGGCATCGGCAATGAGCTCTTTGCCTGTGCCGTTTTCACCACTAATGAGTACGGGAGCTGTGGTTGGGGCTATGCGTCCAACTTGCTGCAATAGCTGGAGCAGCGGAGCCGATTGGCCAATAATCTTTCCAAATGAAAAGTGCTGTTCCAGTTCTGCTCTGTTGGCATGCGTGTAAATGGGATGGCTTTGCAAATGCAACGCTGTTTTTATTGTATTTAGCAGGTGCTTGTTATTCCAGGGTTTAGTGACAAAATCGCTGGCCCCCATTTTCATGCCTTCAACGGCCAGAGTAATGGAGCCCCAACCGGTTATGAGGATAATAGGGATTAGTGGCTGTAGAATTTTAAATTTCTGCAGCAGTTCAAGTCCCTCTTTTCCCGAGGTGTCAATGGAGTAGTTCATATCCATTAATACCAGCTTTGGAGGGGTAATGCGTATAAATTTTAGAGCTTCCGCGGGATCTTGCAGGGTTTTACAGGCATAGCCTGCTTCTTCAAGAAGCAGGCTTAGAGATGTGCACACGGCAATATCATCATCCAGAATGAGTATCATAACAATGACTTAGATTACGAAAATACAAAA
>JAWOEH010000146.1:0-19610 GCA_046482855.1 Bacteroidales bacterium | reverse complement strand
TTTGGTTAGTTTTAAATACCCTATGCTAAAATTCAAATTCTTATGCAAAAACTCGTTATGGTATTTGTGTTGTGGCTCTCGGTTCTGTCGCCACTGTATTCATGCTCGGCCTTTTTGGTGGCTCGAAATGGCACTGTATTAGCTGGAAACAATGAAGATTCGCGATATCCGCTTACCAAGATGTGGGTCGTCCCCCGTAATAATGGGAATTATGGACGCATCTATTTTGGCTACGATGATTTGGTATCGCAAGGCGATCTTCCCGAAACAACTAATATGGGTGTCTATCAATTTAAAAGTTACCATATGCCTGGCATTGATAGGGTGATACTGGAAGATACTGTACCCACCATTAGCCTGCGCAAGGAAGAGGGCCGCTTTTATATGCGTCGGAACTATGGCTATGGCAGCGAATATCAGCTTTTCCCCGAGGATGATGGGCGCTATTTTGCCTTGACACGACATTTTAAATTCACGCTTGAATTTGATGAAGGCAATAATTTGAAATTGCTGGTAAATTTACACCAATTGCCTGACAAACCTTGGGTGATGGAATTGGAAAAACAGTAAATCAACATGATAACACTTTGTCTATGGAACGTTTAATTTATCTACTCTTACTGATGAGCCTGCTGTCTGCTTGTGGCTCATCTACTGATAATGCCCTTCACGATATGGCAGCAGTGAACGAGGAAATGATGCCCATCACACGGATGTCCGGGCCTCCTATGTCTCCACCTCTGGAACCTTTGCCCACCGATACGGTTGAGAAAAAAGTTATTAAAGATGGCGAAGTTGGTTTAAAAGTAAAAAACGTCTATAAAGCAAAGGTGCATATTGATACTTTGGTAAGCCAATTTGGAGGCTATTATGCCAGCGAGTCCCTTAACAATTACGATGACGAAGCCTCCTGGCATCTTAGCATACGAATACCTTCCGCTTCATTCGAAAAATTTGTTCAGGTGCTTAGTTCCGGGGTTGGCAAAATGGTAGATAAGGAGATAAATACCCGGGATGTAACCGAGCAATTCATCGACCTGGAGACGCGTTTGGCCAACAAACGCAGCTACCTGAAACGATACAATGAGCTTTTGCAAAAGGCTCGAAATGTACAGGACATCATCGAAATAGAGGAGAAAATCCGGAAAATAGAGGAAGAGATAGAGAGTACGGTAGGCCGATTGAACTATTTGAGTAATCAGGTGCAGTATAGTAGCTTGGAGTTGCGGTTATTTACCGATAATGAAGGAGTTATCAAAACACGAGACCGAAACGTTTTGCTCATTGTGAAGCAATCATTGGTAAGTGGTTGGTACGGTTTTGTTGACTTTCTGTTTTTCCTTCTGAGGATTTGGCCGCTACTGATTTTTGCACCTCTTTTGGTATCTCTTTATCGGAAGATCCGCCGAAAAAAGAGACTTGGACGCTCCTCACGAAAACTTTAGAAACAATTATAGCTTAGCAACATAACTCATATGGATTTATTAACCGAGTACAGCGTAACCCAGGAAGAGGAGGCTCACGAAAGCCTCCATATAATTGAAGACATTCTTACCAGCAACGAAGATATTCATCTTGTGTTTTCGCACATGCGCGACAAAGTTTGGTTAACCAATAAGCGCATAATAGCCATGGATGTACAGGGGCTTACGGGAAAGAAAAAATCTTTTCGTTCTTTTCCATACAGCAAGATTTCCTCATTTTCTATTGAAACCGCAGGTACCTTTGATGGGGACAGTGATTTTAAGATCTGGTTAAGTGGTGTCGGTCTGTTTGAAATTAAGTTTCGCAAAAAATTAAATATCAAAAAGGTAGCAAAGTTCCTGAGTGAAAAAATGCTTGCATAGATTGCCTCGTAGTTTATTGAAAAATTGAATTTGTGCCATAGCAGTACACCTGAATGTAAATCTTATGAAGAGCAGTGTAATTATTTTTCTGGCGGTTATTCTTGCCAGTTGTCAGCAACAAGATTCTAAAAAGAAACAGTTTGTTGAACTTAAAGATTATGCCCAATGGGTAAATCCCTTTATTGGTACCGGTAATATGGGGCATACCTTCCCGGGGGCAGTAGTGCCTTTTGGAATGGTCCAGCTGAGCCCCGAAACCAGTAATGTACCTATGTTCAGTGAAGAAGGCGGGTACAATAAAGAGGTGTATCGCTATTGCGCCGGCTATCAGTATGGCGATAGTACCTTGTATGGCTTCAGCCATACGCACTTTAGCGGGACAGGCCATGCCGATTTGGGCGATTTTAGGTTGATGCCTACGATTGGGGAAGTACAATTGGAACCCGGCACTCCCGTGGATCTTGCCAGTGGCTATGTGGGAACGCTTGACAAAAATAGCGAAAAGGCTTCGCCGGGCTATTACAAGGTGCGTATTGACGATTCGGATATTCATGCGGAGCTTACCGCTACCGAAAGGGTAGGCGTACATAAGTATATCTTTCCGGAAAAAGGCGAAGCCAACCTGATATTCGATCTGATGTCCAACATTTATCACCACAAGAATAAAAATGTGTGGACTTTTGTACGTGTGGAGAATGATACGCTGGTAACTGGCTATCGCCAGACCAAAGGCTGGGCTCGCACCCGGAAGGTGTATTTTGCCATGGCTTTATCCAAACCTATAAAAAGTTATGGGCATAAAGTATTTGATGAGGTTGTGTACAACGGCTTCTATCGTCGGTTTGATGAGGAGCATAACTTCCCTGAAATGGCCGCCAAGAATGTGCGTGCCTGGTTCCGTTTTGATAATGAGGAAAGCCAAGAGCTGCAGGTGAAATTTGCCCTTTCAGGGGTGAGTAGCAGCGGAGCCCTGGCAAATATGATAGCCGAAGTACCACATTGGAACTTTGCTCAGGTACAGGAGCAAGCTCGAGCAAAATGGAATAAGGAACTGGGCAAAGTGGATGTGCAGATGCCGACAAAGGCTGATATGGAGACTTTTTATACCGCGCTTTATCACAGTTTTTTAAGTCCTGTGGTGTTTGAAGATGTGAATGGCAATTACCGCGGACTGGATCAGGAGGTACATCAATCGGAGGGGTTTACTAACTACACCATCTTCTCGCTATGGGATACGTTCCGTGCTTTGCATCCACTGTTCAATCTAGTGCAGCCCGAACGCAACAACGACATGGTAAAATCGATGCTGGCGCATTATCAGCAGAGTGTGCATCCTATGCTGCCCATTTGGAGCCATTATGCCAACGAAAATTGGTGCATGATTGGCTACCATTCGGTTTCGGTAATTGCCGATGCCGTTGTGAAAGGCGCTACGGATGTGGATCTTACCGAAGCATTAAAGGCTTGTGTAACGACTTCGCAAATACCTTATTTCGATGGACTTAAAGAATACATGAAGCTGGGCTATGTGCCCTCCGACGTCACAAGCTCGTCGGTTTCGAAAACGCTGGAGTTTGCCTACGACGATTGGTGTATTGCCCAGCTGGCAGAAAAAGCAGGGAATAATGCCTTGGCTGCAGAGTACAACAAACGTGCGCAGAGTTACCTGCAAGTTTACGATGAGCAGTGTGGCTTTATGCGTCCGAAAGATGCATCAGGCAATTGGTGTGCACCTTTCGATCCCATGAATACGCATGGGCAGGGTTTTATCGAGGGCAATGCCTGGACCTACAGTTTGTTTGTGCCACATCAGGTGGAGGAGATGATTGCACTAATGGGCGGAAATGAAGCTTTCGTAGCCCGCCTGGATTCTCTTTTTACCATGACTCTCTCCGACGAACATATTGCCCAAAACGAGGATATTACGCGCGATGGCATCATTGGCAATTATGTGCACGGCAACGAACCCGGCCATCACATTCCCTACTTGTACAATTGGGCTGGTGCTCCACACAAAACCCAGGAGCGTGTGCGCATGATTATGGATACCATGTATGGCAACGAGATTGAAGGCTTGTGTGGTAATGACGATGCCGGGCAGATGTCGGCCTGGTACATCTTTAGTGCATTGGGATTTTATCCGGTAGCACCGGGTTCGCCCATGTATGCACTAGGCAGCCCCAAAGTGGAACACGCCACTGTACAATTACCCAATGGTAAGGTTTTGGAGATTGAGGCACCAAATCAAGCAGCCGAACATGTTTATGTTGAGCGTGTTGAACTCAATGGAGTTGTCCTTGAAGATCATCAAATTAGTCATGAGCAACTGCTGGAAGGAGGCGAGCTGGTGTTTTATATGACGAAATAATTGTTAATTATGGAAAATAAGCAAGATATCTTTTCTTGAAAAGGCCCCAAGCCTCCCTTAAGTGCCTGTCGTTGAATACGTAGTGAAGCAATTTAAATTTTTAACCCTGACACCAGTAAAAATAATTATATTCGCATAACCGATATTGCAAAATATAAAAATCCCGAAGCACCCGCAGATATTGTTAAAAACTGGATGCGTAGCAAGAATACCTTCGAATTGCTCGGATTATGGGAAAAATTACATAATCCTGATTTTAAACTGGTCGAATTCGACAAGTTTAAAAATGAAGCCGGGTATAATCATTTTGTGTTATCTCCGTTAAAATGGACTGAAACAACAAATGCCATAGGCCTACATTCTAAATCGGGCAGATATGGGGGCACTTATGCACACAGGGATTTGGCGCTGGAATTTGCATCTTGGGTATCGGTTGAGTTTAAGTTTTACTTGCTTAAAGAATTTCAGCGACTGAAAGAGCAGGAGAAAAAAACGCTCGATTGGGATGTGAAGCGCAGTCTTACTAAAATTAATTACCGCATACATACCGATGCCATAAAAGAAAACCTGATACCCGATAGTTTGAGCAAAGAACAGGTGAACCGGATTTATGCCTCCGAAGTCGATGTGCTCAATATGGCCTTGTTTGGAAAAACGGCCAAACAATGGCGTGAAGAAAACCCGGGCAACAATGGGAACATACGCGACTATGCCAATGCGAGCCAACTGGTGTGCCTGGCTAACCTTGAAAACATCAATGCTTACCTGATAAAAGAAAACCTAACACAGCCCGACAGATTACGCCATCTTAACCAAATGGCCATTGAACAGATGAAACTCCTTACAACAGATTATGCAGGAGGAATGAAAAAACTGCAGAACAAAGCAAAAACCGAAAATACGGATTCAAAAAAATAATACTAGAATGATGTTGCAAATACCATTAAACGAATTTGAACAATACATTAACGAAACTATACTAAACAGGGGCCTTTGGTATTTTAAAAACGGCCGTGTGCAGGAACCCGATGTGCTTGGCCCCGGGGAATATGAATTTATCGTGGAAGGAACCGAAAATTATACGGTGCAAATCAGCCTTTGCAGCGATACAATAACCGAATATGTTTGTGATTGCCCTTACGATATGGGGCCGGTATGCAAGCATGTGGCAGCCGTTATTTTTTTCCTCCTGCAGAATGAACTGGAGATCACGAAAAAATTAAATACGACAAAAAATAAGCCACGCAAGAAACGGAAAACCATTGCCGATAAAATAAATGAGCTGTTGGACCAGGCCTCGCATGACGAACTTAAGGAGTTTATCAGGAAAAAGGCGGAACAAGACCGGGCATTTCGTAACATGTTCATGGCCTCATTTGCTCATTTAAACAGCAGTGAATCTAAGGCGATGTATGCAAAACAAGTGAAATCCATCTTACAGACAGCCTCCGACAGATACGGATTTATAAATTGGTCGTCGATACGACATGTGGCAATGGCAGTTGACCAACTGCTTGATACTGCCCGAAAACAAATGGAAGGGCAAATTTACCAAAGTGCATTTTATATCAGTACAGCAGTAATGGAACAGATGACCGAAGCCCTTCAGTTTGCCGACGACAGCGGCGGCGATATTGGTGGCTGCATCGATGATGGGTTTGATATTTTGACCCAATTGGCGCAAATCAGCAATAATGAACCATTGCGCAAACAGATTATTGCGTATTGTTTTACAGCATTTGACAAAGAAATATACGAAGGATGGGACTGGCACCTTGGCATTTTAAGGATTGCAGCACATTTGGTTAAAACTAAAGAAGAGACAGAGCTCATTTTTCAACAATTAGAAAAAGAACATCAGTCTGAATTTTATAAGGAAGAAATTCAATCTATAAAATACGAGGTTCTTACAAAAACAAAGAGCCAGGCAGAAGCCAGTCAATATCTGGAACAACATATTACCAACCCAAATCTCAGGCGTGAAGCCATTCAACAAGCCATGACCCGGGAGGATTATGAAAAGGCGAATAAACTGGCTCAGGATGGTGTGGAGCATGATATGGATCATAAACCCGGGTTAGCCAAAGAGTGGTATGATTGGTTACTCAAAATTGCACAGGAACAAGGCAATACTGCAAAAATTATTGAATATGCCCGGTATTTGCTCATTGATAATTTCCGGAATGAGCAAGATTATTACCAGATAGTAAAAGAGCATGTTGCACCTGAAAATTGGAAAGAATTTATCGAAGGGGTTTTAGAGGAGGCCTCTACCAAGAATCGCTGGCCTGATTATTATCTGATATCACAGATCTTTATTAGAGAACAATGGTGGGGACGGTTATTGGAAATGGTTAGGAAAACGCCTGATCTTATGATGATTGAGCAATATGAAGAATACCTTTCGACGGATTATGCTGATGAAATTATTGATATGTATGCCAGCGGAGTAATGAAATACATGGAAAGGAGTGTTGGGCGAAAACATTATCAGGAAGCTTGCAGGTATTTAAGGCGAATGATAAAAATAGGCGGGCGTGACAAAGCCAATAGTACTATTGCTACTTTACGGGAAAAATATCCTCAGCGAAGAGCATTGATGGATGAATTGAATAATGTATAAACTACGAGCATTGGTAACTGTAAACGATTTACCAAGCTCTTCAGACCTGTGAGAATGCGTAAAAATATCGACAAGGATTTTCCAACTTGCCAAATCGGGAAGCTGGTGTTTTATATGACGAAATAATTAAGTTGTCACCATGAAAAAGCTTCTTTTGTTACCGCTTTTGTTTTTCGCTTTGCCTTTGTTGGGGCAAAATGATTCCACCATAGTTATTGGCAAAGATATTCAGCTGCACCTTTTGCGCGATTCGGTATATCAGCATGTTACATGGGACGTGAGTCCAAAGTACGGACGCTTTCCAAGCAATGGGCTGGTGTATGTAAAGAAGGGACATGCCGTAATTGTGGATACACCCATGGATACAGGCAAAACCCACAAACTGATCAGCCATTTGGAAGAGCAAATGTCACTTGCTATTGATTTGGTAATTGTAGGGCATTTTCACAACGATTGTATCGGTGGGTTGCCCTATGTGCATGAACGAGGAATCCCTTCACTGGGAGGAGCTAAGACTATAGCCCTTTGTCAGCAGAACCGCTTGCCTGTACCCACCGAAAGTTTTGAGGAGGAATATGTATTGGTATTTCAGGACGATACCCTTATTTGCAGGTATCCGGGTGCGGGACATACCGAAGACAATATTACTGTCTATTGCCCCCATCAGCATATTTTGTTTGGCGGATGCCTGGTTAAATCTGCACGTTCCCGGGGCCTGGGCAACCTTGCCGATGCCAATGTAAACGCCTGGCCGGCAACAATACAGCGCTTGCTTGATACCTATACTGAAGCTGATTTGTTGGTGGTTCCCGGGCATGGATTGCCTGGAGGAAGGGAGGTATTGGTGCATACCAAACGACTTGCTGATACCCATTTATTGAAGGATCTGTGATAATTATCTTGACAGATAGAAAAAGGCAGGTTGTTGCGTGTAACGATTTGGAGAGAGCGTAAATTTTATTCATCGGAGTTAATCAATAACTCTGTTATATTTTGCTACTTTTGCAGCTTCATGGAACAAAATAGGGATAGACTTGAAGAGCTGCGGCACACGCCAGTTAGTAAGCTTTTGTGGCGCTTTTTTTGGCCGGCATTTGCAGGGGTGATTGCCACCTCGCTATATAACATTGTCGACCGTATGTTTATCGGACAAGGCGTAGATGCTGAGGCTCTTAGTGGCGTTACCGCCGTGTTCCCCATTATGATTATCATGATGGCTTTTAATATGCTCTTTGGTATTGGCGGAAGCATACAATTATCCATCGCTCTGGGCCGAAAAAATCATAAGGAAGCGAGTGACATCCTGGGAAATGTGGTGCTTATGGTAACTTTTGTTTCCATAGGTATATCGATAGTTGGGTATTTCATTAAGGAACCTCTTTTACAGTGGTTTGGAGCTACGGATGCTACAATTGAGTATGCTAACGATTATTTAAACATCATTTTGCTGGGTGTGGTGTTTCAAAGTCTTGGATTTGCCCTGAACAATATTATTCGCTCCGAGGGGAATGCCCGTATTGCTATGTATTCCATGCTTATAACAGCAGGAATCAACATTCCTCTGGATGCCCTGTTTATTTTTGTTTTTAAGATGGGCGTAAAGGGGGCGGCCTGGGCTACTTTTACCTCCATGGCTTCCCTAACACTTTGGGTGCTTATTCATTTTCGGAGCAAACGATGCGTGGTACCTTTGCAATGGCGTTCTATAAACTTTCAATGGCCTATTGTTAAGTTGATTATCTCAGTAGGAATGGCGCCATTTTTTATGCAATTGGCTAACAGCGCCGTACAAGCAATTATTAACCGTCAGTTAATTGTATTTGGCGGCGATATTGCCGTAGGAGCTATGGGCATTGTGATGAGTGTGATGGTATTGGTCGTAATGAGTGTTGTAGCACTAAATATGGCTTCTCAACCTATCATCGGTTTTAACTATGGCGCAAAGGCAATGCATCGGGTAAAAGAGACACTAAAATTAGGACTTATTGCAGCTACACTTTTTTCTGTTGGTAGTTGGGCTGTGATACAACTCTTTCCGGAACAAATAATTATGCTTTTTAATGATGATAATCTTTTGCTTCGTCAATATGGTGTGCAGGGTTTGCGGCTTTTTTCATTGGCCCTGCCCATTATAGGTTTTCAGGTAATTGTGGGCAGTTACTTTCAATCTATAGGTAAAGCTCCTGTGGCTACTTTTTTGAGCCTCCTGCGTCAGGTATTCATTCTGATTCCTTTACTTTTTCTTTTGCCTAATTATTTTGGGTTAAAAGGCATTTGGATAGCCGGTCCTATTGCCGATAGCGTGGCAGCGATCGTTTGTTTTGTACTCATTTATCGCGAATGGCATACTACCTTATCGCTGCAGGAATCTTCCTGAGTCATGAACCTTTTCTTGTAATTACATTTAATTTGGTATATTTACATAGCTTTATATGTTGTTTTATGGGGCTGTTTTTGTGTTAAGTAGTTTTTAATCAGTTATAAATATTCATATGCTTAAAAAATGGTGGTTAAAATTTAAGAAGAAGTCCTTATTCGGAAAGATCTCCGATGTTTTCTTCTATTTATTTATTATTGCGTTGTTAATTCCGGCAACACGCAAAGAGATTATGACCGTAACCTCGCAGGTAAGAATGCTGTTTGTTGGTGTATCGGAACAAGAAGCGCCTAAAGGCATCACCTCATCGGATAATTTTCACTTCATCAACTCTGCTGGTGAAAACTTTCAATTGCAGGAATACATAGGGAAACCTATATTAATAAATTTTTGGGCCACATGGTGTCCTCCGTGTCGTGCTGAAATGCCTTCACTGGATAAGTTGTATGCCGATTATGGTAATAAAGTTCACTTTTTGGTTGTTTCCAATGAGTCCTTCGATAAAATAACGCCCTACATACAGGACAATGGATATGTTTTCCCGGTTTACAAAATGACACAGCCACCCTCTGGCGAGCTGGCCTACAATGTATTGCCTACCACCTTTTTATTAGATAAGCAGGGCAAGGTGATTACCCGTGAGGAGGGTGCAGCCAACTGGAATAGTAAGCAAGTCAGGGAATTGCTTGATGAGCTGTTGAGGACGACTCCCTGATAATTTTTTTAGGCTTCTGGCACTCTAGTTGCCAGGTGCAACATCGGGCTCATCCAACAGACTAAAGCGGAATGCCAAAATACCTTCTTCAATCCGGTATTCGCGACTTTTGTACCCGCCTACTTTTAAAGCGGCTACCATGCCCTCATTCATTAATCTGCCGGCACGCAATGGGAAATCTAGCAATTGCGGGTAAGCATCGGGGGCTGATGGGGTCTCGTATTCATGTCGGCAGCTGGACACGGAAGTAGATAGATAAATTCTGCAGGCCATGGGACGCACCTCATAAACACTGCATTTGTTGTTTTTTAAAAAAGGGCAGGGCGATTTATGCAATGCCAGTTCCTCTTTCGAGAGGTTTTGGGTTTGCGCATACCTGGCCTTTGCTCTCTCAATCAGTGCTTCTCGCTCCTCCAGTGTCCAGTGTGTGGTAAGGAAGGTAGCCAGTGTGTCGAATTCATGCTCCATGCCATATACCGATTGGTTACAACAGTAGCTGCACCCGGCTTTACAGTCAACATGAATATTGTTCTGCTTGCCATAGTCGATTAATATAGCTATGAGTTCGTTAATCTCCTCATAGTGTGGGAGGACTCCTTCGTATAGCGATTTTGAATCAATGCCGTTCTCTGCAATGTGATTTCCGTGCCGGTAACCATCGGCATAAAATGCTTTATCCTGGTCAGTCATAATGTAAGTTTTTAGGCGAATTGCCGACTTGTTTTTGCCTTACACATGAAAGTAATTGCGTAAATCAATCCAGAGTTTCATGCGGTAATGCAGGTAATAAAACAATAGCGCTGCAGGAATAAGCGAGATACAAGCAATAAGCGACCAACTTAAATGGAATTGGCCCAGATGTAGGCTGATAGCTGTTTGGAGTCCTACAGGGAAAAGAGCCAAAATAACAAACCAATGCCCCAGTAGCTGTAAACCCGGAAACCGGCAGCGGCGAAGCGTGGCAGCACCTGCTATCAGGCTAAGTGATACCAGTGTGGCTATGGGGATTCCCAGAGAATATACCCAAGTAATGGGGATGTGTACACTATCGATAAGGATTAATAGCCCAATGGTGCTTAAATAGTGCAGGAAAAACATAAAATAAAGATGTCTCTCTCCAAAAACATGCATAAAAGTGAGTAATAACCACACATAAACAATGCTGCCAACGGGTATGGCCGACCACTCCAGGGTTCTTTCACCGGCGTAATCGGTTACCAAAATAATCAGGGCAGCTGCCCCTAAAATTATGCTGAAGAGTTCCCACATCAATCCTTTGCGTGGAAGTTTTAATCCTTTGCTCTCTTTTTTCGACTCTTCTTCACGATGCCCACAAAGGGGACACTCGTCCATCTCAGCATCTAAAATAACTCCGCAGTCTTTACACTTTTTTTCATTCATGGAGTAAGTAGTTTTATAGTGAGTCCATCATCCTGAAGCCTTTCAATAAAGGTTCTCTCTAACTGTTTGCTATGCGAAATATTTCCAAAATGTAGAAGGGTTTTGTCGTTGTAGCTTACCATTGCCAAATTTACTTTAAATTTATGATTTGGCGGTGGAGCAATGAAAGAGAAATGGTCGACTTCCTCTTTTAACGCTTCGGGAAGATCAATTCTTCCCAGATTGGTAACTACACCCGACTGAATGTTAGCCCCCTCGGCAAAAAATTTTGAGTATAATACCAGATCTTTTAAGAAACGGGGAGCAACGCGCAGCATCCATTGCTTTTCGGGGTGTACGTTGCGCGTAATAATGCGATGTATTTGTTTGGTGTCGGTTTCAAGTTGCATGAAATGGTATACCAACTTTATAAGTTCTTCAAAGGTGTAATTCCCCAGTCGCATATCAATTTCGGGTTGCACAAAAAGGGCAAAATTCCGGATGGTGCGTATCTTAAACACTTTCCGCAGATTCATCGGAATCTGTATACGTATGATGGGCGAGTTGGGTTTTTTAATGGTTCGATAAAGCTTTTGAAGGGCAAAAAGATAAGTAGCTGTGAGATATACCGTAACAGATACCTGATAGGTTCGGGCCATTTTCAATAGCTCGGCAGTAGAGATTTCTGCTTTTACTAATTGGAAGGTGGCGGGTTTTATTTTGTAAGGCAGATGAAATGCCTTTTCGCGTTTTAGCGGATAGGGTAAGCCCTGACGGAAGGTTTTTTTATAGGCATCTTTCAACTCATCGGGGTGAATGGGTTTGTGACCATGTAAAATTCCTTCGGAAGGCAGATTATGACCAAGTTCAGAGTAATATTCCCACAAGAGTGCCTTTAAAAATTCAGCGACACCTCCGCCATCGGTAAGTACGTGGTAAAATTCTACTGCAATGGTTCGTTCTGCTGCTCTTACTCTGAAGAGCAGGCAATCTTTTTGGTGCGAACTGGTAAACTGTCGGCAATAAGGAGTTTGATCATATTCTATTCTCGGTTTTGTGGATACCTGTTCCAGGTAGTACCAGAAGAACCCCTTTCGTAAAGCGGTTTGAAACACCGGAAATCTTGGGGTTAAGCGTTCCAGAGCCCTTTTCAGCGCTCCAATATGGATACGCTTTTTTAAATGGGCCGATAGCCGGATAACCGATGTCCGGCGCCCATTGGTTATAACGGGGTATATTTTGGCTGCATTATCCAGTTCGTACCAACGGATGCGTTTTGTTTTTGTTTCCATCGTACTACAAAGGTAAGGGAATAAAGGAAAAAATCCGTTTCTTTCATAAGGTCTTACTTGTTGCTTATAAATAAGCCATTTGGCCTGTTCTTCTATGGGGCCGATATTTTTCCGAACTTTAATTCAACAAGCTTCTGCTTCAATATGGCCATGAACCACTGAAAAGAACTGGAAATAGCAACAGGCAGGAACATGGTTTAATGTGCGTCGCCATTAAACCAAATGAGTTTAACTATTGATTTTTTCGTCTATTCGGGCTGGAATAGACGCATAACCTGCTCCCTGTAGCTTTTCCCAACAGGCAGCCGCTTTTCACCCACGGTAAGTTGGTTGCCTTCTAAAATTTCAATCTTGTTGATTGACACAATAAAGGATTTATGAATCCTGATAAACTGCTCGGAGGGAAGACGTTCCTCCAGCTCTTTCATGGAAAAGAGGGCTGTGGTATGTTTATCTTTGTAATGAAATGTTACATAGGCCTTTTGCCCTTCGATATACAGTAAATCGGGGTAGTTGATCTTATAAAATTTACGGTCGGCACGAATGACGATGTAGTTAGTATGAACCTCGGCATTGGGTTGTTGCAGGTTCCCGGGAGTTGCTTCAGGCAGAATCATGTGTCGCTCGGCTTTGTGAACAGCCTCCAAAAATCGTTGAAAAGAAAATGGCTTTAACAAGTAGTCCGCTACATCCAGCTCATAGCCTTCTAATGCATATTCGCTATAGGCCGTGGTAAGGATTACTTGGGGTTTGTGCCTGAGGGTTCGTAGAAATTCCAGTCCATTCATCTCCGGCATTTGGATATCCATGAATAGTAAATCTACCTGGCTTTGTTGCAACAATTCGCCTGCTTTTAAGGGGCTGTTAAAATCGCCAATAAGTTCCAGCGAAGGCACTTTTTCAATATAATCCATCAGATACTTGCGGGCCAGAAACTCATCGTCAATAACTACACATCTTATCTTCATGGGGTTTGAATAATTAGTTGTACCTGGTATACTGTTTCGGCAGCCTCAATGTTTAGCTTATATTTACCCGGATAGGTAAGCTTTAACCGGTTTTTTACATTTTCTATTCCGGTGCCACTCCCATTGCTTGCTTTTCCCGTTTCCGGGATACTATTTCTTATGGCAAACTCAATACCTTCAGGGTTCGATTTAAGTTCAATATCTACATAGCCGTCGGGGTACTCTTCAATTTTACTGTACTTAAAACTATTTTCGATAAAGGGAACAAACAACATGGGGGCAATGCGTTTGCTTTGCACATTTGGTGTGTAGTGAAATGAGATGGCTTGTGGGTGCGAACTTTTCATCTGCTGAAATGCAATAAAATTGTTTATGTAATCGATTTCAGCACTTATCGGCACCCTCTCCTTACTGCAATCGTAGTATACATAGCGCAACATTTGTGAAAGCATTAATACAGCTTCCGGGGTTCGCTTATTGGATTCATATGCCAACGAATAAATATTGTTCAGGGAGTTGAAAATAAAATGGGGGTCAATCTGAGCTTTTAAGAGGCGAATTTCGGTTTGCAGTTTCTCCTCTGAGAGTTTTTTTTCACGCAACGATTGGGTTCGTAGTTTCTGTATCAGTGAATAGGCAAAGGAGGTGAAATAGAAAAAGAGCAAAATGGATATGTGGCGGAATATGGGAAAGATAAGCGGAATTTCCTTGTCACTCTCAGCATGGAAATCTGCAAAGAGGTACAGATCCCCTAGTAGCATTACTGTTGTGATAATCAATATAAGCAGGAGAACGAAGGAAAGGTAGCGACCATATTGTCGGGGTTCAAAGTAGCGCGGAAAGATCCACCAACTATGGATATAAAACAGCAGCATGGCCGAAAATATGATTAAAGCACTGCTGGTGGCTGCAATCTTTACCGGCAAAAAATATTGCGTTAAAGAAAAGAATAGGATAAAGTATAAAGGCCACAGAATAAAGTGAGCCCATTGTAAGAATGAATGCTTCATGGGTTTATTTTCTGCTTCAAAACTACGCAATTACCATTTAACAGGAAAAAGGTTTTAACCAAATCTTCTTCTGTATACACCAAACAGCGCTTTTTCTATACGAATCGTCCGGTGGAACTTTTTCTTCCTATATACATCGTTTGTACCGAAAAAGCTTCAGTTGGTTTAAAATAGTTGGGCAAAACGGGAAAGTAATGCACATTCGTAGCCAATTTGAAAATATACACAAAAGACACATGAACCGGAAATAGCGATAAACTATTCGGGTGAAGCACGTAAGTGTATCCCTTTTTATAAAAATGAAATTTATATGGCAGGTGCCAACGGATCTTATTAAAAATTAGAAACAGATGAAAAATAAATGGGTAACAACCCTTTTGGGTATTGGATTAATTGCTGTAGTAGTGATTACCTCAGCTTTTTTGATAAAGAACAAACCTGTGCCCCCAAAAAATGAGGCGCGCGAAACGGTTCTCTATGTAAAAACGTTGCCGGTGACTTACGAAGAAGCAAACTTTAAAACTACCTATCATGGACGAGTACAAACGGCCGAAACCGTTTCTTTATCGGCAGAGGTATCGGGGAAAATTATGCACGGAGAGGTGCCCTTAAAAGAAGGAGAGCGGTTTTCAAAAGGACAGTTGTTGGTGCGCATTTATCATAAGGATGCTCAGGCCGCTTTGCAATCGGTTCGTAGCAATTTTTTGCAGTTGCTCTCCTCTGTTTTACCTGATATTAAGGTGGATTATCCTAAGGCTTATGATGCGTGGTATCAGTTTTTTACCTCCATTTCCATCTCGGAAGATCTTCCCGAATTACCTGATTTTACCAGCCAAACTGAGCGTGTGTTTTTGGCTTCACGAGGGATCTTAACACAATACTACACCATTAAACAGCAGGAGATTACCTTTCAAAAGTACAACTTATACGCGCCTTTTAACGGCGCCTACAAACAGGTAAATAAGCAGGTGGGTGCAGTGGCTGGCATGAATGCTGAATTGGCTCGTTTGATACGAACCGATGCCCTTGAGGTAGTGGTGCCTGTGCTTCCTGAACACCGGCAATGGATTCGGAGCGGAATGATTGTGGAGCTTACCACAAAAAGCGGTGAGCAGGTGCAGGGCCAGGTGGCTCGTATGGCCAATTTTGTGGACCCTACAAATCAGTCGGTAAATAGCTATATAGCCGTTGAGGGAGCAGAAGCGCAAAAACTGCTTGAGGGTGAGTATGTCGATGCCACATTTACCTCCAGAAGTGCTATTGAGGCTATGGAGTTACCGCGTGTGGCCTTGCTCGACGACGAAAGTGTGTATATGGTAAAAGAAGGCAAATTGGTTAAACAAAAGGTTCGTGTAGAGGCCTACCTCAAAGATGATGTCTTGCTCACAGGTCTGGAAGCTGGCGGAACCGTTGTTTCCGAATCGCTTATCGATGTAAAAGAGGGCCAAAAAGTAAAACCTATTGAGAAGTAAAGCACCTTACAAAAGGACATGAAATTACTGGTGATTCATAAAACTGTATAAAGATCGTGAAAAATATATTAGCCGCATTTGTTAAATATCCTTTCTATGCCAAGATTGTTATTCTGTTCCTGGTATTGATTGGGGGCATAAGCATGGTTTCCTTGCGCAAGGCCACTTTCCCAATTGTTGAAACGCGTACCATTACCATCTCTGTAAGCTATCCCGGAGCCTCCCCCGAACAGATGGAGGAGGGAGTGACCTCACTTATCGAACAAGCTATTCGGGGAATTCCCGGAATAAAGGAATTTGAATCGCAATCGCGCGAGAACTTTTCTTCCATTACCATTACCTCCCTGGCGAGTTATGATATCGATGAACTACTAACGGATATAAAGAACTCGGTTGATGGAATCTCCAATTTTCCTGCCAGTGCCGAGAAGCCTGTGGTCTCGAAACAACGAAGCCGAGATATGGCTATTTTCTTGTCGTTAAAGTCGAAAAGTAGCGATATTATGGCTTTGCAAAAGGAGGCCAATCGGATTGAGGATGACTTTTTGGCCACAGGGTTTATTTCGCAAATAAGCATTATTGGGCTCCCCAATAAATTGGAGATTTCGGTTGAAGCCGACGAAACACAATTGAAACGCTATGGTTTAAGCTTTTCAGATATTCAGAATGCCATTTCTGCTAACAATCGCGATATTCGTGGAGGGTTAATACGCAATCCGAAAGAGCAGATGATTGTGCTCTCCAGAAATAGGTCAACTGACCCCGACGAGATTGAACAGATTATTTTACGTTCAACACCTCAAGGACAAGTCATTCGTATTGGCGACGTGGCTTCGGTAGCTTTGCAGTTTGAAGAGACCCCCAATGAAAGTTATGTGGAGGGCGACCGAAATGTGATGCTTTTTATTCAGAAGCTTCGTAACGAAGATTTGGAGAAGATCTCCAATTATGTGAACGACTATATCGATGAGTATAATGACACCCATGATGACATGAAGATTGAGGTGTTGATGGACTTTCTGGAACTCATCAATAAACAATTGGGAATTTTATACAACAATGGATTTGTTGGTATCTTGTTGGTATTGTTTATGCTTTCCATGCTGCTGAACTACCGGCTTGCTTTCTGGGTGGCCTGGGGTATTCCGGCATCGTTTCTGGGCATGTTTATCCTGGCATTCGCCTTTGGCGTAACCTTGAATTTGATCTCGCTATTTGGCATGATCCTGATTATTGGTATTCTGGTGGATGACGGCATTGTGATAGGCGAAAATATCTTCACCCATTACGAGATGGGAAAGTCGCCGCGGCGTGCTGCTATTGAAGGAACAAAGGAAGTGTTGCCGGCGGTACTTACTTCCGTAACAACTACCATGATTGCATTTTTGCCTCTATTCTTTATTGAAGGCAATTTGCAAATGATGTATGAAATGGCCTTTGTTGTGGTGGCTTGTTTGTTGTTCTCGTTGTTCGAGGGGATATTTGTTTTACCGGGACACCTCGTAAGCAGTAATGCACTGCGTCCAATTAATACCAAATCATGGTATGGAAAGGTTCGTCATCGTACCGATCAGTTTATTCTTTGGTTTCGCGACAAGCGATACCTTCCATTTCTTGAGCGTTCCATTCGGCATAAATTTTTAACGCTTTCGGTAGTGTTATCTTTGTTTATTCTTACTGCCGGGGCAGTAATGAGTGGTGTAATTCCATTTACATTCTTCCCTGCTTCGCCTTCGGATATGTTTACCGTTGAGCTGGCTTTGAAACCCGGAACCAATGAGAATATCACCAAGGAAAAGCTGTTTTGGTTGGAGAAAAAAATATGGGAAGCAAATCAACAAGTTATGGATGAGCATCCCGAAGATACCATTTCCTATATTGAACGTACGCAGGTTTCTATCGGAAGTGCTTTTTCTGGCACTGAGGCAGGTCCCAACGCAGGAACCATTCGTGTATTCCTGGACGATGAGATTAGCGAAACAGAGGTAAATGACCAACTGATAAAAAGACGTATCGCTCAAAATGTTGGCACCATTCCGGAAGCGTATAAATTTGGGGTTGGGGCTTCCAATCGCTTCGGGGCACCCGTAAGTATCAGCCTGTTTGGGTACGATCTGAATGAACTGGATCAGGCCAAAGAGGAGTTGAAGGAGGAGCTCAATAAGATGAATTCCCTTTACAATATTATGGATAATAGTCAGTTGGGAAGTCAGGAGATACGTATTCGCTTAAAGCCAGAGGCTTATGCGCTGGGACTGAACTATGGCAGTTTGATGACTCAGGTGCGCAATGGCTATTTTGGAGCTTTAGCTCAACGTATGCAAGAGGGAAAAAATGAAATTTGGGTCTACGTTCGATATCCTCGTGACAATCGGGAAAGCCTGGGCCAATTGGAAACCATGCGCATTGAAACGCCACAGGGTAGTTATCCATTGAGTCAGCTAGCCACTTTGGAGAAAGGACGTAGTCTCAATAAAATTAATCGGTACAATGGCCGACGCGAGGTACGTGTTGATGCGTATTTGAAAGATGCCAATGAATCTGTACCCCCCATTTTGGATTATGTGGAAACCAGTATTCTGCCCGGGATTCTGGAGCGTTATCCTGATGTCTCGTTTATGCACCAGGGACAACGGAAAGATACCGATGAGGAGATGGCCGGCTTAGTCCGCTATTTTGGCCTGGCTTTTCTGATCATCATCATGATTATTATGTTGTACTTCAAATCCTTTAGTCAGGGACTGATTATTTTAATGATGATTCCCTTTGGAGTTTTGGGTGCTTTATGGGGACACTCCATTCATGGGGTACAATTTTCCCTGATGAGCTTATGGGGGGTTGTCGCTTTGTCGGGTACCATTATCAATGATGCCATTGTATTCTTATCCAAGTATAACAGCAATTTGCGCGAAGGTATGCAGATGCTACAGGCTGTTCGGGAAGCAGGCCGTCGCAGGTTCCGCGCTATTATTTTAACAACAATAACCACCACAGCAGGTTTGATGCCATTAATTCTGGAAGGATCAGCCGATGCACAATTCTTAATACCCATGGCCATTTCTTTAGCTTATGGTATCTTATTCGGCACCTTTTTTATATTGATGATCTTACCGCATTATGTTCTTATGATAAACAGATTTAAGTGTTGGTGGCAAAAATTGCGTACAGGTAATTGCCCCGCACCCGAAGAGGTGGAAGTGGCGGTTATTCATCAGAGAATTGAGTCGACATTGAAAAATGCAATGGAAAAAGAAATTTAACGTTATGAGCAGGATACATACCTTAAAGCTGAGTGTCTTTATCTTATTGTTCTTTGTGGTTTATACCACAAAGGCGCAAGAGGAACAACCACTCTCATTAAAGAATGCAATTGGCATCAGCCTGGAAAATAATTTTGGCATTACTATTCAGGAGCAACAAGTAGCTATAAGCCAGCGACAAAACAACTGGGGAGCAGCCGGAGCATTGCCTACCGTTACATTTGTAGGAGAGGGCGGTGTTAGCCAATCCATGGATAGTGACTTGGAGAAAACCTCCACAACACAGCGGGCCAGTGCG
>JAWOEH010000129.1:0-27022 GCA_046482855.1 Bacteroidales bacterium | reverse complement strand
TATTCTCCCACTTCAAAATTAGGAGCTGTTACAAAAACCTCTCCTTTTGGAACTGTGGAGTCTCCTTTTCATCCCGGAGAGCTTGTTATTGGTGCCCAAGGCAAATTTTTTGCCCGATCCATCGATAATGATATCAAATTGTGCCAGGAGATCTTTGTTGAAGCAGCAAAACATAAGGGTACTTCAGTAGTTGAGGTACTTCAAAATTGTGTGATCTATAATGACAAAGCGCATGCTTATCTTACTGATAAAGAGCATAAGCTTGACCGACGCATTGTATTGCGACAGGGCGAACCCATGATCTTTGGTAAAAACCAAGATAAGGGTATCGTACTGGATGGCTTGAAGTTGAAAGTCGTTGAACTTGGAAAGGATGGCTATACTGAGAGTGACCTTTTGGTACATGATGCTTACGAGACAAATCCGGGTATTCATTTGATGCTTGCTAACATGAAAGGCCCTGATTTTCCAATCGCTTTTGGCGTAATACGTTCAGTTGAGGCGAATTATTATGACAATGAGGTGCAAAAGCAGGTGGATGAGGTGAAGAAACAGTCTTCTATCAGCTCCATTGACGATCTATTGCATAGCGGAAGTACTTGGGAAGTATAGTATTTCTATTTGTACACAGATAAAAGCTAGAGAGGATTGCAATTGCAATCCTTTCTTTATATTACGAAAAGCACAATTCGTCATAAATTTGTCACTTTTTTTATGCTTTTGCGTAGCCTGATGTAATAAGCCTAAACGAATAGACCCATGACGGTTCGATATTTTCTCTTTCTCTTTTTAATCCTTCTGTGTCCCCGTTTTTTACAGGCACAGAACGACACTTTGTTGTTTAAACAGCTAAGTATTCAGGAGGGCCTGTCACAAGGGGTTTTTCCTGATATTTTACAGGATAGTGAAGGGTTTATGTGGTTTGCAACATTTTCCGGCCTAAACCGGTATGATGGTAACGAAGTTGTTATTTATAAGGCCGATGGACAACCAGGTAGCCTTAAGTCTCAGGAGATCTCCTCGCTGTTTGAAGATAGTCAGCAGCGACTATGGATTGGTACTCTTAACCATTTATATCTATACCAGAAGACACAGAATAATTTTCTACAGATACAAACCTCTTGGGAGCCTGATGAAAATGTTAAAATTCAGGATATTTTTGAAGATCGATCAGGCGTTTTATGGGTCGCAACAAATCAAGGAGTTGCTATCCTTAATAGCACAACTAAGCGTTTGGTTCGAACCGGTTTCTCTTTTTCGCCGACGGAGGGAGAAGCACCCATCTCCGCCTATTCTATTGAACAATGTGATAATGGCGATATATGGTTTGCTACAAATAGCGGAATCCTTCAGTACGACAAAGATCTTGAAAAAGCCAGATGGCACTTGGCAGGAACATATGCCACGCAAATAGCTTTCAGCAATCACGGCGTATTGGTTGCCAGCACAAATGACGGTTTGTATCGATGGAATCCACAAGATGGCCTTTTTGATCACGTGTTCTCATTATACGCAATTAATATAAAGGACAGGTATGTACGAGATTTGGTTTGGGGCCCCCATAACCATTTATGGATAGCCACTACTCAAGGAGTTGTTGTTTTGGATGAGTATTTTAGGCTTACAGAGCATATTCAGGCACAGGTGAACAATCCAAGAAGCTTAATTAGTAATGTTGTACAGCGAATCTATTTTGATCACTCGCAACGCTTGTGGGTTGGCTCAATGGGAGGAGTTAGCGTTGAATATGAAGAACAAAAGGCATTTTATAACAATAGCTTATCCACTAAAAAGAACTCATTAAAGGAAGCGCCGATCCCTGTTTGGAGTATTTTTGAATCACCCTCTTCCGGAGAACTATATATAGGTACTCTGGGAAATGGCCTCTTTCTGGTGTCACCTGAACATCCCGATAAAATTATTGCCAACTTTACAAAAACTCATCTGCCTTTTCTTACCATATACGATATCCATCAGCTTGATGAACAACGTTTGTTGCTGGCCGGGAGCAAAGGACTTGCCCTTTTTGATTTGCATACTCAAACGGCACATCCCCTATCTCTGGGGACTGAGGAAATGAGTAATAGGGCTGTGTATCATTTAGCAAGGTTAAGAGACGGAGTTTATTTCTTAGCTACATCATCAGGTGTATTTCTTTATAATCATCATCAAAAAAAGCTTCTGTCTCTTGATGATTATCTTAAAAAGCCACTTATTAACAAGGCTATTGTTACCTTGGAATATACCTCTGCCGGATACCTTTGGGTAGGAACCAAAGAGGGGTTGAAGCGTATTCGTGTGCCTAAGGATTACGCTTTTTTAGCGGGAGACAAGCTTGATATCCGGGAAGTTTCCTTGAATTTACCGCAATCGGGGCCGTTGGTGGTAACGGCTATCAGGGAACAGCCTTCCAAAGCCTTATGGGTGGCAACTACCGAAGGGTTATTTGAACTCAGCTCCAATGGGACGTTACTCAGAAGTTACACAGGCTCGATGGGACTTCCTTCGGATTTTATCAATAGCTTACAAATGGATTATTGTGGGAATTTATGGGTAAGCACCAATAAGGGTTTGTCGGTTCTCTACAAACAACACGAACAGTGGATTCATTTTGATGCCCTGGATGGCCTGCAAAATTTGGAGTTTAATAATGAATCATCATGTGTGGGGAGTAATGGGCGCCTTTATTTTGGGGGGATTAATGGGATCACCTATTTTGTACCTGACAGTATTCAAACCGACTTTACACCACCCAGAGTGAAAATAACGGGTGTCTGGTTGTCCAACCAGAAGGTAAAACCGAATGAACGCTACAATGGTCAGGTGGTGCTGGAAAAGCCAATACTGGAAGTGGACACGCTTGAACTACACCATAAAAATTCTTTCCTGAGCTTCCAATTCACCTCTTTTTCCTTTGGTTTTCCGGAACAAGCACGTTATGCTTACCGGATGAAGGGTTTGGAAACAAATTGGAATCATGTAAAAGGCAAAAGCGTAGCTAATTATCTAAGCTTGCCTCCCGGGGAGTATCTTTTTCAGGTGAAAGCGGCGAACCGCGACAATATGTGGAATAAGGAGGGCGATGAAATGCTTATCATCATACATCCTCCCTTTTGGCAAAGAACATGGGTGGTATTTTTGGGTGTAGTTGGGCTGTTAGCACTGTTTTTTATGTATGTGAAGTTGCGCAGTAGGAAGCTGCAGAGGCGAAAAGCGGAGTTGGAGCACGAAGTTAAGCAACGTACTGCCGAATTTGTTGAGGCTCATGAGGAGCTTAATCAATCCATTGCATTTAATAAAAACATTGTTGCCAATGCTCGCGAAGGCATTACTGTTGTCTCGTCAAAAGGGGAAATTCGGTTTGTTAATAGAGCCGCTTGCAGGTTGCTTCTGTATTCATCTGAGGAACTATTGACGAAACGAGTACCAGACCTTACACCCATACAATATCATGAACATGACCGTGTTATGATGGATGTGCTTCTTAAGCAAGGAACGGCCTCCTATGAGAAAAAGTTAATTCGGAAAGATGGAACGCTTATTGATGTACAGATAAACGCTTCGTATAACGCAGGGGCAGAAGATGATTCCGTGATCTCCATATTTTCAGATATCACCGAACGAAAGAGCAATTTGCAGGAGTTGGAACGATATCGAAATCAGTTGGAACAGATTGTTGATGAACGAACCCGGGAGCTTATTGTGCAGAAGGAAAAGGCTGAGCGCGCCGATAGACTGAAGTCAGCTTTTTTGGCAAATATGTCGCATGAAGTGCGCACGCCATTAAATGCCATTGTGGGTTTCTCAAGTTTACTTAAACGACACCAGGATGATTCTCTCGAAAACCATGAATATATTGGCTTCATTGAGCAGAGTAGTCAGTCGTTGTTACAGCTAATTCAGGATATTATCGATCTTTCCAAGTTAGAAACCGGAGAAATTCAGCTAATAAAGAGCGATTTTAACTTGAATATGTTAGTGGCACATGCACTAACAAACTTGGAAGCTAAGCGTAAAACCGAACAGAAGAACGTAGTTATCCACTCTTTTAATCACCCTGATAATATTTGGGTACACTCCGATGAGAAGCGCATTCGTCAGGTTTTGGAAGCATTATTGGATAATGCATTAAAGTATACCGATGAAGGTACAATACATGTAGAGCTTGCCCCTGCTTCGGAGAACAGCCATGTCCGTGTACTGGTGAAGGATACTGGTATTGGCATTCCTGAAGCATGTAAAGAAGAGATATTTGAGCGTTTTGTTAAACTTGAATCTCCGGAAAAAAGGATCTTTCGCGGGACTGGTTTAGGATTAAGTATTGTTAAGCATATCAGTCAATTACTCAACCGTGATATTACTGTGAAGTCCATCGCAGACCAGGGTTCTGTTTTTTCATTTACCTTACCTGTAGCCGATCACAAACCTTCTCGCATTGAAACAGTGAAATCCAAAGCTGAATTTGCCCCCAACCTGGAAGGACATAATATAATGATTGCAGAGGATGATGAGCCCAATTTTTTGCTGCTGAATGAGTACCTGAAGCGCACAAAAGCCAAAGTGGAATGGGCTCGTAACGGTGTTGAGGTGATGCAAAAAATGAAGAGTGTTCACCCTGATTTGATCTTTATGGACCTAAAGATGCCGGAGAAGGACGGGTTGGAGGCTACCCGCATGCTGCGCAGCGGTGGCGTCACAACCCCCATAATTGCATTAACTGCTTATACGCAGGAACACGATAAGGTGGCTGCGCTTAAAGCAGGATGCAATGACTACCTGAAAAAACCCGCATCGCTGCGGGCGGTTTATGATTTGTTGCGAAAGTACCTGGGCGAAAAGCGCTAATCAGGCAAAACCCGGTTCAAGTACTTGTGTGAAGGGTATAATGAAACAACGATGACCAATAACAAGATTACAAAAAGAAGGATAAATACATCGCTGGTGATCATTAAGGCCACATAGGTAAAGAACAAGGCCCCCTCAATAGAGATAAGATGCAATAAGTATATTCTCCGGAAAAGGATAAGTTTTTCCGCCATTCCAAGAGCTTTTGGAAGCATGCTTATCCGTTTTTGGTAAGTCCATCGACTGGAGAATATTACAATAAGCGTATAGAGCCCCATAGCAATTTTAAACATCCGCTGAATCCGGGGCGAGAAATAGGCTCCTCCATCTTGTGAGAAAGCAAAATACAAGGCAATTCCCAGAAAAATTGAAGCCGTTATTAGTATCGCAAAGAAGATGCGAATGAGCTTTTTTCGTTGTTTTTCTAGATGATTTGATGGGTGCATAAGAGTTGTTTTCGGAACAATTTTGTGTTAAATTTAGTTATTTATACACTAGCAACGCAATGGTATTTAAAATAATCTTTCTATGCCCGAATCCGGTCTTCCCCCCACTGATTATTCACGGTTAAAAGCCGAGAATAAGGAGCGATTAAAAGAGCTCTCGTGCATTAATCGTACTTCAGCCATAATTAGAGAGGGGAAATCTATTGAAGAGACCTTGCAACAAATTGTTTTGTTGCTGCCTAAAGCGTGGCAATATCCTGATTTTACTGTCGCCAGGATAACGTATAATCAGCAGGCCTTTATTACTCCCGGATTTAAAGAAACAAAGTGGAAACAGGAACAATCTTTTTCTTCCATCGAAGGTGAAGAAGGGAGAATTGAGGTTTTTTATACAAAGGCATTTCCCGATAACTTTGAAGGCCCCTTTTTACAGGAAGAGCGCGATCTCCTAAATAATTTATGCAACCTCTTAGCCGGGTTTATAAACAGCTATAAGGCACGCGCGATTATTCGCTCAAAGAAAAGTGGTCAGGAATATGTACGATCGCCAAAAGAGGTTCCTTCCATGAAGGTAGATTCCAGTCGGCAATTATTACAAAAATTCCTGAATAAGTACAACGCCGACAGGGATCTGCTCCACGATTTGATGCCCTTTAAAGTGAAGGAGATTCTGTTGGTTGCCAGTTTATACGATGCCTATAGTATTGAGAAGGAAGGTCGTTTCTCGGATCATATTCTGGGTGAATATCATCAGTTGAATCTTACCTCTTTACCCCGTGTAACCGGGGTGTCAAACCTTGAGGAAGCCATGGAGCAACTGCATGAAAAGCACTTCGACCTGGTTATCCTGATGATGGGAGTGGATAAGCGTACACCTCTGCGGCTGAGTCATATGCTGAAAAAGGAATATCCCTATATTCCCGTTTTTCTGCTGTTAAATAATAATGCCGATTTGGAAACTCTGCGCGACACGCGTTTGTCCTTAGAAGCTATCGATAAAGTGTTTGTGTGGAATGGCGACAGCAAAGTATTCTTTGCGATGGTTAAGTGGTTGGAAGATAAGGTGAATGCTGAGAACGACACCCGTGTGGGACTTACGCGGGTTATTCTTTTGGTTGAGGATAGCCCTAAATATTATTCACGTTATTTGCCTATGCTCTACAAAATTATTATGGAGCAAACCAAGCGGTTAATTGAGGATGTGAATACCGACGACTTGTACAAAGTTCTAAAACTTCGTACCCGACCCAAAATATTGCTGGCCTCCTCTTATGAAGAAGCTCAGCATATTTTCGATGACTACAAGGATTATATGTTATGCTTGATAACGGATGTTTCCTTTCCCTATAAATCGAAAATAGATCAGGGAGCGGGATTTCGTTTGGTTACATATGCCCGGGAAAAGGTAAATAAATTGCCAACGGTTATTCAAAGCTCCAATCCTGATAATGCCGAACAAAGTTATGAGCTCAAAGCCAACTTTATTAATAAAAACTCCGAAAGTCTGCTACAGGATTTGAAAAGCTTCATTAATTATCATTTAGGATTTGGCCATTTTGTTTACCGTGATAATCAAGGTCGGCAAATTGCTGTTGCCAAATCGATGACTGAGTTTGAGGCCTACCTGAAAACAGTGCCTGAAGATTCCTTGGTATACCATGCCCTGAAAAATCAATTTTCTCTTTGGTTAATGGCGCGTGGTGAAATTCAAATTGCAAAAATCATCAATCCATTACGCGTTGTGGATTTTGATAATGCCAGGCAGATGCGGGAGTTTTTGATCAACATCCTTCAGATGTATCGAACCGAGCAGGAAAAAGGGAAAATTGTTAATTTTAGTGAGCATGCTGTTCTTACCGAAACCAATATTGTAAGTCTTTCTCCCGGAGCTCTGGGTGGCAAAGGACGAGGTTTGGCTTTTATTAATACCTTGATATACAATTTTCAGTTTAAAGAGTTACTGCCCCTTATCCATGTAAGAACACCCCGGACAAGCATCATTGGCACCGAAGAGTTTGATATGTTTTTGGACAGCAATAAGCTTCTATCAAAAATTATCAACGAAACCGATTATCAGGTAACCCGCGAGCAATTTCTTAAAGGACGATTGACTTATACATTGCAAAAGAAACTTAAGGCCTTCCTTCGGCTTATTGATCAACCGATAGCTGTTCGGTCTTCTTCTCTTTTTGAAGATAGCATAACTCAACCTTTTAGTGGAATATTTGAAACCTATGTGCTTCCCAATAATCATGAGGATTTTTTGGTTCGCTTCAAACAGCTTACCGACGCCATAAAGCTCGTATATGCCTCTATCTATTCTCCCAATGCGCGTACTTACTTTCAAGCAATCGATCACAAAGTGGAAGAGGAGAAAATGGCTATTGTACTACAGGAGTTGGTGGGCAAGCAGTACGACTCTTATTACTATCCACATATTAGTGGTACCGCGCAGTCGCACAATTATTATCCGGTGGCGCATATGAAGCCTGACGAAGGATTTGCTGTAGCTGCACTGGGTTTGGGACAATATGTAGTGGAAGGCGAAAAGGCCTATCGTTTTAGCCCGTCGTACCCTACCCTGGAGATGATCTCACAAAAAGATCTGGTAAAAGGCTCACAAACGCATTTTTATGCGGTAAATATGGAAAAACCCGACGTTGACCTTCGCAAAGGCGAAGATGCTGCACTGGCGCGCCTGGGAATTGAGGAGGCTGAAAAACACGGAACCCTTAAGCATCTGGCCTCGGTTTACGATGCCGACAACGATCGCATAATGGCAGGGCTTGATGGGTATGGGCCGCGCATTGTTAATTTTGCCAATATTTTGAAGTATGACTACATTCCGTTGGCCCGAACCATAAATATCATCCTTGATGTGGTAAAAGAAGCACTGGGATCGCCTGTAGAAATTGAATTTGCCGTGGATTTAAATAAAGATAAAAATGGCCTTGCCTCGTTTTATCTGCTGCAAATTAAGCCTCTGGTGGGTAGTGAAGAGGAGTTTACCATCGATACCACAAACCTGGACTATCAACGGATGGTGCTTTATTCGACGAAAACCATGGGGAACGGGCTGATTAATTCTATTCGGGACTTGATATTTGTGAAACCCGAGACTTTCACAAATGCTCATACTGTTGAAATTACCTATCAGATTGAGCATATGAATAAACGTATGCAACAAGAAGGGAAACGTTATGTACTCCTTGGACCCGGACGTTGGGGGACCCGTGATAAATTTATAGGAGTGCCTGTGGTTTGGCCACAAATATGTAATGCCAAGGTAATTGTAGAGATGAGTCTCGATGATTATCCTTTGGATGCCTCCTTAGGTTCTCATTTTTTTCATAATGTTACCTCCATGAATGTTGGCTATTTTAGTATAGATCATAAGTCCACTAATGATTTTATTAACTGGGAAATTGTAAATTCGCAGACGGTAGTGAACGAAACCCACTTCGTAAAGCATGTTCGTTTCGAGAAGCCTTTGGAAATTTTGATGGACGGAAGAAAACGAATGGCAATTATTAACCTGAAAAATGACTAATTAAATGAGTTTTTATACCAACCAGCAAGATCATCTTAAAATTGATTTCAATGATACTTCTTTCAATTTATTAATGCAAAAGAGGATTCATAAAGTACTGCTCATTGCCAGTAGTTACGATGCCTTTATGCTGGAAGAGGATGGGCGTATCGATGAACAAATTTTTAATGAATATGTCGCACTAAACCTACGATATCCTCCTATTTTTGTATTAGCAAACTCCGAGGAGGAGGCCTTTGAAATCATGCGTAACGATAACATCGACTTGGTGATAACCATGTTGCGTCTGGGAGGGAATGATACCTTTGTGCTGGCCAATCAATTGAAAGCCAATTATCCCAATGTCCCTATTGTTGTGTTAACCCCTTTTTCGCGCGAAGTAACCTTGCGTTTAGAGCGGGAAGATCTTACCGCCATTGATTATGTTTTTTGCTGGCTGGGTAATGCCGATCTGCTTTTAGCCATTATTAAGCTTATTGAGGATAAGATGAATGCCCAGTATGATGTGGAAGTTGTGGGCGTACAAACAATTTTGTTAGTAGAGGATTCAATACGCTATATTTCTGCTTACTTGCCTAATATTTACAAGATTATCTTTAAGCAGTCCAAGGAGTATATGCGTGAGGCATTAAACGAGCACCAGAAAATGCTGCGCATGCGGGGGCGTCCGAAGATTCTCCTGGCCACCGATTACGAGCAGGCGGTGGAGCTTTACGACAAATACAAATATAATTTGTTGGGAGTCATCTCGGACATTTCCTATAAACGTAATGGCGAGAAGGATAAACAAGCCGGCATTAAGCTATGCAAGAAAGTGCGTGACGATGATGAATTTATGCCCTTTCTGCTTCAAAGTTCCGAAGAGGAAAACCGACAGTATGCCAAGGAGATGAATGCCGGATTTATTCACAAATATTCCAAAACGCTCTCGATTGAGCTTCGCAATTATATTATTCGCCAATTTGCTTTTGGTGGGTTTGTTTTTAAAGATCCTAAGACCCAGAAATCCATAGGAAAAGCAACCGATTTGCAAGAGTTGCAGCAAATGTTATTAACTGTGTCCGATGCCAGTTTGGAGTACCATGCCGGAAGAAATGATCTCTCAAAATGGCTTAACGCCCGGGCTATTTTCCCCATTGCGCAACTGTTTAAGTATATAAAAATCGACGATTTCCCTACCTTGGAGGATATGCGCACTTACATTTACCGGGCTATCTCCAGTTATCGCATGAGCAAAGGACGTGGCGTGATTGCGAAGTTTGATAAAAATAGCTTCGATGAGTATCTTATATTTAGTCGTATTGGCGATGGATCGATTGGTGGAAAAGCACGTGGCTTAGCATTTGTAAATTCCATTATTAAGAAAAATAACATCTTTAATAAATTTAAAGATGTGATTGTGACAATACCCCGAACCGTAGTGTTGAGTACCGATATTTTCGATGAATTTATGGAGGAGAATGATCTGCACTCGGTAGGAATGAGCGATATATCCGACGATGACATTCTGCAGGAATTCATCCAGGCCAAATTGCCCAGTCGGGTTTATCAGGATCTGTATGCCTTTATTTCTGTTATTCAGAATCCTATTGCAATCCGTTCATCATCAAAATTGGAAGATAGCCATTACCAGCCTTTTGCAGGAATTTATAGTACTTATATGATTCCGAAAACTGAGAATAGTACGCTCATGATAAAAATGCTGTCGGATGCGATAAAGTGTGTTTACGCATCGGTATACTATAATAGCAGTAAGGCTTATATGGCTGCTACACAAAATGTGATAGATGAAGAAAAGATGGGTATTGTTTTACAGGAAGTTTGCGGGAGTAAGTATGGAGGGCGATTTTATCCCACAATCTCGGGCGTAGCACGATCGATCAATTTTTATCCCATTGAACCGGAAAAATCCAATGAAGGAATTGTGAACATAGCCTATGGATTAGGAAAACAAATTGTTGATGGGGGCATTTCTCTGCGTTTTTCTCCTCGCCATCCACAAAGAATCATCCAGCTCTCATCGCCTGATATGGCTTTACGCGATACGCAAAAAACTTTTTATGCGTTGGACATGTGTCCTTCCAAGTTCAATCCCTCGGTTGATGACGGAGTGAATTTGCTGAAACTCGACGTGAAAGAAGCGGAGAAGGATGCTTCTTTAAAGTATGCAGCCTCTACCTACGATTTCCAAAATAACCAACTTCGCGATGGTACTTTTTACGACGGGCGACGCGTGATTACTTTTGCCAATGTGTTAAAGCATAAGGTATTCCCGCTTTCCGAGGTGCTCGATTCCTTGTTGGAAATAGGTCAAAGGGAGATGAGTAACCCTATTGAGATAGAATTCGCCGTTGATTTAAATGTGCCTAAAGGGGAACCGGTTATTTTTAATTTCTTGCAAATACGTCCAATTGTTGCTACCGAACAGGATAATAACATAAACTTGGAACAGGTAAATCCGGAGGATACGATTATTTATTGCGAGCAAGCTTTAGGTAACGGAAAGATCAAAGAGATTTATGATTTTGTTTATGTGAAACCGGAAGCCTTCGAGGCAATGAACAGCAAGAAGATTGCTGATGACATAGGCAAACTTAACGAGCAGTTTATCAACGAAGGGAAACACTACGTTTTGGTCGGCCCCGGACGTTGGGGATCCAGTGATTCTAGCCTGGGAGTACCGGTAAAGTGGTCGCAAATATCACAAGCCCGAGTTATTGTTGAGTCTGGTCTGGAGGATTATCGGATTGATCCCAGCCAGGGGACACACTTTTTTCAAAATCTTACTTCCTTCCGTGTAGGATACTTTACAATTAATCCATTTTTGGGCGACGGTAAGTATGATACGGATTACCTTAAGGCCAGAACAGCTGAATACGAAGATGAATATCTCAGACATGTTCGTTTCGAGGAGCCTATTGAAGTTCATATCGATGGGAAGAATAATAAAGGCGTGGTATTTAAGTCGGAATATAAGGAGACAAATGAAAAGTAGAAACGGATAAAACACGATATTTGTCATGGTTCCTTTGTTTATAAATCAGGAACTTTGAAGGAAGCTGGCAGCTTTTTGTGGCTTACAGTTTAAACCGGATGTACAGGGAGGCGAACAATTATAACCATTCCATAATACTTTTTTTCTATGGACGTAACAAATCTGATGCAACAGCTAGCACAGAAATACCCTGGTGAGGTGGAATACCTGCAGGCCGTGCAGGAAGTATTAGGGTCAATTCAGGATGTGTATAATGCGCACCCTGAATTTGCTTCTGCCGCTATTCTGGAGCGACTTATTGAGCCAGATCGAATGTTGACCTTTAAAATCCCTTGGAAAGATGATCGGGGTGAGGTACATGTTAATTTGGGCTACCGTATTCAGTTCAATAACGCCATTGGACCCTATAAAGGCGGACTCAGGTTCCACCCAAGTGTTAACCTGAGTATCTTGAAGTTTTTGGGATTTGTACAAATCTTCAAAAATGCCCTGACAACATTGCCCATGGGAGCCGCCAAAGGAGGGTCCGATTTCGATCCAAAGGGCAAAAGTGATGATGAAATTATGCGTTTTTGTCAGTGCTTTATGCTGGAAATGTGGCGGCTAATTGGAGCTGATACAGATGTGTCGGCTGGCGACATAGGTGTGGGAGCTCGTGAAATTGGTTATATGTATGGCATGTATAAAAAGCTGGCTCATGAAAATACAGGCGTGCTTACCGGAAAAGGCATGAATTGGGGAGGAAGCTTGATTAGGCCCGAAGCTACCGGCTATGGGAATGTCTATTTCGCCAGTGAAATGTTGGCAACAAGAAATGAGAGCTTTAAGGGCAAAACCGTAGCTATTTCAGGTTTTGGGAATGTGGCCTGGGGGGCAGCTCAAAAAGCTACCGAGTTGGGAGCCAAGGTTGTGACGATATCAGGGCCCGATGGCTATATATATGATCCTGATGGTATTAACACCCCGGCCAAGTTTGATTACATGCTGGAAATGCGTGCCAGCAACGAAGATATTGTTAAGCCTTATTCATATAGATTTGAAAATGCGCAGTTTCATGAGGGGAAAACACCCTGGGAACAACCTGTTGATATTGCATTGCCTTGTGCAATCCAGAATGAACTGGATAGAGCTGACGCAGAAGAGTTAGTGAGCAATGGAGTTCTTTGCGTATCGGAAGGAGCGAATATGCCCTCCACGCCTGAGGCTGTTCAAGTATTTCAGGAAAACCGGGTGCTTTTCGGTCCGGGAAAAGCTGCTAATGCCGGAGGTGTGGCAACCTCCGGACTGGAAATGACACAAAATGCGATGAAGCTTAGCTGGCAAAATCAGGAGGTAGATCAACGCTTGCACCAGATTATGAAAAGTATTCATGCAGCTTGCGTAGCCCACGGAAGGCAACCCGATGGGGATGTCGATTATGTTAAAGGGGCAAATATTGCTGGTTTTCTTAAGGTAGCACAGGCAATGCTTGAGCAAGGTACCGTTTAGAACAATTATGTTAATTTATTAACAATGCGCATTTGAAGCGAATATTTTTTTGTTATATTCGCTGTTGGAAAGAATGCTGTAGGTTTCTTTTCTCTGCATTTGTATAATTGAGGTGAATCATCCTTTTTGAATTGATCGGAACAGGCGCGTTAAAGCATTTGTTCATTAACAATATTGACGATTATAACAACTGCTTGTTATAGTTTGTAGTTTTTAGTTTGTAGTTTGTGTTTGGTAAAGAGGAGTTGTTTGTAGGCTCCTCTTTTCTTTTTTGCTAAACCAAATGGGTGGAAGCTTGTTTAGCTATATGAAAACATTAAACATGATGATATATGGAAACTATACGAACCCGTTATCTCGGTGATTTGCGTACCGAAGCTACGCATGTTCAGTCAGGCAATAAGATAATAACGGATGCGCCTACCGATAATAATGGCAAGGGCGAATATTTTTCGCCCACCGATATGGTGGCAACAGCGCTAGGGAGCTGTATTTTTACTATTATGGGGATTAAGGCTCGTGAACATGGGTTTAGTATTGATGGAGCCACCTCCAAAACCACAAAGGTCATGCGTAATGATCCACGACGAATTCAAGAAGTACAAATCGAATTTGATTTTTCCGGGCAAACCTACTCCGAAGAAGAGAAACAAATTTTACGTGAACTGACAAAGGCCAGTCCTGTTCCCAGGAGTGTAAGCGAGGAGTTGATTCAAACCATTTCCTTAAAGTTCGGAGATTAAGAAGAGCAGAAACAAAGCAAAAGGCACTTTCAGAGAAAGTGCCTTTTGCTTTTTAGTTTTCAATAATTTGTTCGCTGCTGGTATCTTCCCAGCCTACGATGAGGGTTTTTTTATGCTCTTCCCAGTTAGAAATTACTTCGATAGCAATGAAAGCTAAAAAGCCAAAGATAAAGAACGTGATGTCTCTTTTTGTAATTTTCGAATTCATAACAAGTTATTTTGGGTATTTTAGGTTTTGCCGTAAAAGTATAAAATTAATCGAGGCAAGCAATATACTAATGTTAAAAAAGAGGATGAACAGCCATATTGTTGATTAAAAAGGAAGAAAAAAGGGGGGGGGAGGGACTGCTAATTGGCCGGGCGAAACGGTATGGAATAAAAAAAGCGCGAGAACTCCTCGCGCTTTTTTTATTCGGGCAAATTAGTTTAATCTATTGATGCACTCCCGGTTGTCATTTTTCTGTCAACCTTTTTAATTAATCCTTGCAGCACGTTACCCGGCCCCACTTCAGTAAATGAGTCGGCACCATCGGCAATCATATTCTTTACGGTTTGTGTCCAACGTACCGGCGAGGTAAGCTGAGCTATCAGGTTTTCCTTAATTGCATCAGGATCTTTCTCAGGCTTTGCATGTACGTTTTGGTAAACCGGGCAAATGGGTTTATTAAATTGTGTTTCGTTAATCGCTTTTGCCAGTTTTTCGCGGGCAGGCTCCATAAGTGGCGAGTGAAAAGCACCGCCAACTTTAAGCTTTAGTGCACGTTTTGCTCCTGCCGTCTGCAGTTTTTCTACGGCTTGGTCAATTCCTTTCATACTTCCGGAAATCACCACTTGGCCGGGGCTGTTGTAGTTAGCCGGAACAACTACCTCGTCAATTTGGGCACAAGCTTCTTCCACCACACTATCTTCAAGCCCCAGAATGGCGGCCATTGTTGAAGGTTCGGCTTCGCATGCTTCCTGCATTGCCAGGGCGCGTTGGTAAACCAATTTCAGAGCGTCTTCAAAGGCCAGAGTTTCATTGGCTACCAAGGCTGAGAATTCGCCCAGCGAGTGTCCGGCAACCATGTCCGGCTGAAAGTCGTTCATCGATTTGGCCAGCAATACAGAGTGAAGAAAAATAGCTGGCTGTGTGACCTTTGTCTGTTTCAGATCCTCTTCGGTGCCTTCAAACATTAAATCAGTAATGCGGAATCCGAGGATGTCATTTGCTTTCTCAAACAACTCTTTTGCTGCAGGGAAATTGTCGTAAAGATCTTTTCCCATGCCTACAAACTGTGCTCCCTGTCCCGGGAATACGTATGCTTTCATAAACATTGATTTGGTTAAAAATGGGCTTACGAATTCGTAGGTAAGCCATTAAAAATCGGAACAAATGTAAGAAAATACCCCGCAACAGGGCAAGTGTGCGGGGCTGAATTTTTCAGTTCAAGCGGCTTAATGCAGGTTTTTGCCAATTAGGTGTATGAACTCCTCGCGGGTTTTGGTTTCGCGTAAGAAGGCGCCTGTAAAGGCACTGGTCGTGGTGGAGCTATTTTGTTTTTGTACGCCTCGCATTTGCATGCACATGTGATGGGCCTCAATCACTACGGCTACACCTAGGGGGTTGAGTGTTTCCTGTATGCAATCACGTATTTGCATGGTCAAGCGTTCCTGTACCTGCAGTCTTCGGGCAAAGGCTTCTACCACATGGGCAATTTTGCTCAGCCCTGTAATATGCTTATTGGGAATGTAAGCTACATGTGCTTTCCCATAAAATGGGATCATATGGTGCTCGCACATCGAGTAGAGTTCAATATCTTTTACCAGTACCATTTGTTGATAATCTTCACGAAACATAGCTGATGTGAGGATATCCTTTGGCTCAATATTATAGCCCTTGGTTAGAAATTGCATGGCTTTTGACACGCGTTCGGGAGTCTTCTCCAACCCTTCACGGGTAGTATCCTCACCCAAAAGCTTTAAGATCTCTTCGTAATGGTGAGCAAGTTTTTCTGTTTTTTCTTGATCCCATTTGTCAATGCGCGTATATCCGCTGTCCTCTTTGGTTGTTACGCCGTTATTGATGATTTCCATAAGTTTATTTTATCCGTAATATTCAACATAGTTGTTTTCAGTTTCCTGTATTTTTACACAATGCAGGGTGCATCCCATTGTTTCTATCTCATGCGCTAACTCCTCCCAAATTGCTACAGCCATGTTTTCGGTAGAAGCAATTTTCCCTTGCATAAAATCCACTTCGGTATTCATGTTTTTGTGATCAACTTTTATAATCACCTTTCTTTTAATGAGTGTGCTTAAGTCCTTGATGTTCATGGCATAACCAGTTTCCGGGTTCATGGGCCCTTTTACGGTCACAAATAATTCGTAGTTGTGCCCATGCCAATTGGGGTTTGAACAGGCACCAAAAATTTCTTGATTCTGTTCATCCGACCAATCGGGTCGGAACATCCGGTGTGCTGAACTAAAGCGTTCGCGTCGTGTAATAAAGAGCATAAAAGTAAGGAATTTGTGTGAATCTCTGTTTTTCTGTGTAATTTTATCGAAGTTTGTCAAACCTTAAGCGGCAATTGTTGAACAAATGAAAATATTAATTGTTTCTGCTACCCATAAAGAAATTGCTGTTTGTAAACAGCTTATAGGGGAGGTTCATGGAGCGGATGCGAATACCTTTGAATGGGAACGGCATACGCTTACTTTTCTGGTAACCGGGGTTGGGCTATTGGCCACGGCTTTTGCCATGGGGAATACGAATCTTCGAGCTTACGACTGGATTTTTAATATAGGTGTGGCAGGTAGTTTCAACAAGGAATGGCAACTTGCACAAGTGGTTCAGGTGGTCTCCGAAGAGGTTGAGGGGTTTGGCATCTCTTCCTCTTCAGGATTTCGGAACATGTTTTCGACCGATTTTGTTAATTCCGATGAGTTTCCTTACAGCAAGGGAAAGTTACATGCGCCAGATAATATGGGACAATACACTGAATATTTGTCTTTGCCAAAAGCAAAAGGATTGACCTCCAATACAGTGCATGGAAGAGAGGAGGATATTGCCTTTTTAGAAAATTATTACCGGGCAGACATCGAAACGCAGGAATCAGCTGCCTTCTTTTATGCCTGTACTCTTCACAAATGTAACCACTGGCTTGCCTTGCGAGGGATATCCAATTACGTGGAACCCCGAAATCGGGAGGCTTGGAAACTGGAGGAAGCCATTGAAGCATCGAACCGTCAATTAGTAGCTTTTTTATCAAAACTTAACGATCATACTTAATATGAGCAATACTATTTTGCAACTGGGTTTTTCTACCTGCCCAAATGATACTTTTATGTTCGACGCCCTGGTTCACGATCGTGTGGATACTGAAGGCCTTGTGTTTGAATTGGTAATGAAAGATGTGGAGGAGCTTAATAGAAGAGCTGAAAATGCCGATTTGGATGTGACAAAAATGAGCTTTCACGGCTATGCTTATGTAGCCGAAAACTACCAATGGCTGGATGCGGGGAGTGCTTTGGGGAAGAATAACGGACCTTTGCTTATTAGTAAACATAAGATCTTTCCGGATGAGGTAGATGCACTAAAAATTGCTATTCCCGGTGAAAAAACTACGGCCAACTTGCTGCTTTCGGTAGCTTACCCCAAAGCACAGAATCGGCAGGCTTACCTGTTCTCCGATATCGAAGAGGTGGTGCTCTCAGGCGAGTGTGATGCCGGCCTGATTATTCATGAAAATAGGTTTACCTATGCTCAGCGAGGATTGCATAAAATTTTAGATCTGGGCGAATTTTGGGAAGCTAAAACGAACTCCCCGATCCCTTTGGGAGGGATTGCCATAAAGCGTTCGTTGCCTGAGGAAGTAAAGCAAAAGGTAAATCGGGTATTGAAACGAAGCGTTGCCTATGCCTTTGCGCACCCCAAAGAGGCCTATCCTTTTATCCGTGAGCATGCTCGCGAAATGGAGGAGTCGGTAATGTACCGGCACATCGATTTATATGTAAACGAGTTCTCGAAAGAGTTGGGTGAGGAGGGGCGCAGATCCATTACCTATTTGTACGATTTTGCCCAAAAACATGGATTGATCCCCGATCTTCCCGAACAAATATTTTTAACTTAGCAGCCTCATTTTCAAACACGCAAGACTATGATTATTATAACCGGAGCCGCAGGTTTTATAGGTAGTAACCTGCTAACCAAGCTCAATGAGGAAAATTATAAAGATATTGTGTTGGTGGACGATTTCTCGAAAACTAACAAGCAGATGAATTTTGAAGGAAAAGCCTATAGCCAAAAAGTGGATAGAGAGGAATTTCCCCAATGGTTGAGAGAAAATCATCGGCTTGTGCAGTTTGTTTTCCACATTGGTGCACGTACCGATACTGCCGAGTTTGATGAGCAGGTATTTAATAAACTGAATTTGAATTACACCAAGGAGCTGTGGCAATTGTGTACCGAGTTTGGGTTGCCTATGGTCTATGCTTCCTCAGCTGCTACTTACGGCGATGGAGCTTTAGGGTATGACGATAAGCACGAGCTGATTCCCAAATTGAAGCCACTAAATCCTTATGGCGAATCGAAGAATGAATTTGATAAGTGGGCATTGGAACAGGAGAAGAAGCCTTTCTTTTGGGCTGGGCTGAAGTTTTTTAATGTTTATGGACCCAACGAGTATCATAAAAGGCGTATGGCTTCCGTGGTTTATCATGCCTTTAATCAGATTGGTGAAACCGGTGGCATGAAGTTATTCCGTTCGCACCGCCCCGACTTCAAAGATGGCGAACAATTGCGCGATTTTGTGTACGTGAAAGATGTGGTAGAGGTATTGTATTTTTTAATGCGACACCGCAAGGATTCCGGAATTTACAACCTGGGAACAGGACAGGCCCGCTCGTTTCTGGATTTAACACGCGCTACTTTTAAGGCCATGGGGAAAGAGGAAAATATTTCCTTTATTGATACCCCCGAAGATATACGAGATAAGTACCAGTATTTTACGGAGGCGAAGATGGAAAAGCTCCGCGGTATTGGCTACGATAAGCCCTTTACATCATTGGAGGAAGGGGTAAAGGATTATGTGCAAAATTACCTGATGCAAAAGGCTTGTAACTAATTAGAAAAACCATAAAATAGAGAAAAGGCAGCTTCGGCTGTCTTTTTTTAGCTATTCATATGCTGCTCTCCTTTTGCATAGTGCATGCCCATAACAAGGATGTCGTCGGTTTGTTCTCTGTTGCCTTTCCAATTCGTATGCTCACTATCCAAAATTGCATGTTGTTGGCTCATGGGGTGCTGATGTATTCGCAACAATAGCTCGCGAAATCGGCGACGTTTGAACTTCTTATCTTCCTTTCCTCCGAATTGGTCGGGGTAACCATCGGAAAAGAGATAGAGACGATCCTTCGGTTCCAATTGTAGATGATGGTTTCGGAAACTTCTGTTGTCGTTGGCATGTTTGCCAATGGGCATATTATCTCCTTTTATTATGGTTATTCCGCTATCCCGAATTAGGTACAACGGTCGGTTAGCCCCTGCAAATTGTACCTGCCCGGTGTTATTATCGAGCATGACAAAAGCAATATCCATTCCATCGTTGTTGCTATGTCCGTTTTGAGTTTGCAATGCATCCATAACATTGCTCCGAAGCTGTGTTAATATCTGCGCTGCTGTTACGAGTTTTTTTCGTAAAATGATTTCATTAAGCAGGCCAATACCCAGCATGCTCATCATGGCTCCTGGTACGCCATGTCCGGTGCAGTCGCCAAGGGCTATCAGGGTAACATCGAAGCGACTGTTTTTTACCTTTCGGATCCAATGGAAATCACCGCTGATGATCTCTTTGGGTTTAAAGAGCACAAAGCTATCTTTTACTGCGAACTTTAAAACTTGCTCATTGGACATGATCGCTTGTTGGATGAGTCGTGCATAGCGAAAACTACTGAATATCTCTTTGTTTTGTAACTCAACCTTTTGTTTATGTTTCTGGATGTATTTATTTTGGGCATACAGTTCATCTCTCTGTGCAGCAATCTCTTCCTTCTGTAATTCTGTTTTTTCCTGTTGCGCTTGTAGTGCTTTGGTTCTCTCCTCTACCTTTTGCTGAAAATCCAGTATGAGCAAAAGAATCTCCTTTCGCAAAAGTCGATAGTTCATAATTAACTGCCCCACTTCATCTTTTCTAATGCTATCGGGAAATTGTTCCCCTTGCGTTGGCGAAAAGCTTGAATTGACAAAGGCTTGCATATTCGTTCCTAATAGCGTAAGATTGTAAGTAATCCGTTTGGCCAGGACAAAGCTTAAACCAATGCTTCCGGCTATTGCTAAAAAGGCAAAGCCAAGGTATAGTAGTGCAAGCTGGTTGGACAGTTGTCTCTTTTTTTGCTCTGATTGCATGATGAAAGTCTCAAAAAGGGAGAGAATAAACTCTTCCTGTTCTGTTATCTGTTTACGTAGTCCTGAGTTGTCCTTGATGCCAAGTTTTTTATCGAGTAAAACCAAGCGGTTAAAGTGTTTGACATAGCCCGCGATGTAGCATGAAGCGCTGTCGCGCGTTGCAGGTGATATTGCATTGGTCTGCTGGTATTGCCTCTCTAACTTATTGGCTAAAGCTCTTAATTCATGTATGTATTTTGGTTCATTCCGAATGATGTAATCTTTCTCATGGCGTCGCAGCATTAGAATATTGGCCACTTCAAGTTCGGGAAGCTCTTCTAGCTTATGGGCATATTCCCTCATTTTACCTTCCGTGCCGTTATCTTTATAACCCCGTAAATAAAGGGTGTTTGCAGCTTTCTGAAACATCTGTTCATATCTTTTCAAGGAGGTGGTAATGGTTTCGATAGAGTCGTAAATCTGAAATTTCTCAATCTCTTTCAGTTTTTTTAAATTGGCTAGTTGCTCAAGTATTTTATTGAAATGCCGATTGTGCTGTTTTAGGAAAGGGCTCTCTCCAGTGCTGAAGTATTCCGGATTTACCGATTCATAGGAGAAGAAATTCTGGATGTTGATTACATCCTTGTATAGCAAAGCGTTTATCTCCTTTATGGCGGTATGTATGTTCTCTAAGTCCCCTTTCCTTTTGAGGTAGGTGGTATTGATTAAAATAACAGTCAACCCTATTGTGGTAAACAAAATGAAGCTTACCAGAAGCTTAATTCGAAATTTTCTAAACATAAGTTGGCTACCTGTGAGGGGCAAAAGTAAGGTAAGTGGGCAGGTGGTTACGTAGCCTAATTCTTATGCTTATGTTAAATAAAAAAAAAGTGCCGTTGAGAGGTATCAATGGCACATCTGGAGGGGGTTATAGTTTTTTTGTCTTGATGTCCGGCTCTGGGGTCTTTACTTCTTCATCAGGATTATCGGCGTAATGTTGTAAATCCTTCACAAATCGCTCAATATCGGCATCCGAAAAGTTTTTTTCTTTTGCTGCTTCTTCTAAGGTTCCCCAAATAGGTTCGCCGCATGCGATGCACTTGATGCCTTCGTGCATTAGGTATTTCACTGCCTGGGGGACAGTATCTACCAGATCTTCAATGGAAATCTCTTTTGTTATTTGCATACTTTATCCTTTTTCTTTTAACACCCTTGTGGCTGGAATTGTTTACATGCAAATATATATAAATATCTAGATAATTAAGTGGTTGTGCTAAAGTTTTTTCAAGACTGCATAAGGAGCGAGAACCGTTTGCACAATGCCCCGGGTAAGCATAAATAATACAAAGGCTAACCAGAGTCCGTGGTTGCCCCAGAGAGGGAACACCAGGTAATAGGTGGGGAAAAAGAGCAATGTGGAGAGCAACATGGCATTGCGCATACCTGCAGAGGCCGTAGCGCCTATATAAATGCCATCCCAGATAAAGGCGGAAAACGTGGCCAGTGGCAGAAAAAATACCCACACCATAAATGGAGCTGTTGCAGCAATAACTTCCTTATTATCGGTAAGTAGGTAAACCAAATAATCGCCTGCAAACGTATATACCAGAGTGAATGGAATAGCAAGACCAACGCCCCAGAGGAAAAGTTTTTTTATAGCTTGCATCAGGAGTGCTTTGTTACGTGCACCGTAATATCGGCCTACAATTGCCTCTCCGGCATAGGCAAATCCGTCGGCTATGTAGGAGAATATCGTGAAGAATTGCAATAGCAATGTGTTTACTGCCAGTGTGGTATCGCCGGCGTTGGCCGATTGGGCAGTGAAGAATGACAGCACAAAAATCAGGCAGATGGTTCGTATAAAGATGTCCTTGTTTACCGAATAAAAGAGTTTTAGTGCTTTCAATTGTACCATCTCCTTAAAATTCCAATAGGGAAGAAGCCGTTTGTAGTAGCGAACCAACAAATATGCACCGAACAAAAGTCCTGAGTATTGCGCCATAACGGTTCCAAGGGCAACGCCATCGGAATTCATGTCGAACACTTTTATCAGCAATATATTGAATACGATGTTGAGCAGATTGATTAAGATCGCTATCATCATTGGGAAACGGGCATTTTGCATGCCAATAAACCAACCCATCAGTGCGTAGAGACCAATTGTAGCAGGTGCCGCCCATATGCGGATATAGAAGTATGAAGAAGCGAGCTGTTCAACGCCATGGCTTCCCTTAATGATACTAAAGCTAAGTTTGGCAATAGGAATTTGAAAGAGAATAAGAAAAAATGCACCAATGGCTGCCACAAAGAGTCCTCGTGATAATATCAGGGTACTTTCTTTAAGGTTGCGCTGTCCGTATGCCTGAGCCGCAAAACCGCTGGTGCCCATACGAAGAAAGCTAAATCCCCAGTACAAAAAGTTGAAGATCATGCCACCCAACGATATGGCACCTATGTAAAGTTTATTGTCCAAATGACCAACGAGAGCTAAATCCACAAGCCCCAACAAGGGAATGGTAATGTTACTGATGATATTGGGAATGGCAATATGGAGAATCTTCTTATTCATGGCTGAAAATTTGCACGAAAGTACAAACTTTTTTTAGCTGCGGTAAACATTTTTGAAAAGGCATTGTTAGAACAATTGAATTAAATAGAATTAATCTAAATAAGAATAATAAAAAATATACAATTATGGCTTTCGAATTACCCAAGTTACCTTACGATTACAATGCATTGGAACCCTATATTGATGCTCGTACAATGGAAATTCACTATACCAAGCATCATGGTGGGTATACAACCAAGTTGAATGCAGCTACTGAAGGCACCGATTTGGAGAAGCTTTCAATCGAAGAGATATTAAAGGATGTATCGAAACACAGTGCGGCTGTTAGAAACAATGGAGGTGGTTTTTACAACCATAAGCTTTTTTGGCAAAATATGTCGCCTGATGGTGGAGGCAAGCCTGAGGGAAAATTAGCTGAAGCGATAAATCGTGATTTTGGCAGTTTCGACAATTTCAAAGAGGCTTTTAACAAAGCTGCTGCCGGGCGGTTTGGCTCAGGTTGGGCTTGGCTGGTGAACCAGAACGGGAAATTGGTTGTGACGTCAACCCCCAATCAGGATAATCCCCTTATGGATGTAGCTGAAGTTCAGGGAACACCTATCTTGGGATTAGATGTATGGGAACACGCTTATTATTTAAAGTATCAAAATAAACGCCCCGATTATATTGACGCTTTCTGGAATGTGATTAATTGGAGCGACGTTACTAAGCGTTTCGTTTAGTGTTTTAGTTGTAGTTTAGGTAGTTCTGAAAGGGCGGAAGGGATTTGAACCTTCCGCCCTTTCTGTTGTTGCTAGAGTACAACTAACTTTACTTAACAACTAAACGAAACATATTATGGCTTTTGAATTACCTAAATTACCGTATGCGCTGGATGCGCTTGAACCACACATTAGTAAACGTACGCTTGAGTTTCACTATGGCAAACACCATCAAGGGTATGTAAATAAAGTGAATGGCATGATTGAAGGCACCGAGTTTGAAAATGCCGATTTGGAAACGATCATTAAAAAAGCCGATGGGGGAATCTTTAATAATGGCGCACAGGTTTGGAATCATACCTTTTACTTTGAGGCTTTCCGCCCAAATCCGGTAGATAAACCTGCAGGGCCTTTGGCTGAGGCTATTGATAAAAAATGGGGCTCTTTCGAGGCTTTTAAAGAAACCTTCGAGAAAGAGGCTGCCGCATTATTTGGTTCTGGTTGGGCTTGGTTGGTGAAAAATCAGCAAGGCGAACTGGAAATTGTGAAAAAACAAAATGCCGAAAATCCTTTGCGCGACGGGATGACTCCTCTGCTTACCTGCGATGTGTGGGAACATGCTTATTATCTTGACTACCAGAATAAACGCCCCGATTATCTTTCCAACTTCTGGAATGTATTGGATTGGGAAGTTGTTGGCAAACGCTTTTAATTACTGCTTTGTAGTATTTTAGTTCCTAAACCTCCGGTTTTTCCGGAGGTTTTTAACTTTTTAGCAGGAAAGATGTCAATAGAGTAAACAAAAGATGCCACTATGTTATACCACTTAGTTAAAAAGAACAGAAGCTATCGCCGTTTTTACCAAGACCAGACTATTGAAAAGGAACAGTTAAAAAGCTGGGTAAATCTGGCACGCTTGTCGCCTTCGGGTCGCAATGCACAACCCTTAAAGTATGTAGTAAGTCATACGCCGGAGGTAAATGCACGGATCTTCCCGCACCTTGCCTGGGCGGGATACCTGAAAGAGTGGAATGGGCCCGATGAAGGTGAACGTCCTGCGGCTTACCTGGTTATGCTGGGGGATACTGCCATTACCAATAACTACCTGTGCGACCACGGCATTGCAGCTCAAAGTATTTTGTTGGGAGCCGTTGAAGAAGGATTTGGTGGTTGTATTATTGCCGCTGTAAAACGAGAGGCGCTGCACAAAGAACTTGGCTTGCCCGAACATCTTGAAATTTTGCAAGTGATTGCCTTGGGCAGACCCAAAGAGGAGGTGCAGCTTGAAGAGATGAATGGAGAAGATTTTAAGTATTGGCGTGATGAAAAGCAGCTACATCATGTGCCCAAAAGGAAACTTGATGATTTGATTATATCGCTTGATTGAAAAGAAGATTAATGCAATAAAAAAGAGGCTGCCATTCGGCAGCCTCTTTCCTGTAGTGTCATTTTTTATAAAAGCCCTCTTCGGCGCAGCAAAGGCTCTTTGCTAGGCTCCTGACCCCGGAAGCGTTTGTACATCTCCATGGCATCATCAGTACCGCCTTTCGACAATACATGTTCGCGGAAGGCTGTTGCCGTTTCCTGGTCGAAAAGCGATGTCTCTTTGAATGCTTCAAATGCATCGGCATCCAATACACCTGCCCAGATATAGCTGTAATAACCAGCCGAATACCCACTGGCCCAAATGTGGTTGAAGTAGGTGGTGCGATAACGAGGCTTAATCTCGTCAATCAATCCAATTTCATCCAGGTAGTTTTTCTCAAAAGATTCCACATCAATGTCCTGCTTTTCAGTAAGAGTGTGGTATTCCATATCGAGTAACGAAGCAGCAAGGTATTCAACCGTAGCAAAACCCTGATTGAATTTGCCTGCATTTTTCATTTTCTCAACCAGGGCTTCAGGAATAACCTCGTCTGTTTCGTAATGCTTAGCATATACGTTCATCACTTCGGGTTCCGCGGCCCAGTTTTCCATAATCTGTGAAGGCAACTCTACAAAGTCGCGAGGAGTAGAAGTGCCCGACAGCGATTTGTACTGGTTATCAGATAATAATTGGTGCAATCCGTGGCCAAACTCGTGGAAAAGGGTAGAGGCTTCGTCAAAGCTAAGCAATGCAGGGGTATTTCCTACAGGCTTCGAGAAGTTGCAAACAATGGTTACTACGGGGGCTACATTTTCTTCGGTTTGTGTACGATGCTGCTTGCGATAAACACCACACCAGGCTCCTGGTTTTTTGCTGGCACGAGGGTGAAAGTCCATGTAGAGAATTCCCAGATGGGAGTTATCATTGTCTAACACTTCAAATACCTGCGCGTCGGGGTGGGGCTTAGGGAAATTTTCGTCGTCAATTTCGTTAATTGTCAGGCCAAACAGCTGGTTGGCTGTATAGAAAGCACCTTCGCGTACATTTTCCAGTTGAAAGTAGGAACGAATTTCGTTCTCATCGAGACTGTATCGTTGCTGGCGAACTTTCTCGGCATAGTACCACCAGTCCCATGAAGCTAGCTGGAAGTCGCCACCTTCGCTATCGATGACCTCTTGCATGGCAGCGCGTTCTTGTTTTGCAACCGGCAAGGCAGCAGCCCACAACTCATCCAATAGGTTGTATACATTTTCTGATTTTTTCGCCATACGATCTTCCAACACGTAATCGGCATAGCTGTCAAAACCTAGAAGATGAGCGCGCTCTACGCGCAGGTTGGCAATTTCAGCAACAATGGCTTTGTTATCGTATTCATTATCGTTATCGCCACGGTTGAAGTACCCTTTGTAAAGCTTCTCGCGAAGATCGCGGTTTTCGGCATATTGCAGAAAGGGCAGCATACTGGGTTTTTGGGTCGTAAACAACCATTTGCCTTCCATTCCTTCGGCACTTGCAGTTTCAGCAGCTCCGGCAATTACGCCTTCAGGTAATCCGGCAAGATCCTGTTTGTTGTCGATAACTAATTGAAAGTTATTGGTTTCTGCTAGTAGGTTTTGGCCAAACTCATTGGATAATTCGGAAAGGCGACTGTTTATTTCGCGCAAACGGCTTTTCTTATCCTCGGGCAAATTGATTCCTGAACGAACAAAGCCTTTGTAGGTATCCTCAAGTAGCATTGATTGCTCTTGATTTAACCCAAGCTCATCTTTTTGGTTGTAAACCTCTTCAATTCGGTTGAAGAGATCCATATTCAGGTTGATGTCGTCATAGTGCGAGGAAAGCATCATGCCTACTTCACCTGAAATTTCCTTAATGCCATCGTTGGTATTGGCCGAGCGGAGTCCGTAAAATACCGAGGAAACCTTAGAGAGTAATTTTCCGGAATATTCCAGTGCCTC
>JAWOEH010000076.1:0-9914 GCA_046482855.1 Bacteroidales bacterium | reverse complement strand
TTTAAAGGGTTTAACTCATTACTATGAGCAAAAATCCGCATTAATAAAACGCCGTAAAGATAATGCAAGAACGAGCGTTAAGAATCCATTTCTGTTCGAAGAACGCGCCATTCTCTGTTATCGTATAAAATGATAAGAAGCGTTCAAGTTAAATGGATTTAGTGAGTTCGCAGCATTTTTAGGTGTTTTATTATAGCGGCGGCGCTTTTGGTTCTTTTGTCGCTGCAGACAAAAGAACAAGGAGAAAAAATAGAGCAGTCATTATTTTATAGGGCATTGTCGAGACCAATGGCAAGAAAAATAAAAAAACAGCATGCTACTTCTTTATGTCACACATCATTAGTGCTTGCTGCAGCCTCCTAAAACCAACATCTATAGACTGTCTAAAATTTTGTCATCGCAGTTAATTTGTAAGAGTAGAAGTGAAAAATTAGTAAATGAAGCTTGCTTTTGACATAGAATTCGGCAGGCAGGCGAAAAGGAGAAAGGACGAACGAAGAGAAGAGACGAAGAGGCCTGCTCTCATTTCCTTCACGCCCACGCACCACCCCTCAATTATCCCGATAAATCGGTAGGCTGGCTCTCGAAGGCACGGGGAGAGGAGAGAATAGAGCCCGATTTAGGTTATGCATAAATTTTGCCTAATCTGAACCTTCTTAAAGGCTCACTTGTGCGCATCCATATTATTCGTATAGCTGTGGTTGCTCTTGCAATAGCCCTGGAGTTACTGCCACCCGCAGTTCGCAGTTAGTGTCCACTATTATTTGGTTAAAGCTTATCCTGAACCTCGATCGTACTCTCAGTTTTTTGTTGTGCTTTTCGTTTTGTATCGTCTATTGCCTGCAGAACTTTATTTCGTAAGTGTTGCGGAAAGTCCGGGTGGTTGTTTAAAAATGTATGAACGATTTCCAGAACTTCGGGCTCGCTGTGACTCCAAAAAGTTGCATTCAACCATTGTTTAGGGAAGAATATGTCTCCCGTACGTTGTATCTCCGTAAGTAATTCGAGGCTTGGCAATATATATTCAATGCTTTTGTGGGCATGTGCCGGATGATGAAGGTAATGGATGGCTTCGACTACCCAGGTTTCCTTTTCGCGATTCGAGGGCTCTTTAAAGGAGTAAAAAAGACTATCTCGTGTTGCTTTTACAGGTGATGCCGCTTGACTTAATAGAAGGAATTTCTCTTTTAGTTCTTCCTCGTCTAACTTCTCTAATACGCTTTTTTTTGTTGTGCTATAATTTGCCGGATCTTTTAGCATTAATGCCAGGCCTAATGAAATCTGTTCTCTCGAGGCCAATGAAAAGTTTGGGATTCTAAGCTCGTTGTTCAGCATCTGTTTCAACCTTTGAAGATCTTCAGCTAAATAAGCCGTGACCAAATAAGTATTGAAGAACGCCAATTTGTTTTGCAAATCCGGAATTTGCATCTGCTGCCACAAATAACTATTAAAGCGGTCACATAGTTTTGGGGCTTGGGAGCGGGGAAGCCATTCAACGAAGAGGGTTTTAAGGTGTTGCATTAACCACTCTCTGAGTTGTTGATTTGTTTCCATCTGCAAAGCCCGGAGGTAATTTTTAGCTGTAAATTGCGGGGTTATAGTATGTTCAAGCATATGTTCCCAGGCTATCTGATAGGCAATGGCCCGGTGCAAAGGTTGCTCAAAGGTGTGGAATTGTGTAAATAGTGCTCTTTGGTAAGGCGTGGCAAGGCTGAAATGTGCGTATCCCAGTCCTTTAGAGCCCGGAATTAAGTGCTTGGGGCTTGCAATGGGGGTGGATAGTGTTTGTGCTTGCAGAGTGTCAAGCACTAAAAACTCGATAGTTTCTTTTTTGTTAGCAGCTTCCACATATACTGACAGGGGTTGTTGCCAGATATTTACTGTATCATGAGGATGCTGATTTTTTATGATGAGTGAAGCGAGATTTTTGTCGGCATTAAAAGCTGGCAGTATGGTAATATTTGGACGACCCGGGAAGTTCAACCAGGTGTTACTCCAATTTAGCAGATCGCCGTCATAGTTTTGGTTGAGCAGAGAAATGAGATCATGCCAACTAGCATTATTATAGGCATATTTAGAGATGTAATTTTGTAGTCCTTTATGTAAGGCTTCGGGAGTTACCAGCTCTTCCAATTGCTTCATTACAATGGGTGACTTATGGTAAATGATAGGACCATACAGCGAGCCTGCATCTAACAAGTTACCCAATGGTTGCTGGATGGGTGTGGCACCTTCTGTTCTGTCTACCGAGAAGGCCTCTTCAAAATGGTTTAAGTAAAAATTCAGCTGATGGTCAATGTGCGGATAGGCTTCTTCCACAATCATATCTGCAAGGAAGTTGGCAAATACTTCTTTTAACCATACTTCGTTAAACCACTTCATTGTTACCAGGTCGCCAAACCATAGGTGGGCTGTTTCATGACTAATAAGGTTTGCTCTGTCCATTTCTTGTTGAACAGAAGCTTCAGCGGGAAGAAATAACTTTTCGGCGCGATACAAAATGGCTCCCGGGTGTTCCATTCCTGAATATTGAAAGGACGGAATGGCAATCATATCCAGTTTCGAAAAGGGATGCTCAAAATGCGTATAGTTTTCCATCCACGTGAGGGCTTCGAATTGCAACTTAAAGATCTTATCACGGTTTAACCTTATCCGTGTGGAGTCCTCTTCCCGATGAAAAAGTCGAAGGGTTCTTTCTCCTTTTTGTTGAGTAAGTATGTTAAATTTACCTGCAACAAAGGAGAAGAGATAGGTGCTGATTGGTGCTGTTGGTTCGAAAGTATAGGCAGTGGTTTGGGTCTTCTGCTTTTTATTTAGCAAAGATCCATTGCTAACAGCTTTCCAGTTTTTTGGTGTGGTGAGCTGAAGATGGTAGGTGGCTTTTAAGTCGGGTTGATCAAAACAGGGAAACGCTGTTGAAGCTCTGTCGGGTACAAATAGCGTGTATAAGTACTCCTTATTTCGGTTTAAACCGGTATTTGTCGCTTTAAATTTAATGGTTACCGACACGGATGAATCCCGAAATTGGTTTACCGGAAGTTGTATGTGTCCGTTTTTTATCGAATATAAGGGGGCTCTTTTTGTATTTGCCTGAATACTTAGAATATGATCCTCGGGCGCTCTGAAATCAATAACCAGTGGGTGGTTTTTATGCAAGAGTTTGCAAGATATGTTTACAGAACCTGAACACAACGAGTCGATACTTTTTGGAATGGTTAAGTTCAATTTGTAGGAAAGATCAGCAATTTGTGTCTTCCTCCTCTGTGCCAACTCCTTTGATACGCCCTGGGAATACTGGTGACGCTTAGGTGTACATTGAACAACGAATAAGGCGATAGCCAAAAGGGCAACTATTTTTTTCATGGGAAAAGAGATTAATGAGGGAGACAGGGTGAACAACAAAGAGTGAAGACTACTTTTCAGAGAATTTAAATGGTTTTATCTTTCTCCAAGTCATAGATTAGGTTCAACACTTTTTCGATTGAATAGGGTTTTGTAAGAAGATGGTTGAAACCTGCAGAGTGAAAATCTTCAAAGAAATCATCGGGATTATGAGCAGTAAGGGCAATAATTGGCAGGTTGCTCATGGGCGTACCTAATTGTGTGCGTATATAGCGTGTGGTTTCTAAACCGTTCATTACCGGCATCTCAATGTCCATGAGCACCATGTCAAGTTCTTTCTGCTCTTTAATAATATCGATAGCCTGCTGGCCATTTTCAGCCTCATATACGTGCTTAGTACAGCCACTCACAATTTCTTTAATGAGCAAACGATTCATGAAAATATCATCTACAATTAATATATTGTACTGTCGCTCCATGGTTATCCTATTCTACTTAGTGTTTTTACAATTTCAAGGCTTTGAATTTCAACATACCTGTTGTCAAGCTTGATAATCTTATCATTTCGGAACTCTGTGAGTGTGCGAATCAGGCTTTCTTTTGTGGTTCCGGCCAATTCCGCTAATTCATTTCGGGTCAGGGGGAATTCAAAGGTAAGCGAATTGTAAATGGTTTGGGAGAAATAGAGAATAATGTCGGCGACTCTGCCAGGGAGCTGCTTTTGCGATTGGCTCATAAGCCTGTCAAAAACATAGAGATTGTCAAGGCTCATTTTCTTAAGCAGGTACGTACCGTAAGCCCCGTTGTCTTCCAACAATTCTTTAAATACGTTGATATCGATGAACAATATTTCCGTATCGACGATTGCCGAGGCGGAATAGGTAAAGGTATCCTCTCCAAAGATGCTTATGAGTCCTAAAAAATGCCCCGGGGTGCCAATATTCAAAATCAGCACTTTTTGATTTCTCCCCTCCTTAAAAATCTTTACCATTCCCGAAATAATGAACATTACATGGGAAGTGCGGGTGTTTTGTTTAAAGATAATATCGCGCTTATTAAAAGTCACTACATTGCTGTGATCTTTAATAAGCTCCATTTGCTCAGGAGTTAAAATTCCGGGTTGCGGATTTATTTCATCGGGGAACCTGTACAATGTTTACGCTATTTTAGTTTAAGGTAAATATAGTAAATTTTTAGCTAAAAATAATGATATAATACTCCTTTTTATGGTGATTTAAATCATCTTCCCGGAGTAAGGAATCTCACGCCCTCTGGATTGACTCTTCTTGTTTATTCATCGTATTTTTACAGGGAATGTTTGCACGATGCTAAATAAAAATTTGTTGAGTGAAAAAGAGAATTTTAATAGTTGACGATAGTGAAACCAATCTACTCCTTCTGCAAGCCATTTTGGAAGAAGAAGGCTACTTGGTAGAGGTCAGTTCCAATGTGGCAAAAGCGCATGAACGACTGAACAAGAAAGATTTTCATTTGATCTTGCTGGATTTATTAATGCCTCACAAAACAGGTTTTGATATGTTGAAAGAGTTAAAGGAGCATGCCCTGTGGAGTACCATCCCGGTTGTTGTCGTTACTGCTTATGCCGATGGAGATAACCGGAAAGTAGTTGATGAGTTAGGGGCTGAAGCTCTTATTGAGAAACCTATTGATATTGACACTTTTATGCAAACTGTAAACGCCGTATTTAACAACCACTAACAACGCATACATCTTCATGAGCGAACAAGAGTTAAATGATAAAATTCAATTAAAGGTACTTTTGGAAACCTACTCTCTGGAGGAAATTCAGGCCATTTTTCAAGGTGTTGATAAAAAGATCTTATCGCTTCTTGAAATTGCTGAGGAGGATTTTCTTAAACTTAGTAACGATTTTAAAGGTTACCATAATCATACCAAAGAGGTAAATGCCAAAACCAAGACCTTATTTCAACTGATTAAAAGCCAAGAAGCAGGTAGTTTTATTCTGGATCTGGATGAACTTTGGAGTACTTATGGGCGGGAATTAAATGTTATAGATTACCATTACGATTTACTTATTGAATTTATTGGGAAAATTGCTGACAAAATCCGGTTGGTATTTTTTCCGCTTAAAAACTATGGGCAGAATCTTACCTCCTTTAAGTTTTTATTGGCCAATTTGAATTTTTCCAGTTATTGTGAAAGCGATGATTGTGAGTTGTTTAAAGAACTGAGCAACAGTTTGTCCCATCGAGCCGATCAAACACGCGAAAATGTTGATAAGCTTATTCATCAACTTAATACCTTACGGAAAACCATAAAGCTTTCAAAGCAAGAATTGCATAAATCTAAGCGTGAAGATTTAATTGAACTTAAAAACCTATACAAAGAAAACACCCCGTATATAGCCGGAGCCAAAAGATCTTATCAGGAGGCCCTGAAGCTTATCCCCGACATTGAGACCAAATTTGATAAATCCTCTGAACATATTGGTAAGATCATTACTAATTTGCAGTATCATGATATTATTCGGCAAAAAATGGAGCATATTCAGGAAACGCATGGGGATTTGATAGGAGAGTTGTGGCAGTTTAAAGAGGTTGAGGAGGATGAAGTAACCTTGCATAATCAGGCTAAGTGCTTTATTCGTGTGCGAGACATCGCAGGTTTGCAGGCTGCGCAATTAATTCAATCCAATCGCGAGTATCAAAATGCCATAGAAATTATAACTACCAGCTTCTTGGAGGTGGGCGATACTTTAACCGAGTTGGTGGATGCCTCGTCACATATTGCCGAGCTTCATGGTTCACGACTCTCTTCTGATGATACTACTACGCTTAAACGGATTAACTCCATTCGCAAGATTCATCATCTGTTTTCATTGGTCTATGGCAATTACCAAAATACGGCCTCGCACATGAACGACTTAATGGACACAATGAGTGAATATTTTAATTCGTTGAAAAGAGGGAATGCTGCTTTGGATAAGGAGTTTTCTAAAATTTCCGGAATGCTTGAGAATAAATATGCCAGTTTTGCGAACGAAAGCAAACCCTACCTGCAACTGAAACAGCTCTTTTCAGAAATGGACAATACCATCAAAAAACTCAGTAATGTGATGCTGGGCCTAAATGATATGGAGGAGGAGATTATCCGTTATCAGGAGATTGAAGCCAATACACAGTTGTTTGATGAGCTTGTAGGTAAGATCAATGCCAATTCCGATATTGTTGAGAAACAAAGAGCTGATATATTTAAATATATTCACGCCAACAAGCGTGTTGCTGCCAATGTTATTGAAAATATTCGCCAGTCGGTTGGCCAAATTAAGTATTATAAGTACTTTGATAACGTGATTGATAATCTGATTAAAGAACTTAATTCGGTTAATTACAATTTGAAAACCCAGGAACACCGAAACTCACAAGACGATAATCTGGAGCATTTGAAAAAGTATTATACCATGGAAACCGAGCACCAGATTCATAATCATATTTTGAGTGGAAATGAAGCCGATGAATGGGAAATTGAGATCAACGATGAAGATTCAGATATTGAGTTTTTTTAGCCGACCTTTTGTAGAAGATATAACAGGAAATAATAGAACAAAATACAAACTTGAGGACGCTACTTTACGTTAAGCAATGAGAGGGAAAACCGAACCTGAAACCCCAAGGCGATGATTTGCAAAGGGATGGGTCGAATTTTTAAATGCTCTGTTTAGCGTCCATTTAAGAACAGTAAAAAAACCTTATTTGTGTAATAAAAACTTTGATATATGAAGAAAGAGTACAACTCATTTTTGTTGCGTCCCGCTTCCGATAAAAAAAATGAGAAGAAGGCTACAGCAATTTTAAATAAAGAGCTTACCATTTTTAGTATCGAAAAAGCCAAGGAGGAATTTGACGTGCTCTTGGATAACTTCAAAGAAGTTACTTTGTCGCTAAAAAAGGTCGAGAATATTGATTTAAGCTATTTGCAGCTTATTTATGCCTTTAGAAACGCAGCAGAGCAGAAACAAATTGATGTTACTATTGAAGGTCAGTTGCCAAAGGAGCAACACCTGTTAATTGAGCATTCAGGTTTAACAAAAGTTTTAGAAAGTAATATTTGAAAACATACTAATCATGGCAAAGAACATTCTCATCGTTGATGATTCAGAAAGTATACGGGAGGTAGTGAGTTTTACCCTCGAAAACGAAGGATATAATGTAAAAGTCGGGGTGGATGGTAAAGATGCGTTAAAGTTTCTGGACGGGAGTCCTATCGATTTAATCATTACTGATTTGCACATGCCGGAGATGAATGGTATTGAGTTAATCAAAGAAGTGCGAAAGATGGAAGCTTATAAGCGAATTCCCATCCTATTTCTAACCACTGAGTCGCAAGCTGCTAAGAAAATGGAGGCCAAAGAGGCCGGAGCCACAGGGTGGATCATTAAACCTTTTGTGCCCGCCAAATTACTTGCTGCTCTGAAAAAAGTTCTGCGATAATGGATAAATTCAAGCAAAAATTTCTGGAAGAAGCTACCGATCATATCAATGATTTGGAAGAAGCTCTTTTACTCTTAGAGAAATCTCCCGACGATCAAGAGCTAGTAGAACGCGTGTTTCGGGCTATGCACTCGCTCAAAGGCGGTGGAGCCATGTTTGGCTTCGAACGATTGAGTGAGTTTACCCATGATCTGGAAACTGTATACGACCTGGTGCGGGAACATCAGCTGCAGGTTACGCACAAACTTTTGGATATTACCCTGGCTTCTGTCGACCATTTGAAGATCCTCCTGGAAGATGATGAATTGGAGTTGGTGGAGAATCAAACCCGACATCACAATCTGCTGTTGCAAATAAAAAAAATTGTGAGTCAGGAGCCGGCACCACAAATAAAGCCTCAATTGGATCACGAAATAGATGCTGAGGATAAAAAAACCTACTACATCTACTTTGAACCCAATGCCGATATTTTTAATGATGGCACAAATCCGCTGTTTCTTCTGGATGAATTACATTCACTAGGCGATTGTAAGATCTTTGCTCACCTGAATAAAGTACCAGAGTTTGCTAAGCTGGATCACACACAATGCTATACCTATTGGGAAGTATTGATAGCAACCGATGAAGGATTAAATGCCGTAAACGATGTGTTTATCTTTGTGGAAGATCAAAGTAAACTCGAAGTGCATGAAATTTTCGATGGCAATTTATTCCGGTTTCCTGAATTGATTGAAAAAATCGAAAACCTGGCATCCACACGTGAAGATGTGGGCATCCATACACTTGAAGAACTGATAGCGAAGCAGGATCTAGCCACAAAAGCTACTCATGAAGAGCGTCAGGAGAAGGATACTCCTGTACGCAGAAAAATGCAGGCCAAAGATAGCACCATCTCGAGTATACGCGTTTCCTCATCGAAGCTTGACAGTATGATGAACTTGGTTAGTGAACTGGTAACCACCCAGGCGCGCTTGAGTTTGTATGCCGAACAATCCGATGATGCTGAGCTGGCAACCATTGCTGAAAATGTGCAGAAACTATCGCGTCAGTTGCGTGATAATGCCTTTGACATTGTTTTGGTACCCATTGAAACCATGCTTACACGCTTTCAGCGAATGGTCCGTGATCTTTCCAGTGAGTTAGGTAAAGAAGTGGATTTTGTTGCCGAAGGATTGGATACCGAGTTGGATAAAACCATTATCGAAACGCTTACTGATCCCATAATGCACATTCTTCGTAACAGTATCGACCACGGTATAGAAACGGTTGAGGAACGTAGGAAGAAAGGCAAACCTGACCAGGGAAAGATCCTGTTAAAAGCATATTACAGCGGCGCGAATGTGCATATTCAGCTCTCTGATGACGGTGCCGGTATCGACCAGGAGAAGATTCGCGCTAAAGCCATAGCCAAAGGCATCATTCGCCCGGATATGCAATTGAGCCAGAAAGATGTTTTTGATTTACTCTTTCTTCCCGGCTTTTCCACGGCGGAAAATGTCACCGATTTATCGGGACGTGGCGTAGGCATGGATGTGGTTAAACGAAAGCTGTCCGAGATACGCGGTGAGATTGAAGTGGACTCAGAAGTGGGAGCAGGAACAACCCTTACCATCAAATTGCCACTTACCCTCTCCATAATTGATGGGTTGTTAGTGAAAATGGCACACAATTATTATGTGGTACCCTTGTCGGTTGTTGATAAGATTTATGCGGTGGAGCATGATAGGGTGAAAGATGTTTTTAACAGCCTGATAGTATTGGATGGAGAACAACTCCCTTTTTACTACCTGCGCGAAGAGTATAACTTGCCCGATAGCCAACAGGAGACTGAACAAATTGTTGTGGTCCATTATGAGGAGAAACGTATTGGTATTGTAGTGGATGAAGTTGTGGGTGAATATCAGGCAGTATTGAAGTCCCTGGGTAAGATGTACAAAGAGCAAGAGATTATTTCAGGTGCTACCATTCTGGGCGATGGAACAGTGGCCTTGGTAATGGACACCAATAAAATGATCAACCTCTTCTCAGGCGATGACCGCCATATTAATCAGGATAAATTAATTAAGAAACAATAAAGCTACGATTATGGATAAAGAACAA
>JAWOEH010000029.1:0-4032 GCA_046482855.1 Bacteroidales bacterium | reverse complement strand
TTTTCGTAGAGAATGGCAGCCTTGCTGGCTTCGGAAAAGTAAAAGGCAGCGTTCAGGTAGTTAGTATCCCGGGTTTTTTCGTACAGCAGGTGGCTGAGGTAGATGGCCTCGTCGAACGTAGATTTTTCAGATGCCAACAGGAATAATTTGCTCTGCTGATCCAGATACCCGGTACGCAAATTTTTTATGATGTTGGTGCGCAAATGATGAATCTCAAGAGCCGTTTCCAGATAGGGTAACGAATCGGTAGCTAATCCCAATGCCTGTAAGGAATTGCTCTTGTCTTTCAGTACTTTTAGGAGTTGTTTCTTTGATTTAATTTTTTCCGTATCCGGATTCTTTTTTATGTCGTTGTTTAAGGGTTCGGAAGATAAGGCAAATAGCGCTTTTTGGTGGAAGGAGAGTGCCTTTCGGGGTTGATGTTGTGCCTGGTATAATCGGCCTATGTTTCCAAGTATTTTAGAGGTGAGCGTGTGTTTTTTGCCATAGGTGTTCATGGTTATTTTTAGTGCACGCTTCAAGTTTTTGTAACTGCTGGTGTAATCTTTTTTTTCTGTTTGAATCAATGCGTAGTTATGTAATGTTTGGGCCAGGTTTTTAGCATTTGAAGGGTGCTTTACATGCGCCATGTTCAAGATGTTTTCATATATCGCTATCGCCTCGTCATATTTCCCTTGTGCTGCAAAACTATTGGCCAGGTTCATATGTGTGCCAATGTCTTTGTGTCTCTCCAGGCGTTCTAATATTTCAATGCTTTTAGTGTACATCTGCTGAGCATTGTGAGGTTTCTTCATATTTTTATACAGAATGCCCAGGTTGTTGGCAATTTGCTTTTGATTGGAAAGTTTTTTGAAGTTATCTGGTTTGTTCCTTAGCAGGTTATTAGCTTTTAACAGGTATTCCTCCGCGCGGCTGTACTCGCCGGTTAGTACATACAAATTGCCAATGTTGTTGTACGTCCCTGCCAGATTGGATGATGTTTTACCATAGAGGTTTGCGGCAGTAAGGTATTGTTTCAGTGCCTCCTTGTATTTGCCCTGAAGTTTGTTTACCAGCCCCAGGTTGTTGTGAATATCCCCTTTCAGGCTATTGTGAAGCGAGTCGTTTCCCAGCAACTGTGCGGCCCGGATAAAGTGTGTGGCCGCCTCCTCCAATGCTCCCTTTTTGCCCAGTTCGATTCCCAAATTGTTTAAGCTGTCGGCCTTTCGGATATGGTTAACAGTCACTTGGCTCCTGCTTTCTTCCGTTATAAGGAAAAAAGCCAGCAGGAAAAGCAAAAAGTGCAGGTATTTGTTGTGCCAAATCATCTCTTGTGCAAGATATGGAAACTTTTTTGCAAAAAAAATGTGTTTTGTAATACGCGGTGTTTCAGTTAATTACAGAAGTAATGAAAAATAATTGAAAAAAAAGTGGGGGGGGGGGGGTTACCTTTTGCCGTTTTTGAGAACAAATAGGTGAAAGCGGTTCCGGAACCAAAAGTTGTAAAAAGAGGAAAAAAACGAAAATTTCAAAAAAAAACCGAAATCATGAAACTATTTAATCGCTTTGCACAAAATAACGAGACAGCTATGAACCGCTTTGAAAATACATTAACTGCACAACAGATGTTAAGTGTACGTGGTGGCGAAGGAGACGACGACTCTGGTACCGAAAACAAAGGAGTGGATCCTGAAGCACAGGCAGACGCACAACAAGACACTTGGAATTCCTAATTAGAAAGCTGATTGCACAATGAACCGAACACAAATCATAGAAAACTACCTGGCCGGTACACTGCCCCACGAAGAGTTGGCAGTGATGCAGGAGCGCCTGAAGCTTGACCAGGGGTTGCGCAGTGAGGTTCGCTTGCATCAGGAGGTGAATGAAGCCATAGGAGAGAAACAGGTGATAGCCTTACGTCGAACCCTCGATTCCATTCATCAGCAAACGTACCCGGCAAAATCCTTCCGCCTTGGTGATATGATGCGCAAACCCCGGGCCTATTATGTGGCCGCCTCTTTAGCCCTGCTCTTGTCGGTAGGCGGAGTTTTGCTCAATCAAGCCCCGGGCGAGCTCACTCATCTGGAAGTGTATCAGAAATATTATGAACCCTATCAGGCCGGCGTAACATACCGGTCGGGCGATGCAGCAATTGACCAACTGTTGTTGGATGCCATGCAACATTACGAGGCCGGCAAATACGAAAATGCCTCCACCTTGTTTGAAAAGGTACTGGATAAACGCAGCGAAGATATGGCCATAACCCTTTATTCGGGAATCTCGGCCATGGAGCTGGAACGCTATAAAAAGGCCGGCACAAAGTTTAAAGATATTGTTAATCATAAGAAGAATCTTTACCTGGAACAGGCACAGTGGTATTTGGCGCTCTGTTATATTAAAACCGACAGCCTGCCTAAAGCACAATCGATTCTTAAGCATCTGGCAACAGATGAGACATTTTATAAAGAGGAAGCACAGAAAGTATTGAAAGATCTTAACTAAGCCTAATACTCTTTGAATGAAAGAATATCAACATACGGATAAACAATCTTCTTCCCCCAAACCCCAGTTTGATACTGTTGTGAAACAGTTTCTTTCTCAGGTCTCTCATGGAATCAGAACCCCATTAAACTCAATAATGGGGTTCTCCAAACTCCTTTTAACGAAGGTGAAAGATCCGGCCGACCAGGAGAAGTATGCACGAAGGGTGGTGGAAAGCAGTACGAGTTTACTTCGTTTTGTTGAGTGCTTGGTAGATCTTACCCAAATAGAAGCAGGGAACATGCATTACAGGGAGACCAATTGTCAGGTGAACAACCTGCTGTGGGAGCTCACCCGCGACTTTGAGGAAACCCTCATGGATTATCAGGATATACAAGTACAGCCCATATTGGTATGGAACAGCGAATTTAAGGATTTGGAGATTCTGACAGATCCGGTGATTTTGCGCAAAGTACTGGATATTTTGGTTTTTGACTTCGCTGCCTATATGGGTGTGGGGATTATGGAAATTGGGTATACTCTTGAGGCAAAGGAAGAGCGCATGGGTTTCTTCATACGTCGACCCCATCAATCGTTCGATACTGATAATCGCTACCGGGGGTTTAGCTTTTCCGAAGAGAATCCGCTGGCTTTCCGTGCTGTAACCGAGTTGATTGCTTTGTTGGGTGGACAGTTTGAAATGCCCGAGGATTTCCGACATGGATTTTCCTTTGAGTTGCCGCTAAATTTGCCACAAACACATAAAATTCTCGAATATATAAAACACTAGCTATGGCTGTAAGGTTTTCTTTTCCATTTGATGGCGGTGAGGTTGCAGTATTACTGAAGCACATTACCCATGCCGAAAAACTCGAGAATCGTTCGAAGCTTTTCCTGGTAAATGGGGATGTATTGGAGGTGAATGCTCCCATTGCTATGATTGAGCGTTCCTTGCTACACCATGGTTTTGTTCGTATACACGAACGTTATGTTATAAATACAGAGTTGATTCAACTCTATATTCCTGCCCGTACCGACAGGGTTGTGCTGGCCGGTGGAAAACAATTGTTGGTGGGAAAACAACGCAGAGCTTGTTTGTTGCGGTTTATGCGTTCACGTGAAAGTAATAAAGAATTATCCATTGCTTAGAAGAGATAGCATGCAGATGAAATTGAAAGTTGTAACAAAAGGGTGCTTCTATTATATCGATAGCAGCGAGATACTTTATGTTCGCTCAGCCGAGAATGGAAGTGATGTGGTTCTGTCGGATAGGGAAACAGTGCGAACCGCCCGACGCATAGGCCATTTGGAAGGCGAATTGCCGGCCTCTTCCTTTTTTCGTGTACACAAATCGTATTTAGTTAACCTACGCCGTTTAACCTCTATGGACTATCCGGCCAATGAAATTGTTGTGGAGCATTCCATAAAAATACCTATCTCCCGAAGGAAGAAGGCTCCGTTCCTGGAGCTGATGAATCTTCTAGAACCCGGTTCACCATTAGATTGATAATGGTACACTAACCTTCAATAAGGCGCCCTCCCCAGGGGCGCCTTTTCTTCACAAGGGTTCTT
>JAWOEH010000022.1:0-5420 GCA_046482855.1 Bacteroidales bacterium | reverse complement strand
AGATCTATCAAGATTTAGTTCCAGAGTAAAGTTACCTAACAATCCTGATTCATCTGTTTGATCTGCTTCATCATCATAATTTGCATGAACCATCATTTTTGTTGAGCCGTTATTAATGTCAACAAAATCCGGATGATATGCTCGAATTAAAACTTCTTGATCGGTTTCTACAGATGGAGCATCAAAAATTGCTTTTCCGCCTATAGTTATACCTGAAGGCAAAAAATCATCATTAAAAAATACAATTGCTCCTGTTACTGGAGAGCCATCTTTTGTTACAAAAACATCAAAGTTTTCTCTTTCCATTATTGAAGAATCTGTAGTTACAACTAAATCCTTTGGAGCGGGGTCATCAAGAACTTTAATTTTTGTACTTCCATTAGTAATTATCTCCTCAAAATTATGATCATCTACAGCATTCCAATCCTTAAATGCGTCTATTGTGAACATTTGGTCTGAGTCTACTTCAGGTGCCGTAAAATTAACTATTCCTGTCGTAGAATTAGTTACTTTTGTTTCACCATTAAATGTTACTTCTTCATTTTGACATGCATTGAGAGCGTATTAATAAAGGACGGTAAATTTCAATGTGATTCACATAAATCATATTCTCATCAAAACTTCCTCCCCGCACATTGTACTGGTTGCTCAACTCGTTATTGGAGGAGACCCCCGGAAGGGTTTTCAACAAAGTCTCCACCCCGCCTCCCAGGTCCGGGATTATGGCCACTTCCCGATGGGTAAGCGAATTCATCATGGAACTTTGATCGTAGGCACTTACCACACGCACCTCTCGTAGCGATTGACGTGAAGGCGAGAGCTCAATGCGCACAAAAGAGACCCCGGGCGCTACCACAATGGAGGTATCGGCAAAACCTACCGAACTGATAAGCAAGTGTCCGCCCTCTTCGGGAATGGTAAGAGAAAAATAGCCAAACTCGCTGGTGGAAGTACCTATCCCTGTACCCATAAGCTGCACATTAGCCAGCGGCACCCCTTTTTGCGTACCCGAATTCAGCACCTGCCCTTCCAACTGGGTGTAATCCTGCGCAAACAAACATTGCATCTGCAAAAAAAGGGCTAACAGCCCGATGGGTAAAGTCTGTATCTTCATGCGGTAGTAAAACTGATAAAAAGTTCTTTTATTTTCTATTGACTTAACAAGCAGAAAAAATTACATTCGCTGAAAGTACAAAGATATGATAAAGCAAAAAAATATCGTTTTGAAAAGTTATCCCCGCGGTTTTCATCTGATAACCGATGAGGTATGCAAAAAGCTGCAAGATCTTCCCGAAACAGGTATTCTTCACCTCTTTATTAAACACACATCGGCAGCACTCACCCTGAATGAGAATACCGATCCGGCGGTGCGCAACGACCTGGACACTTTTATTGATGAGCTTATTCCCGACACCTACCCCTATTTCACACATACCCTTGAAGGTATCGATGATATGTCGGCACACATCAAAAGCAGCTTGTTTGGCAGCAGCCTCACCATTCCCATTAGCAACTTCACGTTGCAACTGGGCACCTGGCAGGGAATATACCTATGCGAATTTCGCAATCAGGGTGCCAATCGGAAACTTGTTGCCACTATCTATTATTAGGCATCGGAAAGATCTTACCGAAAAAAGCTATTTAAAAATTGTCTAAATAGCCTTTTCCTTTCGGTTAACAGAAATTAATTGTATTTTTGTTTGCCAACAATACCTTAGTAAGACAGGTTTGTGATGGATACACAAAAAGTTATATACTACTACAACATCGCTATAGAGGTTGGCTTTCTGAAACGCTTCGGAGGCCTGTAATACCTGTCTTATTTTCTTACCCAACTTCCCCATTGGGAACAATTCAGCAATATATCATACGTAGAAATATTATTAAAACTTACATCTATGCAAAAATTACTGCTTTTAGGTGACGAAGCTATAGCACAAGGAGCATTAGATGGAGGCATGTCGGGTGTGTATGCATACCCCGGAACTCCGTCGACCGAAATTACCGAATATGTACAGGCCAACAAATATGCCGCTGAAAACAACATTCACAGCGACTGGTCGGCCAATGAAAAAACAGCCGTGGAAGCTGCCCTGGGTATGTCGTACGCCGGCAAACGCTCAATGACGTGTATGAAACACGTAGGGCTGAATGTAGCCGCCGATGCGTTTGTGAACGCCGCCATTACCGGCGTGAACGGAGGTATGCTTGTGGTGGTTGCCGATGACCCTTCGATGCACTCCTCGCAAAACGAGCAAGACTCACGCTTCTATGCCAAGTTTGCCATGATTCCCATACTCGAGCCTACCAACCAACAGGAAGCCTACGATATGGCTTACCAGGGCTTTGAGCTATCGGAAAAACTGAAGGTGCCTGTAATGCTGCGCATCACTACACGCTTGGCACACTCACGTTCAGGAGTTACCTGCAAAGAACAACGTCCTCAAAATGACAACTCATTGCCTTCTGACTTGCGTCAGTTCGTGTTGCTGCCTGCCATTGCACGCCGTAACTACAAAAGTTTGCTGGCCAACCAGGTAAACATGGAAGCGGAATCGGAAAAATCCGCCTTCAATGAATATACCGATGCCGAGGACAAGAGCTTAGGCATTATTGCCTGTGGCATTGCCCACAACTACCTGATGGAAAATTTCCCCGAGGGAAAGATCAAACATCCGGTACTCAAAATGAGTCAATACCCCATGCCCCGAAAGCAAGTTACCAAAATGCTGGCCGAGTGCGACAAGGTTTTGGTAATTGAAGAGGGCGCACCCGTATTGGAAGAGATGCTGAAAGGATACCAGGAGACCGGCACCCCTATCATGGGACGCTTGGATGGCAGCCTGCCACGTGATGGTGAACTTACGCCCAACCTTGTAGCAAAAGCCGTTGGTCTGCATACCACTAACGAAGATGTAATTCCGGAAATTGTGCGTAACCGCCCGCCGGCAATGTGCCAGGGATGTGGACACATTGAAGCTTACACGGCCTTAAACACAGCGCTTGAGACGTATGGTCCGGGACGCGTGTTTGCCGATATCGGATGTTACACCTTGGGAGCCTTACCTCCCTACAATGCCATCAACTCATGTGTGGACATGGGTGCCTCCATTACCATGGCCAAAGGTGCAGCCGATGCTGGGTTGGTGCCATCCGTAGCTGTTATTGGTGACTCCACCTTTACCCACTCCGGAATGACAGGGCTTATCGACTGCGTTAGCGAAGGCACACCCGTTACCATCATCATCTCCGACAACTTTACCACAGCCATGACCGGCGGTCAGGACTCAAAAGCATTGGGCGCGTTGGAAGAGATTGTTAAGGGTATTGGTGTTGATCCTGAGCACATCCGCGTGTTCCGTCCTACCAAGAAAAACCTCGACGAGATGGTTGATATTATGAAGGAGGAACTTGCTTACGATGGTGTTTCTGTGATTATTCCACGCCGTCAGTGTGTGCAAACCATGAAAAATAAAAAGCTTGCCGGACAACTGAAAGAGCTGGGCCTGAAATAAACGCCCGCCAATTAAGGCAACAAAAATAATTAATCCAAAACTGCCGAATCAGCAGGTTCGGCAGTTTATAAGGAACCTATAAAAATTTGCAATTCATGAAAACAGATATCGTTTTAGCCGGAGTAGGTGGACAGGGAATCCTCTCGATAGCTGCAACCATCGGTATGGCAGCACTCGAGAACGATCTATACCTAAAGCAAGCTGAAGTTCACGGCATGAGTCAACGCGGTGGCGCTGTGCAATCGCACATGCGTATTTCCGACAAGGAGATCAAATCGGACCTGATTGGTCTGGGAACTGCCGATATCATTATTTCGGTTGAGCCCATGGAAGCCCTTCGGTATGTTTCGTACCTGAAGCCCGGAGGATGGATCGTGACCAATACTACGCCCTTCAATAACATTACAGACTACCCCGACACAAAAGAGCTGATGAGTCAGTTGAACGAGCAGCCCAACATCATCACCATTGATGCCGACTCGATTGCTGCTGAGCTTAAGTCCAAGCGCTCATCGAACATCGTGATGCTGGGTGCGGCTACACCATTTTTCCAGGTGCCTTTCTCCAGTTTTGAAGAGGGTATTCGTAAGATCTTTGCTCGTAAAGGCGAAGAGGTGGTGAACGTAAACCTCGAAGCCTTACGCGCCGGAAGAGCCTATGCCGAGAAAAATAAATAACAGGCAACATACTGCAACAAAAAAGAGGGCCGCGGCCCTCTTTTTTTATTCGTTCTTACTGGTTATTAGTATGGCATTGATAAATGATTGCTAGCAAATATTTTCTCTTCCATCTTTCATCCTATACCAAATACCTTAAACCCTATAGCGTGCTTAGTTATTTCCTAAGATAAGCGGTAACCCATCTTTTCCACTACCGATAACCACCACTTTGCTATTGGCTGATTTCGACAGCTCAACAGTAGCCTCGATACCGCGCATGCGAAGCAATTCAGGGGTTAAACTGTTATTAATAATCTCGTTGGCGCGGGCTTCCCCCTCAGCACCAATGCGCATACGTTCGGCTTCACTCTTTTCCCTGTCGAGTCGATACTCATAGGCGAGAGCCTTTTGCTCCTCTTCCAACTTAAACTCAATGGCCTCCTTAATCTTGGTAGGCAATTTAATACTGCGAATCAGCAAAGCCGACATCTCAATATTATTTTTATCGGTTCGCAAAGTTTCCCGGGTTTCCGTAATAATGGCGGTTTCCACTTCCTGACGCATAGTAGAGTAAATCCCCTCAGCCGTATAGCGCCCCATTACCTGACGAACAGAGGAACGCATCTCAGGAATCACCAATTTTCGGATGTAATCCTTACCAAATCGCTCATGCAGCGTACCAATTTCATTAGGGAAAGGATTGAAACGCATGGTCACGTCCACTGACACCGACAACCCGTTTTTGTCAAGCACGTCTAAACTCTCCTCCACTTGCTGCTCACGCACATCATAAACAATAATGCGGTTCCAGGGAGCTATAATGTGAAATCCTTCGGTTTTAATATTTTCTTTATCCAATCCGGTAGTAAACTTGCGGAATACTACGCCCCTTTCACCGGGCTTAAGAGTTATAGTAGCTGAGCTTCCTACCAGAAGCAAAATAACGACAACAACGCCAATTGCTATCAGTACTGTTGATTTAATGTTCTTCATGTCCATATTCTATTGATTTTATTTTTCACGGCAAGTTACAGGAAATTTCTTGTTTTATAAGCTTTTTTCTTATTCGGCAAGATTTCCGTGCAATTACCTGTTATGATGGGTAACAACAACACCGGATGTGTGTTCAGCACAACCGGTGTTGTTTTCCACCCAATTCTGCTAAGGTACGAAAGGCACAGGAAAAGTCTAGGAGATAAGTAGATTTTTCGCAAAAAAGAGAGCGACGAAGCGACAGGACGAGGAA
>JAWOEH010000092.1:0-47490 GCA_046482855.1 Bacteroidales bacterium | reverse complement strand
ATATAGTATCGGTGTATTTGCCAATTGTTGTTTGTGGAATCCCATTTAATGTAGTCCGAGAGGAGCTTATACCGTAACTCGCCCTCTTCAAACTTCTCCATGGAGAATTTGGTTCCCATATTATTGCGCACATTAAAGGTTCGCATATAAATAAAGGTGCCCGGTTCAATTTGCCTATGCACATTGTGCCCGCGGGTATCGCTGTGAATAGGATCGATATATGTATACTTAAAATCAAGCATGCCCTCGGTAGCTGTGGGGATTACAAAAGACATCAACATCCAGGAGAAAACAGCAATAATAAGAGCGCCGATAAAATAGGGATACATAAGCCGCTTAAAACTCACCCCACTGCTAAGCACAGCAATGATCTCTGTATTATAGGCCATTTTTGAGGTAAAGAAAATAACGGCGATAAAGGTAAAGAGCGAGCTGAACAGATTGGCAAAATAGGGAATGAAATTCAGGTAATAGTCAAACACTACCTCATTCAGAGGAGCTTCCCGCTCTAAAAACTCATCAATCTTCTCGGCCACATCAAACACAATGGCAATGCTAATAATCAGCATAATGGAGAAGAAATAGGTCCCAAGAAACTTCTTAATAATGTACCGGTCAATGCGTTTTATGGCAAATGTGTTTCTCATATTCTGCGGCCGAGTTTTTCTACCATACTATTTTTCCAGAGGGCAAATGTGCCTTGCTGGATCTGACGGCGAGCCTCCCCTACCAGCCATAAATAGAAGCTCAAATTATGAAGACTGGCAATCATGGAGCCCAACATCTCTTTTGCGACAATCAGGTGACGAAGATACGCTTTTGTAAACATTTCGTCAACATAGGAGGCGCCTCCCGCTTCAAGTGGTGAAAAATCATTCTCCCACTTTTTGTTCTTAATATTGATAATCCCCTCACGGGTAAACAACATCCCATTCCGGCCATTTCTCGTAGGCATTACACAGTCGAACATATCCACGCCCCTACTGATGCCTTCCAGAATATTTACCGGAGTACCCACTCCCATAAGGTAGCGGGGCTTATCTTCCGGCAGGATCTCATTCACCACATCAATCATGTCGTACATGGCTTCGGCAGGTTCTCCAACCGAAAGACCACCAATGGCGTACCCATCGCGCAGGTGGGTAGCAACTTCCTGAGCCGACTGACGACGCAGATCTTCATACACACTCCCTTGCACAATAGGGAAGAAAGTCTGTTTATGACCATAAAGCGGTTCGGTTGCATCAAATCGATCGATTCCACGCTTCAACCAACGATGGGTCATGTCCATCGATTTTCTGGCATATTCATAATCACATGGATAAGGGGTACACTCATCCAGCGCCATGATGATATCGGCACCAATCACGCGCTGGGTATCTACTACATTTTCCGGTGTAAAAAGATGTTTCGAGCCATCGATATGCGACCGAAAATGAGCCCCCTCCTCGGTAAGCTTGCGATTCTCGCTAAGGGAAAACACCTGATAACCACCACTATCAGTCAAAATAGGCTTATCCCAGTTAATGAACCGATGAAGTCCGCCTGCCTGCTTCAGAATCTCTAAGCCGGGTCGTAAAAACAGGTGGTACGTATTCCCCAAAATAATTTGCGCTTTTACATCCTCGGTAAGTTCTTTTTGCGATACCGCTTTCACGCTACCAACAGTACCCACCGGCATAAATATGGGGGTTTGGATTCGACCGTGGTCCGTTGTCAACTCTCCGGTGCGTGCTTTTGTCCTGGTATCTTGCTGCTGCAACTCAAACTTCATCACTTTTTCTTTTATCGTTCTTCAACAATTACATTCGGCCTCAAAGATAATACTATTTATCAAGTTGCATTTTGCAATTAAATAAACCTGGTAGCTTGCAATAGAAAAAAATGTTTTCTAAAATTGTCATGGCTAAAAATTACCCGAGTGGAATACATCAACTATTTTCTGGAGCATCCGCGTACGAGCGCACTAATTATTGGAGGCCTGATGCTGGCCATCCAATTATTTTACTACTTTTTTTATTATATGCGCATCTTTGCCCTGAGCAAGCCTGTGCAAGTGGAATCGCACAACCCTCCGCTATCGGTAATTATTTGCGCACGCAACGAAGAAGAGAATCTGCAAAAGCATTTACCGGCTATCTTAGAACAAGCTTACACAAATTTCGAAGTAATTGTTGTTGACGATTGCTCAACAGACAATAGCGAAGCAGTACTAAACGCCTTTGCGCAAAAATATCCTCATTTTCGTTTCACACGCATCAACCAAGACGAAAAATTTTCGCATGGTAAGAAGCTGGCTCTAACTGTAGGAATAAAGGCAGCAAAAAACAACTGGCTTGTCCATACGGACGCCGATTGTGAACCCGCATCAAAAAACTGGCTACGCCTCCTCAGCACGTATATGAAGCCTGGGAAAGAGCTAATCCTGGGCTATGGCGGCTATAAAAAAGAGGGGGGCCTGCTGAACAGCCTCATCCGTTTTGAGACTATGTTTATTGCCCTGCAATACTTCACCTTCTCGGCTGCCCGACGAACCTATATGGGTGTAGGCCGAAACCTGGCGTATACAAAAGATCTGTTTTTCAAAAACAGAGGCTTTGCCAGCCATTACCATATCGCCTCCGGCGACGATGATCTCTTTGTCCAGCAGGCTTCAACGCAGCGAAATACAGCCCGATGCCTGCAGCCCGAAGCATTCACTTACTCCCTGCCAGAACGCAGCTTTGGCGCCTGGAGTTCACAGAAACGACGCCATATCAGCACCTCAAGCCACTATACAAAAGGCACGCGCCGCCGACTTTTATGGGAGCCCTTTAGTCGGGTCCTTTTGATCGCCAGCCTTGTTCTCGCTCTTGTATGGTTCCCTGAATTATGGCCCTACATCGCAGGAGCAGCTGCTCTGAGATGGCTTTTGCAAATAGTTGTATTGGCAAAAGCCACACATCAGTTTAAGGAAAAAAAACTTTTTTTCCCTGCCCTGGGATATGACATATTAATTCCTTTTCTTTATTTTTACTTTTGGGCTCACAATTTAATCTCTGTAAAACCAAATCGATGGAAGTAAATCCCAATCTTTCGGAAAAGGCCAAACTCGACTACAAGCTTGTACAACAAGCAATAACTGGCGATGAACGTGCCTATGCTGAATTGATGGAAAGATATAAAGATGCTATTTATTATATGCTCTTGAAGATGATAAATAACAAGAGCGATGCCGAGGATTTGACCATTGAAGCCTTTGGCAAGGCCTTTAAAAACCTGGAACAATACACACCCAACTATGCTTTTAGTACATGGCTCTTTAAAATTGCCACCAATAATTGTATCGATTTTATTCGCAAGAAGAAAGCCAATATGATCTCGCTCGATCAATCGAACGACGATCAGGACAATTCATTTACGGCACCCCTGCAAGCCGATGGTTTAGATCCCGAAGAGGACATGATAAAGCATCAACGCAAGACGCTTATGCGGGAAGTTGTGGACAAATTAAAACCACGCTACCGCACACTGGTTGAGCTCCGCTATTTCAAGGAATACAGCTATGAAGAGATTGCCAATGAGCTGGATCTCCCCATAGGTACTGTAAAGGCACAACTTTTCCGAGCCCGCGAACTTCTCTTCAACATACTGAAGCACAAAAACCCAAACCTCCGCTAACTACCTATGAGCGATATATCGATGTTAGAAACATACTTTCCCCATCTCACACCCTTACAAAAGGAACAATTCGGGAAGATAAGCTCCCTTTACACCTATTGGAACGAACGCATAAACGTGGTTTCACGCAAAGATATCGACAACCTCATGGTGAAGCACGTGCTACACTCTCTGTCTATTGCCAAGGTTATTTCCTTTGCGCCCGGCACACGTGTATTGGATGTGGGCACAGGCGGAGGCTTTCCGGGAATCCCCCTGGCCATTCTTTTTCCTGACTGCACCTTTCATTTGGTAGACTCCATTGCCAAGAAAATTCATGTGGTAGAAGAAATGGCTACAGCCCTTGAGCTAAAAAATGTTACCGCCGAGCAAAAACGCGCCGAAAAACTCAAAGGCTCCTACCATTTTGTTGTTAGCCGGGCCGTAACAGAATTTAACCGGTTTTACGCCTGGACACAACAGCGAATAAACCGCAAGGATCATTTTAATCCACTGCCCAATGGCATCCTCTACCTCAAGGGCGGAGATCTTACCGAAGAAATGCAACGCTTTACCAACAGGGTCAGCTATTACCCAATAAGTGACTTCTTTGAAGCCCCTTTCTTCGAGACAAAAAAAGTGGTGTACGTTCCAATTTAATATGAAAAAGCTTTTGCAATAATTAAAAAAAAGTTACTTTTGCAGTTCCAAATAAACAGGTAAATAACTTAGAAAAAATATTTTCCGATGAAACGTACATTTCAACCTTCAGTAAGAAAGAAGAAAAACAAACACGGGTTTCGTTCACGAAATGCCTCAGTTAGCGGACGAAAAGTATTATCTGCCCGACGTGCAAAAGGACGTAAGAGATTAACTGTTTCAGACGGTATCGTTCATAAGAAATAAGCGAAGAACCAAAGCTCTTATATGAAAAGGACGTTGTGAACGTCCTTTTTTTGTACCCTGGTGCCAGTTTTTTGCCAAAAGCGCCATATATTCGCAAAAAACACGTTATTCTTGGGAGTATTTGAAATGAAAACTGTTATGAATCATCTTACCGACCCTCTGTTGAGCAGCCTGGCCCAATCCCACCCCAACAAGCAACTCATTCAAAAAATCCTGAAACAGGAACGGCTCACACCTGGGGAAGGAGAAGAATTGTACCAAATGGATTTGCCACTAATAGGCATGCTGGCGACATGGGTACGAAAACAGAAAAATGGCGAGGATGTTTTTTTCAACCACAACATACATCTGGAACCCACAAATATTTGTGTGTACGATTGCCATTTCTGTTCTTATCATCGTAAAGCCCATGAAGAGGGAGCCTGGAGCTTCAGCAACCAGGAGATGTTGCAAAAGGTGGAAGCGGCAGCTCACAAAGGCATTACGGAGGTACACATTGTGGGCGGAGTGCATCCCGACCGCGACATTCATTATTACGGGAGCCTCATAGAGCAGATACATAAAAACTACCCAACGATTCATATCAAAGCCTTTACTGCCGTAGAAATCGATTTTATGTGCAAAAAGGCACGAATGCCTCTCGACGAGGGATTTCGCTATTTAAAGGACAGAGGACTGGGCTCCCTACCAGGTGGAGGCGCTGAAATCTTCAACCCTCAGGTGCGCAAAAAAGTGTGCCACGAAAAGTCCAATGGCGAGGATTGGTTGCAGATTCATAAGGAGGCCCATAAACAAGGATTGCACTCAAACGCCACCATGCTTTACGGACACATCGAATCGCTGACCGACCGCATCGACCATATGCAACAGCTACGCCAACTGCAAGATATAACAAAAGGGTTCAATGCCTTTATTCCACTAAAATTCAAAAACGCCAACAATCGTTTATCGCACATTCCGGAAGCTACGCTGTTGGAGGACATGAAAAACTATGCCGTAGCACGCATCTTTCTTGATAATATTCCCCACATAAAAGCCTACTGGCCCATGATTGGGAAAGATGCCGCGCAGTTGGCTCTTTCTTTTGGCGTAGATGATTTGGATGGCACCATTGAGGATAGCACCCGAATTTACACCATGGCAGGTTCAAAAGAGACAAACCCGGCCATGAGTACCCACGATTTAATTCACTTAATACATCAAACAGGCCTTAGGGCAGTAGAGCGCGATACATTATACCGACCTTTACAAAGTTTTGAACCCGAGACAACGAAAAATATTTCTGAATCTTGATGCATAATTTTATCTTTGCTTTGTCGTTTTGTGTACTAAACCCCAAAATGACGAATATTAAGAAAAAGCATTTGAAAGCGAACTAAAAGCATATCCAGTGAAATTCGTAAAGTTTATTACCAGCAAACTATTTCTCAAGCACCTGGCTATTTCGGTAGGCGTACTTATTGCGCTTATTCTCATCACCTTGCTCGGTTTACGTATTTATACGCATCATGGGCAAACCATTCACGTGCCCGATTTAACCGGATACACCATTGACGAAGCCAGAGAAGTAGCCGAAGCAAAAGAGTTACGCTTTGAACTTGTAGATTCGGTATACAATAATGAGCGCAAAAAGGGCACCGTTATCGACCAAAATCCACCAGCGGGTTTTCAGGTAAAAAAGAACCGCCGCATATTAATTACCAGCAATGCCTTTAACCCCGAAAAAGTAACCATGCCCAATGTAGTGGGTGTTTCGCACCGCCAGGCAAAATCGATGCTAAAAAGTGTGGGCCTGGAAGTAGGTAAGCTGATTCATGTTCCCGATATTGCGATTAACAACGTGCTACGCCAACAATTAGATGAAAAAGAACTTGCTCCCGGCTCCATGATCGAAAAAGGAACCAAAGTTGATTTGGTGCTGGGAAGTGGCCTGAGCAGTGAGCGTACCGGGATACCCGATCTTTATGAATTCACCTATATGGAGGCCCGGGATCGACTATTGCGAGCAGCCCTTAACGTGGGCGCCACCATATACGACGAATCCGTAGAGACCGACAAGGACAGTGCAAGAGCAAAAGTTTGGCGTCAGTACCCTTCGTATAAAAAGGACAAACAAATTCGACTTGGCACCTCAGTTGACTTATGGTTGAGCATCGACTCCACTTTATTTATGCCCGACACTACCGAATTAATCGACAGCCTAATTATTGAAGATGAGATGTTACTGGAGTAAATGGATTATTGCCGCAATAGCGCTTATAAGCTTAGGGTCTACGGCTCTTTGCCAGGAACAATACATCCCGCTTTCTCAACAACACCGTCCGTCAGAACCCTTCAGCGCTCAACAGGCTTCGCGTTTGAAAAACCAAACGGCCATTAGCCTGCCCTTTATCGATGATTTTGCCAAACCCGGAGCAAATCCCGCTTCTGAACTTTGGACGGACCGCTACGCAACGATTAACAACCAATACGTAAATGCTTTTTACACCATTGGTATCGCAACCCTCGATGCTTTCGATCAGGATGGTTATCTATATGAAAACGCAAGTCAGAATAGTTTTCAGGCAGATAAGCTCACTTCGCAACCCATTGAGTTGAGCTATACGCCAGCAGACAGCGTTTACCTGAGTTTCTTTGTTCTGCCTAAAGGATTGCTCGACCCTCCCGAAGGAATTGATTCCCTGCTTGTAGAATTCTACTCTCCTGTTGATAGTACATGGCAAACCGTATGGTATGCCAATTTCCAAATGAGCAGCAACGACACCACACTTATCACTACCAACCTTTTGACCAGCCGCATTCGCGCACGCTCCGGAGCCTACTCACTTGAGCAGTTTCATCCGGTATTACTGCCCATAAATCAAGAAAAATACTTACAGGACGGCTTTCAATTTCGATTTCGGAACAAAGCCTCGGTGAGCTACGACAATGACTTACAAAGCCGCACCGGCAATGTGGATCTCTGGCACCTGGATATGGTGTACCTGGATAAAAACCGCACGCAGGCCGATTCGGTAATTGATGATGTAGCCATCAGTCGGCGATTGAATCCACTACTTCGAAACTATCGTTCATTGCCCTGCTCGCATTTTTCCCGAGCCAATGCCTATGAAATGTACGACAGCATTTTTGTAACCTACCGCAACACAGGCAGCCAAACCATCAATTTCAGTCGTGAGTTTGCCATTGTCGATCTTTATGGGAATAACCCACCTTATACCTTTACCGGAGGTACGGGAGATGATATTGCTCCCGGCGTGGAAGAAACCTACCCACGACGTACCAACTACATCTTCCCCATACAAGAAGGACAAGACTCTGCCGCCTTTGAGGTATCGGCATGGTTGATTACCGACGAATTTTCCTACAACCAACCTTACCGGTGGAACGACACCATTCGGTATCTTCAGGAGTTCAAAAATTATTATGCCTATGACGATGGTACTGCCGAAGGTGGATACGGGCTGTCTGGTGCCGGCACACGTAATGGTGAAATCATGGTGAAATTCCGCAGTTACAAACGCGATACCCTGCAAGGAGTCAATTTCTTTTTTAATAAAAGCCTGGATGAAAGCAATCGCGTATATTTCACCCTGGTAATCAGGGAAGTGACCGAAGAAGGTTCACCTGGAGCTGTCATTTATGAGGAACCGGGCCTATTGCCGGAATATTCGGAAAAAACAGGCGCTTTCACCTACTACCCGCTGGAAACCCCGTTTCTTATTGAAGGAGAGTTTTTCCTGGGATGGCGCAAAACCAGCGAAGAGATGCTCAATATCGGGCTCGATCTGAATACGCCCAACCAACAAAAACGCTATTACATGCTCAATGGCAAATGGTCAGTTTCGGCAATTTCAGGTGCCCTGCTTATGCGACCCATTATGGGACGGAAAGATCTTGCCACGCATATACAAAAAGAACCGGAAACAGAACAACAGGCAGGCAAGCTATACCCAAATCCGGCAAACGACCATTTACAGGTGGATCTTCCCGGAGAAACCATCGATGCCCTGGAAATTGTAGATCTCTCAGGGCGGATACACAAGCAATGGCACAACCCTTCGGGCACACTATCGGTGGCCGACATAAAAGAGGGCATGTACCTGCTTATTATTCACCACAGTGGACACCGAAGTACCCATAAGTTAGTAATTTCACGTTAGAAAATTCATACACATGCAGCAAGAGGGGAACCTGAATGAATATCAGGATCAGGAACAAGATCAGGAGTTATTTGAACATCATAGCTTTATTGCCGACAAGGGACAAAGCCCATTACGAGTAGACAAATTCCTGGGCAACAAAATTGAAAATGCGTCGCGCAACAAAATACAATCGGCCGCCGAGGCCGGAAACATCCATGTAAATGGCACTCCGGTAAAGTCGAATTACAAAGTAAAACCCGGCGATCACGTGGCCGTGGTGATGGCCTACCCCCCACGCGAGATTGAATTAATACCCCAGGATATTCCGTTGAATATTGTGTATGAAGATGACCACCTGGTGGTGGTAAATAAACAACCCGGCATGGTGGTACATCCGGGCTACGGAAATTACTCGGGCACCTTGGTAAATGCCTTGATGCATCACCTCAAGGACACGCCCCTGTTTCAGTCGGGCGATCAACGTCCCGGCCTGGTGCACCGTATTGACAAAAATACATCCGGCCTGTTGGTTATTGCCAAAACCGAAAAAGCCATGAACCACCTGGCAGGGCAATTCTTCCATAAAACCTCCGACCGCGAATATATAGCTCTGGTATGGGGCATCCCGAAAGAATCCAAAGGAACCATTACCGGACACATTGGGCGAAGCTTGAAAAACCGAAAGGTAATGACTGTTTTTCCCGATGGCGAATATGGGAAACATGCCGTAACCCACTATGAGGTACTCGAGGAGCTAGGCTACATTTCGGTAGTAAAATGCCGGTTGGAAACCGGACGTACACACCAAATACGCGCACACTTCCGATACCTTGGCCATCCGCTGTTTAACGACAACGAGTACGGAGGCGATCAGATCCTTAAAGGCACCACCTTTACAAAGTACAAACAGTTTGTGCAAAATTGTTTCAACATTCTGCCACGCCAGGCGCTTCATGCCAAATCGCTGGGCTTTGAACATCCCGCAACCGGCGAGCGTATGCTATTCAACTCCGAAATTCCGGATGACATGACCCAGGTGATTGAAAAATGGCACCGCTACCTGTCAGGCCGCACCGAAGCTATGGAAGAGGATGAGTAGGGCCCTAAAAGAAAATGTAACATCCGGATCCGTACCCGCTACAGATCCGGTTATTTATTTCTGAAAAAAGCCTTCGACTTTCAAGCTTTGTTTTCATTCTCGGTATTTTGGGTAGTTTCTCCAGGGCTTTCCGTGGAAATTCGTGCGTGGGAGTCAAAACTTCGTCAACATCTTAAAGAACGGTATCAGGTTTTAAAAAGCTAAAATCCTTTCGCCACTTCATTTTTCGACTCAAAAGATAGAAACTGCAGATTTTTCCCTCTTCCGGCGCAACCTTTACCCAATGTTTGCCGTCTATTCTAACAACGCATATTTGGGGATAGTAAAACGTACTCCGTCGTGGTTCTTCAAAATGCTTATCAGACATACCTTATTTCCGGGCTGAGTTTCTCAGCCCGTTTTTTTTGCCCACCTTTACAGTCCCATTTGAAACGACTCAAGGACACAACTATGAAAGCGTTAATGAACTGGAGTGGCGGCAAGGATTCCGCCCTGGCACTTTACCTGCTACAACAACAAAACACGCCTCCTCTCACTCTTTTCACCACCCTCAACAAAGCTTTTCAGCGTATCTCCATGCACGGGGTACGCCTGCCTCTTTTACAGGCACAAGCCCAAGCACTGAATTTACCCCTGAAAATTGTCGACATTCCCGAACAGGTAAGCATGGAACAGTACAACCAACTTATGCAGCAGGCGCTCATCCCATTCAAAGAGCAAGGCATTACCCACTCGGTGTTTGGCGATATTTTTCTGGAAGATCTGAAAGCTTACCGGGAGGAGCAGTTGGCGAAACTGGGGCTTGAAGCGCATTTCCCACTTTGGGGCAAGCCCACCAGCCAAGTAATGAAGGAGTTTCTGCAGTTGGGCTTCAAAACCCTTGTGGTAGCGGCCAATGCTAAGCTCCTGGACAAGTCGTTTGTGGGGCGCGTTATCGATAAGCAGTTTCTGGAAGATCTTCCCGAAAACGTAGATCCCTGCGGCGAGAATGGCGAGTTTCACACCTTTGTATTTGATGGGCCCAACTTCAGCCATCCCATCCCGTTTCAGGTGGGCGAAACGGTGCTAAAAACCTACAAACACAGCCAGGAGGTAGCCTGGGACAACCAATTTTGGTTTTGCGATTTGCTGCCGGAGACGTAATCCGAATCCGCCGATCATTTCATTTCTATTCAACCCAAATGCCGAATAAAATATTACCATTACACAAATGATCTAAAAGACATTAATTCAAATCTCAAATACATATAATCATGACAGCATCTGATTTTGCATGTAGACACAACGGCTTCTTTAAAAGCATACTTAACGCATGTTTTGGCAGCTAAAACCCAGCGTAACGGCAACTGCACAAAAAGGTTTTCCCGACAAATACAACTGCCTTAAATTGGCATACCAGGAAATAGTGGGCTCAATTAAAGCAGCAATGAATTGAGAAAAGCAGGTGTAGAAGTGGTAAGGAGAATGGAAAAACGAATTCATTATCGAGACGAATCCCACCTGGAAAGATGTGATCGAAGAAATTGGCATGAAGGAAGCCCGGATTCATTCGGTTATGAAGCACTAAAGGTTTCCCAAAACAAGCAAGCGACCTCTTACAACTCACTGGTCAGCATCAGGTAGGCATACACCCCGTAAGCCAGTAGCAACACAAGCGCCTCCCACCGGTCCAGCTTTTTTCGTACCCCGGTAAACATGGCAACAAACAGAAAGAGGGTTCCTCCGGCAACAAACAACAAATCGGTATTAAAACTCTTTATATACACCATAGGTCGTACAACAGCACTTACCGGAAGCACAAGCAACAGGTTAAAGATATTGGAACCGATGACATTTCCCAGGGCAATGTCACTGTTCTTGCGAAAGGCAGCCACAACGGAAGTCACCAGCTCAGGCAGCGAGGTGCCGGCAGCTACAATGGTTAAGCCGATTATTTTTTCGCTTACATGAAAATAGCGGGCTATGTTTGTGGCACTATCCACCACCAACTTGCCGCCGACAATCAAACCGGCCAGTCCCAACACAATCAAGAGGCCAATTTTCCGTGCAGATGCATGCTCAACAATCAACTCGCCGGGATCGTCCGTCTTCATTTGGCGGAAAACATAGTACAAAAAGGCGCCAAAGAGCCCCAACAGAAAGAGCCCTTCCAACCGGGAAAGGCCTTCCATTCCCGGGACCAGCCACCCATTAAGCACCACCAACAACAGCAATACCACCCCTATCGACAAGGGAATCTCGCGCCAGGCGGTAGTCGATTTCACGGTAATGGGAACGATTAATCCGGAAATACCCAGGATCACAAAAAGATTGAAGAGGTTACTGCCGATAATGTTGCCATAAATAAGTGCCGGGGTTTCCTGCAGCGAAGCCACAACATTCACTACCAGCTCCGGTGCCGAAGTTCCAAAGGCTACAATGGTGAGCCCGATAGTTAAATCGGGCACATGATATTTGCGTGCAAGCGATGAACTTCCGCTTACCAGCAAATCGGCACCTTTTATCAAACCCAGAAAACCAACCACTAACAGTAAAAATGCAACTCCCATAGCTCTGTCTATTAAAGTGGACTAAAGATAACAATAGCAGGTGATTTATTAAAAAATAGGTCTGAACAATTTCCATTGCTACGGAAAAAAGTGCCGTTCATCAACAAAAAAAACCCATTAATCATAACCGCGGTTACATTTGAAACGAATACTGCACACCCCCCGTTAAATCACCTGTATTACCTAACTTACCACTAAAATGCAGGAACGGAAACTTCGAAAAATTGACGATGAAGAGTGGAGGAAGATCCCCTTTGCCGATAGAGATTACTATGTAAGCAATTATGGCCGGGTAAAAAGCTATTGTTACGACAAAGTTGAGGGACGCATATTAAAACCCGGATCCACCAAAGGATTTCACACCGTTACCTTTAAATCAAAAGGGAAGAAAAAAACCTTTCTTGTACACAAGTTAGTGGCTGAACTCTTCGTAAAAAAGCCGACGGAAAATCACACCATTGCTATTCATCTGGATTGGAATAAACGAAACAACCACTTCAGCAACCTACAATGGCTTACGAAGGAAGATTCGTACAAGCGTATTATGCCCCGCCTGCAGGAAATTAACAAAACCAAAAACAAAGGAATTATCCGCAACAGCAAACTTAAGCCCGAAGACGTGGCCATGCTAAAAGGGATGCTGCATAAAGGGGTCAAGCAAAATGTGGTGGCCCGGCTCTTTTCCATCAGCGAGATGCAGGTAACGCGCATTAAGCGGGGGGAAAACTGGAGCAAAATAGAAGCCCACACCAATTAATCGGGTCGATTCCTCAGCCTGACTGCCCTTTTTTTTCATCAAATGTGTATTTTTGGAAAGAAATGCTTAGTCCTTATTCAATTCTTGTTGAGTGGCAGGCAAAACCAGAAATATGCAACCATGAAAAAAAACATAGCCCTTGTTGCCGGAGGCAACTCTTCGGAATATGGAGTCTCAATAAATAGTGCCGCACAAATTGAGGCCGTACTCGACACAAATCGTTACAATATCTACAAAGTAGTGATACGTGGTGACGACTGGGTGGTATCAAGCCCAATGGCTTGCGATATCCCGGTAGATAAATCCGACTTTAGTTTCCGCCTAAATAACCAAAAAACCTCTTTCCATTGTGCCCTCATCATCATCCATGGCACACCCGGCGAAAATGGCATTTTACAAGGTTATTTCGAGATGCTCAACATCCCTTATACCACAGCAGGCATTTTAGCCTCTTCACTCACCTTTAACAAGGTATTTACCAAAAACTACCTGAAGCCCTTCAATATTCCCACGGCTAATTATGTATTGGTAACGCAAAAGCATCGGCCTGCAACACAGGAAATCCTGGACAAAACAGGTTTGCCCTGCTTTGTTAAACCCAATAAAGGCGGATCCAGCTTTGGCATTACAAAAGTAAAATCGGAGGAACAACTCCAGCCGGCTATCGATAAAGCTTTTGAAGAGGACAACGAAGTGCTGATTGAACAATTCCTGGAGGGTACCGAACTGACCTGTGGCGTATTAAAAACCCGTGGAAAAACCTATTTGCTTCCCCCCACCGAAATTGTAAGCAAAAATGAATTTTTCGACTACGAAGCTAAATATACAAAGGGCATGGCCGATGAAATTACGCCTGCCCGCATTAGCAAGGCCTTGGAAAAAGAGATCCAGGAACGCTCATCGTTTATTTACGATACCCTTAATATGAAAGGCTTAATACGTGTAGATTATATTTATGCCAACAACACCCTCTACTTTATGGAGGTCAACACCACCCCCGGAATGAGTGCTGCCAGCATTGTGCCCCAGCAGGTAGAGGCAGCAGGCTATGATCTGGGAGAACTTTTTGGGGAGATCATTGAAGATGCATTGCTCCAGCATTAACCATGTAATCGAAAAAAGGGTGGCTCCTGCCACCCTTTCCTGTATTTGTTAGCTATTTACTCTTTATCTAACAGGTCAAATTCATAGAGCTCTTCGCGATACTCATCTATGGGTGCACACGTACACATCAGATTACGGTCGCCATACCCATCGTCGATTCGACTCACAGATGGCCAGAACTTGTTATCGCGTACCCACTTCAACGGATACGCAGCCTTTTCGCGACCATAAGGACGATCCCAGTCATCACTTGTTGTCACGTCCGATGTGTGAGGCGAATTACGCAGCACATTATTCTCAGCATCAGCCACACCCTCTTTAATTTCAAGAATCTCCTTGTGAATTTGAATCATGGCTTCGATAAACTTGTCGAGTTCCTGCAACGACTCACTCTCGGTAGGCTCCACCATAAGCGTTCCGTGCACGGGGAATGAAAGAGTTGGCGCATGGAATCCGTAATCCATCAAGCGCTTAGCAATATCAGCCTCGGTAATGTTGGCCATGCTTTTAAAATTGCGGCATTCCAGAATCATTTCGTGCGCTACCATCCCGGTTTCTCCAGAGTAAAGGGTCTTATAGTGATCCTTGAGGGAAGCAGCTAAATAATTGGCGTTAAGAATGGCCATAATAGCACTCTTACGCAATCCTTCTTCGCCTGACATTTTGATGTAAGCATGCGAGATGGTTAAGATACTGGCACTGCCATAAGGAGCAGCTGCAACGGCACCTAATGCACCGGATTGATTTCCCGGCTCGTTAGGATGAGTAGGCAAGAAAGGGATCAAGTGTTTAGCAACACCGATGGGCCCCATTCCCGGACCTCCTCCTCCATGAGGGATGGCAAATGTTTTATGCAAGTTGAGGTGACACACATCAGCCCCAATAACGCCGGGATTAGTAAGTCCCAACTGAGCATTCATATTGGCTCCGTCCATGTATACCTGGCCTCCGTTCTCGTGTACAACATCAACCATCTCTTTTATACGGCCCTCAAATACACCATGCGTCGAAGGATAGGTAATCATGCAAGCACAAAGATCCTCCTTATGCTCTTCAGCTTTTTTGCGAAGATCCTCCATGTCAATATTTCCATTCTCATCGCACTCAACAATTACCACTTTCATGCCTGCCATAACAGCACTTGCAGGGTTGGTTCCGTGAGCCGAAGAGGGAATAAGCGCAATAGTACGATCTCCCTGGCCATTAGCTTCCTGGTATTTACGAATGGTCATTAACCCTGTATACTCACCTGCAGCACCCGAATTAGGCATAAATGAAATACCTTCGAAGCCGGTAATTACTTTCAGATCTTCACCTAATTCGTGAATAAGCTGCTCATAGCCTTTGGCTTGTTCAGCAGGTACAAAGGGATGCAGGTTCCACTCGGGGAAAGTTAACGGTAACATTTCCGATGCGGCATTGAGTTTCATGGTACATGAACCCAATGAAATCATGGAGTGCGTAAGGGAGAAATCCTTTCTTTCCAATTTCTTTATATAGCGCATCATCTCGGTTTCGGAACGATGACGTTTAAACAATTCTAATTGCAAGAAAGAAGTTTTTCTGGCAAATTGCTTGTCGAAACGTACCTCTTCTTCCATATGACATACTTTGGCAGGCTTTTTACCGGCCGCTTCACCAAATATGTCAATCAAGGTATTAACTTCAGCAAGCAAGGTTAACTCATCCAAACTGATAAGGACTTTGCCGTCGGCATAGGCCAGGTTTACTTCGTGCGCAAGGGCTACTTCCTCCACTTTCTCAATGGAAACATCTTTGGGAAGAGCTATTTTAAGCGTGTCGAAGTAGTTCTCATTCTCTTGCTTGTAGCCCATTGATTCAAGCTGCTGCTCAAGGGTAGCAGCCATACCATGTATGTGGAGCGCAATGCGCTTCAACCCTTCTTCGCCATAATACACTGCATACATGCCTGCCATGGTAGCCAACAGAGCCTGAGCCGTACAAATGTTACTGGTTGCACGCTCGCGTTTTATGTGCTGCTCACGTGTTTGCAAGGCCATACGCAAGGCTTTATTGCCCTGTGCATCTTTCGAGACACCAATAATCCGGCCGGGCAAATTGCGTTTAAACTTCTCATGGGTAGCGAAATAAGCGGCATGTGGGCCACCATATCCCATAGGAATACCAAAGCGCTGAGTAGATCCTACCACACAATCGGCTCCCCACTCACCCGGAGGTGTAAGCAAAGCAAGACTCATGATATCGGCAGCAACAGCCACACTGGCTCCGGCTTCGTGTGCTTTCTCTACAAAACCTTTGTAGTCGCGCACAACACCATCGCCTGCAGGGTACTGCACGAAGGCACCAAATACTTTGTCGGTAAATTCAAACTCCTGATAATCACCCTCTATCAGTTCAATACCCAGAGGTTCTGCTTTCGTTTTAATAACGTCGAGGGTTTGCGGAAAGATATTTTTATCAACGAAGAATACATTGGCACCTGCCTTGGCCATTTTTCGGGGGCGGGCATTAAAAAACATGATCATGGCCTCTGAGGCGGCAGTGGCTTCATCCAACAATGAGGCATTGGCCATCTCCATCCCGGTCAGATCCATCACTACGGTCTGGAAGTTCAATAAGGCCTCCAGGCGCCCTTGGGAGATTTCGGCCTGATAAGGGGTATAGGATGTATACCAACTGGGATTCTCCAGTATATTACGCTGAATAACTGCAGGCGTCATGGTTGCATAGTATCCCATGCCAATGTAGGAACGATACATTTTATTTTTCGCTGCAATGGTTCGAATGCGCTGTCCATACTCGTATTCGCTCATTGGGGTTCCCAGTTTTAAAGGCTCCTCAAGACGAATTGACGAGGGTACTGTTTTATCTAACAATTCATCAATTGAATCGACGCCCACTTTTTTAAGCATGCCATCAATCTCGTGATCCCTGGGACCAATGTGTCTGTGAATGAAGTTATCTAATGCCATATTCCAGTAAATTAGTACGAGTTACATATAATAATTTAAAACAGTTCCAAATTTAATAATCTATTTCATCTAACAAAAGAAGAATCCTTAAGGTTTCCATCGGTGTGTTATGTTATAAAACAAATGATTAAGTCCTTGTTAAGAAAGGATTATTCTCCTTTTCAAATGCCACAGAGGTTTCGGGCCCGTGTCCGGGGTACACGACGGTATCGTCGGGTAGCGAGAGCAGGTGCTGATGAATGCCATCAATCAAATCGTGCTGATTCCCTCCGGGCAGATCGGTACGTCCAATGCTGGCCTGAAAGAGCACGTCGCCCGAGACCACAAATCCTGCCTCAGGCACATATAGTACGATGCTCCCCTTGCTGTGTCCGGGCACATGGAGAATCTTCACCCTATCCTCGCCTAATGTGAGCGTATCGCCATGACCTAGATAAGCTTCAGGCACAGGCGATACCTCCATGGCAAACCCAAAGGCAACCCCCATTTGAGCTGCATTCTCGAGCATAGACGCATCCTCTTTATGTATCCACAAAGGCACCTGAAAGGCTTTACTAACAAATGCATTTCCTAACACATGATCCACATGGCCATGGGTATTAATGATGGCTTTAAGTTGAAGGCCCTCTTGTTCGATGTCAGTTTTCAGTTGGGTTTTCTCGTGCTCCTCATAGCACCCCGGATCCACAATGAAAGCTTCCTTCTGTTGATTGTACAACAAGTAGGTATTTTCCTGAAAAGGGTTAAAAACCCATCTTTTTATCTCTATCATAAATACTTATTTATTCTTTCCTTTTAACATAGGAACAAAAGCAAAGCTTCCATGTTCGGTCTTCCTTACTTCGTTTTCACCAAGTCGTTCAATCAGCAGCATTGTTTGCCCTGCGGAGCCTCCAAAAGGAATAACCATCCGCCCTCCTACTTTCAACTGGTCAACCAATTTGGGAGGGACCTCAGGGGCGCCGGCAGTAACAATAATTTTATCGTACGGAGCATAGCGGGGTACTCCTTCATAGCCATCGCCAAAAAAGAAGTACGGTTTATATCCCAGGCGGGTAAGCAAAGCTCGCGACTTAAGATACAGCTCATGCTGGCGCTCAATGGTGTAGACCTTCACCCCCAGTTCCATCAGGATGGCTGCCTGATAGCCGCTCCCGGTTCCTACCTCCAGAACCTTCTCGTGCTTTTGTACTTGTAACAATTGAGTTTGAAAAGCTACGGTATAGGGTTGAGAAATCGTTTGGCCGGCTCCGATAGGAAATGCCTGATCGCGATAAGCGAACTGAATAAAGCCACTATCCATAAACAAGTGGCGCGGAACATTCCCTATGGCCTCAAGCACAGCACCATCCGTAATACCTTTTTGGGCAACTGTCTCCACCAACTTCTTTCGCAACCCTTTATGACGAAAAGTATCTTCCATGAACGATAATTTTGCACAAATATAGCAGAAACAATCGAAAGCCCAGCGAGTTTTTAGGCATCGTAAAGATCGGCAAACAGCAGGGTTATCAACAACAAGACGTTGATAAATAAAGCCGCACAGCATAGCGCTTTCGTTTGTTTTCGGTTAAGTTTGTAAAAACAAACGAATTATGCTCACAACCGGACTTATTGGCACCAACAAGGAAATTGAATCCTTCTTTTCGTCACTTACTAAAGAGCAAAAACGAGCTGTAGCGGGGTTGCATATTATCGGCGACACCTATGATGAATGCAGTGCAAAACTTCAAAAACCATCTTTCCAAACCCTTGAGCATTTTCCCGACGAAACAGAGGTATTACTTGTTCTTTCGGGCAGTGAACAGTCTTTTCAGTTGGCCATTTCCGGATTAAAACTGGGAAAAGACATCGTTATGGCTAAATATAGCGACCTGGACCTGGAGAAAATTGAACGACTGGAGAAACTGAGTAAAGAGGCTGAACGGACATTCTTTTTACTCCCAAACACCGACTTCCTTCAGCCTCCTTTAGATCCAGAAACGCCCCATACATACTACATTCACCGCGAAAGATATGTATCCGATATCAAAGAGGCCTCACTTTTTCCCGTGCTATACACCGACTTACTTCAACTATACAAACTCTCGAAACAGGGAGTAGATAGAATTAAAGTACTTTCATCGCCCAAGCTAATGAATACAAATTCGCCCATTACATTATTGATAAATTTCGCCAATGGCATGCACTGCTCACTTGTTTATAGTCAAGCTTCAAAACGTAATTTATTCATCCTCTACCAGGGACAGGAGGTGAGAACAATTGAACACCCCCTAAACAAGCCAGATGAAACTCAGTACAATAGGAAAGATGCAAAGGTTGTAGCCAAGCTAATCTCCGACACATCCACACCCTCGGGACTTCAGGATGCGTCCATAATTAAGCAAGCCATGCTCTGTGTCAAAGAGATGATAAAATAATCATTACCTTTACGCGCCCCGAGAAATCAAGAAATGAAACTGCAACAGCATCGATCGCTTTATATCATTGTGGATGTTTTAGCTAGCATAGCCAGCTGGACATTATTTTTCATTTACCGAAAAAAGGTTGTTGAAAGCGCCCTCTTTGGACATGACGTGCCATTGCATTTTAACGAGCGCTATGTTATTGCTATTTTAACCCTTCCATTTTTCTGGTTTGTGTTGCATTACCTTAGCGGATATTACAAAGAGGTGATGCGCAAATCGCGCTTACTGGAATTATGGCAAACATTTCTCACCTCGTTAATCGGAACCATCATTTTATTTTACTTTCTACTGCTTGACGATTACGTTCCAAACCATCAAACTTATTATCAGCTAAGCTTAAGCCTATTCCTTTTTCAATTTGGTTGCACCTACCTGCCCCGGGTTACGATGACCTCCCTCAAGGCAAATCTGATACAAAAAGGAGTACTATCCTTTAACACGCTAATTGTTGGAAGTGACCAGCGGGCAAAAGATCTTACCGATAAGCTAAAAAACCAGAAAAAACGAACGGGCAACCAATTGATTGGGTTCGTACGGATTAATGGCGATCAAGATATGCTATTACAAAAGGAAATGCCGCTATTAGGAGGATTAACGGATTTAGAAACACTTATTAAAGAGAAAGAGGTGAGCGAAGTGATAATCGCTTTGGAACCCTCGGAACACGACAAGCTTGTTGCCATTATCAATGAACTGCACGGATGTACGGTAACCATAAAAGCCATCCCCAGCATGTACGACATCCTGAGCGGGAAAGTCAAGATGACCCAAATCTACAACACGCCGCTCATTGAACTATCGCACAGACTCATGCCCACCTGGCAAATCCACACCAAACAAGCCCTGGATTACCTGAGCGCCTTGCTTGCTCTGGTTCTTTTCTCCCCACTGTTTTTGTTCATTGCCGCGGGGATAAAACTGACGTCGAAAGGGCCGGTAATATTCACCAATGAGCGTATTGGCAAATTCGGCCGACCGTTCACGCTGTACAAATTCCGCTCCATGTATCTGGATGCGGAAAAAGAAGGGCCTGCGCTATCGTCGAAAAACGATAGCAGAATTACACCTTTTGGCAGGTTTCTCCGTAAAACGAAACTCGACGAGCTGCCAAATTTTATCAACGTATTAAAAGGGGATATGTCGCTTGTAGGGCCACGCCCCGAGCGCCAATATTTTATTGATAAGATCATCCAGATAGCTCCCCACTATTTGCATTTGCAAAAGGTAAAACCGGGCATTACCTCATGGGGGCAAGTAAAGTTTGGCTACGCCGAAAACGTGGACGAGATGGTGGAACGACTAAAGTACGACTTACTATATATCGAAAACATGAGCTTGTACATCGATTTTAAAATACTTATTTATACACTCATCATCATCTTTCGGGGGCGACACATTTAGTGAAGAGATACAGAGCAAATACGGGAATAAACGGCGCCACGGGGTGTCAACTCACTGGCATAAAACTGTACCGATTGAATTAAAAGGCTATGAAAAGAACGCTTTGCATGCTCCCTCACAAATTGCATAAGCTCATTCTGTTTCCCACCGGATTTTAGACGCAAAAAAGTACAATGAGGAACAAATATGCGCTCATCATTCTTCATTGCTACTTGATTCAACTCATGCTGAAGAGTCTGCTGCAAGGCCATAAGTTCAGATTGAGGTTGAAAACCTAGCCACACAACCTGTGGCGCCCGCTTCCAGGAAAACACACCTAACCCTTTAAGCGACAACTCAAAAACAGAAAAAGCAGGAACCGTCTGTTGCAGGATGTCAATAATTTGCCTTTCCTGACCGGGCGACGTAGGCCCAATAAACTGAAGCGTAAGGTGTAGTTTATCAAAATCCACCCATTTCATTCCTTGGGTATTGAATCGCTTCTTCATTGCCAGCAAGAATGTTTTTGTCTCTTCCGTTAAGGGTATATCCAGTGCAATAAAAGTACGTTTCATAGGTATGAGATTAAAATTCCCCATTTGGGTTACAGATCTACAGTATCATGATAGCTTACAACCACAAAGCCTGTACATAAATGTACACAATTATCGAACATAAAAATCAATGAAAATCGTCGTTGACCGGGGTGATAAAAAAACAACCCGATAAAGCCACAGAACTAAAACACCCAAAATATCAGGCAGAGAAAAGATACGACATGAAAAAAGTATCGACTCTTGATTTGGCTAAAATTTCATTGTAATTTCGTACTACCAGAAAAAATTAAAAGCAACCCAATAAACTCTGAATAAATATGAAACGATTTGCCATTGTACTAGCAGGTTCTGGCGTTTATGACGGATCAGAGATACACGAAGCCACCCTTTCGATGTATGCCATTGCCACAAAAGGAGCCACTTACGAACTTTTTGCCCCTAATATCGAACAACACCATGTCATCAATCACCTTACAGGCGAGGAGATGCCTGAGAAGAGAAATGTGCTGGTAGAATCGGCTCGCATAGCCCGTGGAGAAATAAAAGATCTTAAAGAATTTCAGGCGAAAAACTTTGATGCACTATTATTCCCCGGTGGTTTTGGAGCTGCAAAAAACCTTAGCGACTTTGCCATTAAAGGCATTGACTGTCAGATTGAACACGAGGTAGAACGAAGCATCAGAAGTATGCACGAGCAGCAAAAACCCATTGGCGCCCTGTGTATTTCACCGGTTCTGGTTGCCCGTTTGCTCCCTGATGTGGAATTGACCATAGGCCAGGATAAAGGAACCCTGGAAGCGATTGAAAAAATGGGAGCCACACATAAAGAGACCACGCATGGGCAGGTAGTGATTGACAAAAAAAACAAAGTGGTAACCACACCCTGCTATATGCTTGATGCCAACATTAAACAAATTGGCGATGGAGCAAACCACGCAGTAGAAGCCATTTTATCGTTGTTGTAAGCGAACCCAACACAGCCTTATCTATTTTCCGCAGCTACCCAAAAGCCTTGGTGTAGTTGCGGAACACGAAAGTCCTGACAAGCGGATCCACCTCTATATTGGCCTATTTGCCTTCTGAAATTGCAAGTTGTACATTCAATTTCAAAGCGTTCCATATTCAAGCTGCAGCACAATACGCTCAATCAAGTAATCCTCGCCATGAGCATCATATTCAGCTTTTAAACTAGATCCAAATATGCGAGCCACGGCCTGCCAAAAAACTGCCGAGAAACTTCCGCGCAGGGTTTTTAACAACTCATAGGAAGTCTCCCCGGTTTCCCGATCGATAAGCTTCAATAATAAGCGTCCCTGCGAAATGGTAAGTTTCTTAAGCTCATAGCCAAACTCATCCATTAATTGCTGTTCAACAGTTTTTACATATGCCTTTCGTTCTCTTTCTGTTTCTAAAGCCTGAAACTCCTTTTCCATCTGTTCAAGTTTGGCTTTGGCCAATTTAGCGTATGGATATACCTTCTTCACATCCCGCACCAATTTGCCATACCGGCGATATTGTCGGCGATTGTCAAAGGTAAGTGGCGGAAAAACTACAATTGGCTCCAGGTTAATGTGGGGCAGGGTGTCGCCATCCACCACCTTCCCGGTAGTGATAACAACATGCTCCTTATGCAGGGAATCTGCCTGGGCAAAAACCTGAAACGTACTAATCATCCCCATAGCAAAAACAAGCATAAACACCCGGATAATTTTCATGACCTTTCCTCACGTTTGTTTTTGCATCCTTGTTCTTTCAAAAATGCTATCCTATTTACGGCAAGGATAGGCATTTTGTTGTCCACTTTACATTTTTTAAGATCTTAACAAAACCTACCTATTGATTAACATAGCCAACAAGCAGGAAAAATATTGTTCATCTTCTTTATTATCAAATAACAATTACTAATTTTGTTCGCCTTATTGTTTCCTGTAAAATAACAAAATCATGGTGAATAAAATGCAAATTGACGTTCGTTCCGAAATTGGCGAATTGGAAGGCGTTATATTACATAAACCCGGAAGGGAAGTGGAGAATATGACTCCTAAAAATGCCGAACGTGCGCTTTATAGTGACATCCTGAACTTATCGGTCGCCCGGCAGGAATATGCCCAACTTAGCGGAGTGTTGGGAAAGCTGACCAATACCTTTCAGGTGATGGATCTGTTAGAAGATATTTTGGTTAATGAAAAGGTAAAGGAGAATCTGCTTAAGAAAATTTGCGATTATGAGCAGCGAAATCATGTATTTGGCCGACTCATGACTCTGGATGCCAAACAACTAAGCGTGGCCCTTATCGAAGGGTTGGTTGAAGAAAAAAACACCCTGACCAAATACTTAAACAAAGAGCGTTATGCTTTACGCCCTTTGCACAATTTTTTCTTTACGCGTGATGCCTCCATGACGGTACTGGACGAAGTGCTTATCGGGCGCATGGCCAATGCTGTGCGTGAGCGGGAGTCATTTATTATGGAGGCCATTTTCGATTATCACGAAAATTTCACCACCAAAACCGTCAATCCACTTTACAGCCCAAACTTTACTCCGGCAACAACCATTGAAGGAGGGGATGTACTGATAGCCCGCGATGATATTCTGTGTATCGGAACCGGAACACGTACTTCATCGCAAGGGATTGACTTTATTTTAGAACGTTTGAAGATCCAAAACGAGAAGAACCGACATATTTTGGTCCAGGAACTTCCGTCACAACCTGAATCATTCATTCACCTGGATATGGTATTTACCTTTTTGGATGTTGATACCTGCATGGTTTATGAGCCATTGATTCTTCAAAAAAGTCGCTACCAAACCCTGCACATTCATATTGAAAACGGAAAAGTTAGCAGCATACACGAAGAGGAGAGTTTACTGCAAGCCCTCAAGAAGCTGGGGATGGACTTGAAACCCATCTATTGCGGGGGGAACAAAGATCCCTGGAACATGGAACGAGAACAGTGGCATAGCGGGGCTAACTTTTTTGCCGTAGGTCCCGGGAAAGTAGTAGGCTACGGACGAAACACACATACTATTGAGGCCATGAACAAAAATGGCTTTGAAATACTAAAGGCCAACGAAATCATCAGCGGAAAGATCAATCCCAAAGATTACGAAAAATATGTTATTACCCTTGAGGGATCGGAGCTACCACGCGGTGGTGGCGGTGCACGATGTATGACAATGCCGATTCGCCGTAAGCCGGTACAATGGTAAAACAATTTCTCTAATGGCTTGTTTTATAAGAAAAAGCAAAACTTATGAAACGAAATGTTGGAAGAATTGACAGAGCTATCAGAATTATTATCGGCCTGCTGATAATAGCAGCAGCTTTTTATTTCAAAAGTTGGTGGGGACTGCTTGCCATTATCCCATTAGCAACAGCCTTTACAGGTCGCTGCGGGTTGTATAAACTTATTGGCATATCTACCTGCAAATTAGAGCAATAAAAAAGAGGGCATCGGGCCCTCTTTTTTATTGTTACATAATAAATAGCACTACACCAACTCTTTTACCTTATCGGCAGCCTCTTGTAGTGTAATAGCTGAAAATACCTTCAATCCGGAAGCATCAATAAGCTCTTTGCCCTCGTTGGCATTGGTTCCCTGCAAGCGAACAATTACGGGCACATTAATATCGCCCAAGGCTTTGTAGGCATCAACAACACCTTGCGCCACGCGGTCGCAACGTACAATACCCCCAAAGATATTAATCAGAATAGCTTTCACATTAGGATCTTTCAGAATGATACGAAAGCCGGCTTCTACGGTTTGTGCATTTGCCGATCCTCCAACATCCAGGAAGTTGGCCGGATCACCTCCTGCCAGTTTAATAATGTCCATGGTAGCCATAGCTAACCCGGCACCATTGACCATACACCCCACATTCCCATCAAGTTTAACAAAGTTCAGGTTATACTCTCCGGCTTCCAACTCTGCAGGATCTTCCTCGGTGGTATCGCGGAGCTGCTCGTAGTCCTTGTGACGATATAACGCATTCTCATCAAGGTTCACTTTTGCATCGGCTGCCAGTATCAAATCGTCAGAAGTTTTCATCACCGGGTTGATTTCAAACAAGCTGGCATCGGTTTTTTCATAAGCTTTATAAAGAGCCAGAACAAACTTCACCATCTGCTTATGCGCTTTTCCCTCGAGCCCCAGGTTAAAAGCCACGCGGCGAGCCTGAAAAGCTTGCACACCTACGGTAGGATCAATCTCTTCCTTAAAAATAAGATGAGGTGTCTTCTCTGCAACCGTTTCAATGTCCATTCCTCCTTCGGTTGAGTACATGATGATAGTACGCCCTGTATCCCGATTTAAGAGCACACTCATATAAAACTCCTGCACTTCGGAAGGGCCCGGATAATAAATTCCCTGCTCAACGAGCAATTTATGCACCTTTTTGCCATCAGGTCCGGTTTGGTGGGTTACCAGTTGCATGCCCAGGATATCATTGGCATACGTTTCCACCTCGGCAAGCGATTTGGCGATTTTAACCCCACCGCCTTTTCCTCGACCTCCTGCATGGATTTGGGCTTTCACGGCCCAGGTATCGGTACCCGTAAGTGCCTGAATATCTTTAGCCGCCTGTACAGCCTCCTCTTTGGTAAAAGCTACCTTACCTGCCGGTACAGCAACGCCATATTCCTTCAAAACATTTTTTGCCTGATACTCGTGTATGTTCATTGGTTCACAATTTTATTAGATGTCGATTAAATCCTTTTTACGAAATTATCGATTTTTTTATAGATTTGAGCATTTTCTTAAACATATCCAATTCACCTGCACACGATGAATAGAAAGCTAAAAAACTCAGAACTAGCGCGTAAGACCCTAAACGACTTCAAAACAGCCCCTAAAAACAAGGTGGTAATTATATTGGATAACATACGCAGCATGCACAATATCGGATCTGTTTTCAGAACAGCAGATGCTTTTTTGATGGAAAAAATCTATTTGTGCGGCATAACTGCAACCCCTCCTCAAAAGGAAATACACAAAACCGCCTTAGGTGCTACTGATTCAGTTTCATGGAGTTACCACAAAGAAACCATGGAAGCAATTAACGAAGTTCGTGCTCAAGGGTACACAATATTGGCTATTGAGCAAACTGAAAAGGCAGAAACCCTGGAATCCTTTCCTATCGACACACAAAAAAAATATGCCCTGATTTTCGGACACGAAGTAAAAGGAGTAGACCAAAAAGTGGTGGATGCATGTGACGGGGCCATAGAAATCCCTCAGGAAGGCACAAAACACTCACTAAATATATCGGTAAGTGCAGGTGTAGTGTTATGGGAGTTCTACAAACAGTTCGTGGCTGAAAAAGGATAATTAGCAAACAAGTAACGATATAAAAAAAGGGCAGCTAAACGCTGCCCTCTTTTTATATTCGTTTTAGGAATTATTCAACAATTCCTACAAAAGTTTCGTTTGCGAAGTAATCAGCAAATTCAAGATCTGTTTTTGCCATTTCTTTCAGCGAACCTTCTTTTGCTACAGCAGTACGAAGACTATTCATTACAACAGCCTCGTCACCAATACGTGCAGCAATCACCGCTTTCAGGTAATAGTTCATAGCCGCGTCGTCCTCTAATGCTTCTACAGTTTTCATAGCAGCATCGGTTTTACCAGCTAACAACATAGCTAAAGCCGTATTGAATGTTGTGTGATCCTGGAAGTAGTTTACAGCAGCATCATATTCGCCATCCATAATCTTAATAATTCCCAGGTTATAGTCAACAGCTGCGCCGGCATCAGTAGCTTTCAAGAAATACTCCTCGGCAGCTTCTTTTTCGCCTTCAACTAAGGCAATTGCGCCTAAGTTATTCAATACAATAGCGTTACCAGACTTCAACTCATTCGCCTTTTCAAAAGCTGCTTTAGCGGCATCTACATTTCCTTTTTTCATGTGTACATACCCAATATTATTCTGGGCGCGGAAACAAGCAGATTCGATTTTAGCAGCCAATTGGAAAGCTTTCATTTTCTGATCTAAGTCAGCAATAATCTTTCCGGCAAAAAGCGCCTCTTCCAAATTCAAGGTATCGGGGTTACTGTTGAGGTAGTCTTTAATCTCCTCATCGGTAAAGCCAATCTTATTTACGTTCAATTTTAACTCCGAACGACGTAATAAAGGAAGAATATCTTCGGCAAGCACTTCGTAAGTGGCTGCAATATTCTTAATCTCTTTTTCACGTACAGCTGGGTCAGAATACATAGAAAGTACACGAAGGATAATTTCTTTGTCCTGGATATCAGAAGCTTCAACTAACTTCTTAAAGCCATCCCAGTCTTCAGCAGTAGAACGCATACGGAAGATTTGCTGAGCCTCCAATTCACTAATTTTAGTACCGTTCAAAGCTTTCTTCAGATAGCTGTCAGCTGACTCTTTACGATTCTTAGACAAACGCTCGTTCAAGTCTAAAGGCCCATCGGGAGATGCATAAGCATCAACTTCGATACCTTTGTACTCAAGCTCTTTACGTGCATCAACTTCCTTGATAAACTCCTCAAGTTTCGTGATATCTTCATTACTCAATTCCGAACGACGGATATTTGAACGCTGAATTACATAATGGATATCAGCCATTTGATTTACTTCCGTAATGCGCTCGAAACGGTCAGCAGACATAATTGGCATAGGCTTCACTTGTACTAATTGTGAAGTAGAGATGACACCGTCAGCCACCTTCATAGAAGGCAAGGCGATGGTATTGTCGCCAATAGTGGCAGTACCACGCATCTCAAGGTCGGCAACACGCATATTTTCATCGTATTCGAAAGAACCGGAAAATTCAACAGCTCCACCTGTTTCGTATGCAATTACCTTATTGTTAGCCTCAACTTTTTCTCCTTGATAGGTTTTTGAGTCACCGAGTTTTTCTCCACCTTCATAAGTAAGGGCAGGAGTAAACTCGACAATGGCTTTTTTATTAAACCACTCACCAGGGACGTCACCCTTAATTGTGTACTCAACCTGGCCACCATGTACTTCCAAAACCTTTGGAGTTACATTGAATTTCAAATCAGAAGCCTCTTCTTTCATTTTGTCAATACCACCACAGCTAGATAATACAACTGCAGCAAGCAAGAAAGACGCTAAATAATTAATTCTTTTCATAGTTTGCTCTGTTATTTGTTTTCGATTCTACTGGTTTTGTCTAATATCGTAAAGTACAAACTTAATAATGTTTTGAATAAAAAAAAAGAAAAACCTCTAAATTATTTATCCAGCAAGGGTTTAAAGCTCGTAGTTATAGATTTTTTGTTCATAATTCTTCTCCAGAATAAAAGCCTTCAACTTTTTATAAATCCCTAAGTCATGTACAAAATCTTTGGTTCCTATATCTACTATAACTACAGGAAAGTTCTGTTGTTGTTTAAAAAAATCAAAATAACCTTTCTGTATTGAGGAAAGGTATTCCTTTGTTATGTGTTGTTCATAGGGTCTGCCCCGCTCCTTAATCTGGTGCAACAACCGCTCGGGTGTAAGGTGCAGATAAACATATAAATCAGGAACAGGCAACTGTTTATGTATGATAGAAAAAAGAGAATGGTACAATTTATACTCATCGGCACTAAGGGTGGCTTTAGCAAAAATGAGTGATTTCACGAAATAGTAATCGGCTAAAGTTCGAGGTTGAAACAAGTCCCGATTCGACAACTCTTTATGCAATTGATGATACCGGGCTGCCAAAAAAGAGAGTTCCAGTTGAAAACTATACTTTTCGGGTTGGGTATAAAACTTTGGCAAAAAGGGATTATCGGCGTACTGTTCCAATACTTTTCGGGCACCTGTCTCTTTGGCCATTCGGTTTACCAAGGTGGTTTTGCCGGCACCAATATTGCCCTCAATAACGATGTAGGTATTTTTCTCCATAATAAAAAAAGCTACTACAAAAGTAGCAGCTTTCTTGAAAAAATATAACGGAAAATAGTTTATTCCTCGTAAGGTTCTACACCCATGTTGTAGAAGGCAAAAGACCACAGATCGGCAAGTTCCTGTATCTGAAGTGTAGTGGGTTTTCCTGCACCATGGCCAGCCTTGGTTTGGATGCGAATCATCACAGGATTTTCTCCCTGATACTTTTCCTGTAAGGTTGCGATATATTTAAACGAGTGAGCAGGCACAACCCTGTCGTCGTGATCGGCGGTAGTAACCAACACGGCAGGATATTCTTTGTTTTCATCAATTGTATGCAATGGGGAATAGTTGTAAAGATTTTCAAACTGCACACTATCGGCACTGCTTCCATACTCATTCACCCAAGCCCAGCCAATGGTAAAGTGCTGATATCTGAGCATATCCATCACACCAACGGCCGGGAAAGCCACTTGAAACAGATCGGGACGCTGATTCAAAACAGCCCCTACAAGCAGCCCTCCATTAGAGCCGCCCTGAATTGCCAGCCGCTCGGAAGAGGTGTACTCATTATCCACCAAGTATTCACCTGCAGCGATAAAGTCATCAAACACATTTTGCTTATTAAGCTTCATTCCCTGTCGATGCCAATTTTCTCCATATTCACCGCCACCTCTCAAATTTGCCAAAGCGAACACCCCATCGTTCTCTAACCAAATAAGTCGGCTTACGCTAAAGCGAGGCAACAGACTCACATTAAAACCTCCATAACCATAAAGCAGAGTGGGTCGTTCTCCATCCAGTTCCAGTCCCTTTTTATGCACAACAAACATAGGAATCTCGGTCCCATCCTTACTCTTATAAAAAACCTGACGGGTTACGTATCGATCACTATCAAAATCCACGTCAGGCTTAAAGTATATTTCCGACTGATTGGTCTCTAAATTATACTTGTAAACAGTTGTAGGTAAAGTAAAGGAGCTAAAGGCGTAAAACAGATCCTGACTATCCATCTTGCCAGAGACAGAACCTACTGTTCCTAATGTGGGAAGTTCCACATCTTGAAGTAAGTTACCGTCGAAATCAAACACTTTCATCGTGCTATGTGCATCGGTCATATAGGTAGCAACCAATTTATTGCCAGCCAATTCGCAGCCAGACAAAACATCTTTTTGCTCAGGTAAAATATCGACCCAATTGCCTATTTCATGGCTACGTACATTAATCTTTATCAACTTATACTTAGGAGCTTTATAATTTGTGCGTACAATTAAATTACCATCAATGTGATCAAGCACCTGGTACTCATAATTAAAATTGGTAGTAAGCTGTGTTGTTTTTTTTGTCTGTAAGTTGTGTACGTATAAATTATTTCCGCTGGTTGATTCGGTTTCGTAAATAAGAAGATATTTCTCGTCACTGGTTATATCTGTGCTGTAATTACGCAGAGGCTCATTTGCATTTTGAAACAAAAGATTATCTTCAGCCTGCTTCGTACCCAGTTTATGGTAATACACTTTGTGATAGGTATTTTTATTAGAAAGTTCTGAGCCTGTTGGTTCATCATACCGACTGTAGAAAAACCCATTTTTATACCAGGAAATATTACTGAACTTCACCCATTGCAGGTGGTCCTCCAGCAGCTCTCCGGTTTCAATGTTCTTCACAAATAGTTCTTGCCAATCGGAACCTCCCCGCGATATGGCATAGGCTAAATAGTTCCCGTTATGCGAGACAGCCATTCCGGAAAGAGCAACAGTACCGTCCTCCGAGAGGGTATTGGGGTCGAGCAATACTTGAGGTTCAGCATCCAGATCTTCCTGAACATATAAAACACTCTGATTTTGCAGGCCATCATTCTTGAAAAAGAAATAACGCCCCCCTTCTCTAAAAGGAGTTGATGACTTGGGAAAATCCCACAATTCCGTGAGGCGAGATTCAATCTTCTCACGAAAAGGAATGGCATCAAGGTATTGGAAGGTTACCTGATTCTGCGCCTCAACCCATTGAGCGGTCTCCTCGGAGGCATCATCCTCAAGCCACCTGTAGGGATCAGCAACTTGTTGACCAAAATAGGTATCAACAGTATCCACTTTGCGGGTTTCGGGGTACTGAAAGGTTTGTTTCTCCTTGCAGGCAGTAGCCACAGAAAGCAGTGCAGCAAATAGCAATAAGTATTGAAGTTTCATCATATAAGATTTTAGGTTTTACGCATGATTATGCAAAATAATTTCTCCGGCAACATAACAGCAGAAATTTTCTTTGCCTAGTAAATGTACGATATTTTGTAACGAAAATAAAGGGCAAAAGTTCCACAAAAAAAGAGCACCCAACATGAGTGCTCTTAAATAAACGTTAGTAGTTATATTTTTAGTCTCTGCGACGCTCACGTCGGTCATTGCGGTCGTTGCGATCGTCACGTCCACCCTGACGGCGTGGCTGGCGTCCGTTATCTTCCTTCATCCCTTCGGGCTTTGGCAAGAGCGCCTTGCGCGAGAGCTTAAGCTTACCGGTACGCTGATCCACTTCAATCACTTTCACCTCCAGCTCTTGTCCCTCTTTAAGGTAATCGGAAACATTCTCTACGCGTTTCCAATCGATTTCAGAAACATGCAAAAGTCCATCTTTGCCGGGAAGGATCTCCACAAAGGCACCAAAAGCCACAATAGACTTCACTGTTCCCTTGTATACTTTCCCCACTTCGGGTACTTCCACAATACCCTCAATCATACGCACAGCAGCATTTACATCATCAACATTTGAAGCAAATACCTCAACAGTACCGATGTCGCCTTCCTGTGTAATGGTAACGGTAGAACTTGTCTTTTCCTGAATATCCTGAATCACTTTACCGCCTGGTCCGATGATAGCACCAATCATATCTTTGGGTACCGTCAACATATGGAAACGAGGTACGTGATCTTTATAATCTTCACGTGGCGCGTCAATGGTTTCCAGCATCTTATTGAGGATATGCGCACGTCCGGCTTTTGCCTGCTCCAGAGCATTGGTCATTACCTCGTAACTAAGGCCTTCTACTTTAATATCCATCTGACAGGCAGTAATCCCCTCGGTAGTCCCGGTAACTTTAAAGTCCATATCACCCAAGTGATCTTCATCTCCGAGAATATCGGAGAGTACAGCATATTGTCCTGTCTCTTTGTCAGTAATTAGCCCCATGGCAATACCAGAGACGGGTCGTTTGATGTTCAATCCGGCATCCATAAGCGCAAGTGTTCCGGCACAAACAGTGGCCATTGACGAAGAACCATTGGACTCAAGAATATCGGACACCACCCGAATAGCATAAGGATTCACCGAAGGATCGGGAATCATGCGTTTAAGGGCGCGGTGCGCCAGATTTCCGTGACCAATCTCACGTCGGCTTACTCCTCTTACGGGACGGGCATCGCCGGTAGAGAATGGGGGGAAATTATAATGCAGCACAAACTTCTCGGTTCCTTGCACTAACACATTGTCGATTACTTGTTCATCGAGCTTTGTCCCAAATGTTACCGTAGTAAGCGACTGGGTCTCGCCACGAGTAAACAGAGCAGAACCGTGTGCAGCGGGCAAGTAATCTACTTCACTCCAAATAGGGCGGATTTCATCAGTTGCACGACCATCGAGGCGCACTTTATCATCGAGTACCATACGACGAACGGCATCTTTCTCCACATCGTGGAAGTAGCGTCCAATCATCGACTCGTTTAACTCCTGCCCCTCTTCGAGTTCGTTAGTCAATTTCTCAACCAACTCCTCTTTTATTGCTTTGAAGGCATCCTGACGATCATGCTTTGCTTTATACTCTTTGGCAGCTTCGTAAAGCTTTTGATAGGTTTCTTCCTTTATGCGCTTACGCAACTCATCATCATTCTTCTCGTGACAATACTCACGCTTTTCAATACCCAATTCTTTGGCCAGTTCAATTTGTGCCAAACATTGCATCTTAATAGCTTCATGAGCAAACTTTACGGCTTCGAGCATCTCCGCCTCAGAAACTTCATCCATCTCACCTTCTACCATCATCACATTATCGATAGTAGCTCCCACTAACATATCGATATCGGCCCGCTCAAGCTCGGCAAAAGTAGGATTAATCTTAAAATGACCATCAATACGTGCTACACGCACTTCGGATATTGGCCCATGAAAAGGGACATCGGAAACCGCCAGTGCAGCCGAGGCAGCCAATCCGGCTAATGCATCGGGGGTTGTCTGGTGGTCGGCAGAAATCAAATTAATCGTAACAAATGTATCGGCATGGAAATCGTCCGGAAAAAGCGGTCGTAAAACACGATCAACCAAGCGGGCAGTAAGTGTTTCTGTATCTGATGGACGTGCTTCACGCTTTAAAAACCCACCGGGAAACCGGCCAAAGGAGGCATATTTCTCTCTATATTCAACTGTCAAAGGCATGAAATCTACATCCTCTTTTGCTTCCTGCGCAGATACTACTGTTGCCAGCAACATGGTACGACCCATTGTTACAACAACAGAACCATCGGCCTGCTTTGCCAATTTTCCTGTTTCGATGGTAATCTCTCTACCTTCTCCCAGGTCAATCGTTCGTTTTACCGCTTTATACATACTATTTTCTTTCATTTACAAATTGCAATTAATTCCAAGGCCTAATTTATGTAAAAAAAGGCAATTAAAAAATTGCCTTCTATTTACGCAAGTTAAGCTTCTTAATTAATTCACGGTACTTTTGGATATCTTTACTCTTTAGGTAATCAAGCAAACTTCGTCGCTTCCCTACCAACTTCAACAAGGATCTTTGTGTGCTGTAGTCTTTACGATTGCTCTTCAGGTGCTCTGTTAAATTCTGAATACGATAAGTAAACAAAGCAATTTGTCCCTCAGTAGAACCGGTATTCGCTTCTGCGGCACCAAATTCCTTAAAGATATCTCGCTTTTTCTCTGCGGTTAAATAGCTCATACTTCTATTATTTGTTAATAAGTTAAATTATCTACTTTAAGACGTGCAAAAGTATTTATTTTTTTTGAGATATCAATACTTAACAAAAAAAAAGTTAATTTCACTATCAGTCAGTTAGGCACTCTTTAAGGTGTTGAAAGGAGGTCTCCAGAGCGGTGGGTTGATAATTTAACAAGCGTCGAGCTTTCTGATTTTCGAAAACGGTTCGTCGGGGCCTCAAATTAGCGCCAGGAAGAGTTTCCGACGAAACAGGGGTAATACCTCCGGCCGACAACTGAAAATAGTGAGCCAAGCGTAGCCCAAATGCATAGATGGAAATCGCCTCAGCCCAAAGAGAACCTTGTTTCCCGATAAAAACTGCCGTCATCTGTTTTCATTCATTCCTTTTCTGGCACTTTCATAATCGGGCTGCCTATAATGTCTATTGAACTTGTCTCGATCTACCTGTATTCGCCCAAAACCTTTCCAATAGGCTTCCTTCGTCATGCTGTCCCAATGAATCACCCCTCTGCGATATTGAAATGTTTGAAACAAATTCAGACAAATCAAAGCAATAAGAACCCCCCCCGCAAGTTGTTTCATTCTCAACGAACGCCGACTCATAACCCAGGAAACTAAAGTTGCCAAGGGAATTGCCATTATCGGATATATATCAATCATGGCTCGCAATCCAAAAGAACCGCCAAACCACCAGCACCACCAACTTGCATGAACAAAAATATAAAGGGCTATAGGAACAGTAATAGCAATTCCCCACCCCCTTCGTTTCACCAACAAGATAAGAAGTCCTCCGAACGCCAAAAACATCAAAGGAGTATAAAGAAGCCATCCTTTACGATAACTAAACAAAAATTCCCATACATGCGAATTTAAGAAATAAAACTGCTCGTCACTATAAGAATAAAACAACCAATCGCCGGTAACAAACTTCCAGTAGAGCAATTGAGGCACCCAAACAAGAAAAGCGGCTAAAAGAGCCACAAGAAGATACTTAAGCTTACCAACAAATAAATTATATAAGCGTTGTTTAAAATTTATTCTATTGTTAATTGGAAACAACAGCAACATCAACAGAACAATTAAGTTGGTAGGTCGGATTAATACAATTAATCCTGAAACTACTCCCAAAAAAAGCGAATTACGAAAATTTGGAGCAGATAACCATCCAGGCATTAGCCACAAAAAAACACTTATCAGAGCAAAGTTGTACACATGTGACATTGCAGCCTCAGTAGTAGCATAATAAAACAGATTCGTTCCTAATACAATCGAAACAACAACAATCGAAGCTATCTGAAATGAGAAATATTTTTTTAAAAAGGCGTGTAAAAAGAAAAGCCCCACAACCAGATAAAAGAATGCAGATAAATGTATCCATTTATGATAGGCAACAGAAAAACCATCCTGTTTTTGATCTTTACTGCCGGCTTCAATATGCCCGATAGCAAAAAACGGCATATAAAGCCAGGATAACCCCATAGTAGTTTTAATAACTTTATCTCCTTGCGCCGTTCTTTCCGGCCAAAACATATGATTATTCGCATAGTAAGCTCGATTCCCATCGATAAAATCAAGTGACAAATCATCGTGAACGAAACAAGCAGGTAAATAGCCATAATAAGAAGTCACATCCCATTGAATCACTTTTTTATTATGCCATGGTTTTACATTAAAATTGGCAAATAACACTATGGCTAATACCACATACACAGGCCAGTATTTAAAATAACTATTTTGCCTGATATTCGAAAAAATTCTTTTAATCATCATTAATAGGTATTTTCTTTATAAACTAGGATCGACTTTGGAATAAAGAATATTTCAATATTGTGTATAAAATTCGCAATCCATCTATATTTCGAATCTTCTTCCCTTCACCCGCATTACGAGGAAAATATTGGACAGGGACTTCAGCAACTAAAGTTCTACGAAGCTTAACTGTCTTAATTAGTAATTCGGCTTCAAAACCGAATTTATTTTCTTGCAGTTTTATTTGATTAACAATTTTTCTGGAGAAGAGCTTATACCCACATGCTATATCTGTCAACCTAATATTTATTAATACAGAAGCCAACTTAGTAAAAAGCTTATTAATGTAATATCTACGATAAGAATAGAGTGGACGAATAACACCGGGTAGATACCGACTCCCGTTTATAAAATCAACTTTAAGCAACAACATTTGCCTTACCATTTCAACAATATCGTCGGGGCATAATTCCAAGTCGGCATCTTGAATCAGAATAAACTCTCCTCTTGTGGATTTTATACCCGTTCGTACAGCTGCTCCTTTACCCATGTTCTTGTCATGGCATATCAGCTGAATTTGGTCCATGTTTTGCACAAAGCGCGTAACGATCTCCACCGTTCTATCCGTAGAACAATCATCTACAACTGTTATCGCATAACAATCCAACATTCCTTCAAAATCAAGATTAACAAGTTTACAAAGAACAGCTTCTATAAAATTTTCTTCATTGAAGGCAGGAATTATAATATCCAAATACATATAAAAAAAATGATTTATAATAAACATTAGGAGAGACTCGAGTTGCAATTAGACCATTCCTTTGACGATAAAGAAATAAAATCACTTCTTCTCTTTCCGAAGATTTATAGAGAAAGAACGCCCCCACAAAGTTGATTTAAGGCTTTGAATCTGCTCTTTGGTTCCCAAGATAAACAACATATCTTCGGCCGAAAGTTTCACATCGGGCGAGGGGTTAAGAATAAATTCGCCAGAACCTCTTTTTACGCCAATAATATTGGCTCCTGTAACAGCTCGAACACCCCACTCGCCAATGGTCTTTTCCACAAACTTGCTCGACATCTGCTCACACAAAATCTCCTCGATAAACACATCGTTGGTACTTTGCAGCATAACATGGTCAAGAAATTCGACCACATCGGGCTGAGCCACCAGCTTAGCCATGCGCTGACCGCCTATTTTATCGGGCATAATCACATTGGTAGCTCCAGCACTGCGCAGTTTTTTGCCGGAGTTAAATTGCGAGGCACGGCTAATAATAGTCAAGTCAGGATTCATTTCCCGGGCCGTAAGCACAACAAATAAATTATCGGAATCATTCGGGAGAGCAGTAATCAGGGCTCTTGCATGCATAATGCGTGCATCCAGCAAGGTGTCATCCTCGGTAGCGTCACCAAAAACGTACAACACATCAGTTTGCTCGCGAAGCTCCTCAGCAACGCTCTCACTGCGATCAACAATCACCACCGGCACTTTATGACTCCGCAATTCGTGTACTGTCTGCCGACCATTTCGACCATAACCACAAACTATAACATGCTTTTCTAATTTTTGAATCTGCTTTTTCACCTTGTTATCTTTTAAGTAATTTCGAAAAACCCCATCAACAATATAGCGCGTAAGGGTGGTTACAGCATAGGCAAAGATACCAAAACTCCCCATAATCAGGAAAGCGGTAAAGAGCTGCCCCCCCAAACTCAGGGGATGTACTTCCCGAAAACCCACCGTGCTAATGGTAATAATGGTCATAAAGAAAGCCTCGGGAAAGGTAAAGTCCTCAATAAGAATATAGCCGGTTATGCCTATAGATATCACAGCCAACAACAAAACCAATGCAATAAGTATGGAACGAAAATTTTCCTTTCGTAATCCTTTGCTTTTACTCCTCACCATTATCATCTCTTTTTTGAGAACCTGTTACTCAGGTATTGGCAAACGATCCACAGTAAATTATTCAGGATGTTTGACCAATAACAGTCACCAGTTTTTTTCCTATTCGGCAAGATAAGCATTTTTTTTTGTTGCAATAATGTTTCTTCAGGTGAATCAGGCCTTGGGAATCCATTGCCGTGGGCGCTTCTATTCCAAGATTTCGCCATCCACGTACAATCTGATTCTGCTCTCCAGGCATCTCCTCCAATAAACGAAATGCCTTATCGCGGTATTGCTGACTACCCATATGCGAAGCGTACAAAAACAAAAAGGGCACCACGGTATTTATCAACAACAATAAAATCATATTTCGTCCCATGTGTTTTTTGCGGAATGCCGAAGGCTTCATAAATCGATAATGTGTATTCCAGTAATCCGAAGTGGTAAGATCAAAAAACTGCATATACTCTTCCAGCGTTTGAGCCTCCAGAATTTGATCAATCAATCGAGAGGAATGAAACAACAACACTGCAAGCTGGGCAATACGAATCGTTGGGAAATTCACTGGTCGCAACCGCATAAACTTCCACAGATGCCCCTCAATAGGGTGGAGTTTGTATTTCGCTTTCAGATGGAGATACTCTCGTTGCAACTGATTATAATAAGCATCACCCTTTGTTCCCTGCAACATTCCGGCCTGACCGAAAAGCATTGCCTCCAGTTGCAACAGATTATTGCGCTGACGCGCCAGCAACGTTAAGGGAGTGGCACGGGCAAGCATCTCGAAGGGTTGAGCATTGGTATTGGTCCCCAGACTACGTACCAGGTGAATGTAAAAAGCTTCCTCCAAATGATTCCCCACCGAGGCAAAGAGCTCTTTCCATCGGGCTGTTTTCTCTTCTAATCGCTCCACCACCAATGCCTCTATCCAACTCTGTATGAATAAACTGTTGAGTTGCGGAAGATAATTTGCACAAGGTATCCAGGTGCTCATCTGCATAAGATGCTCGTATCGGTGCCAAACCTGCCTGTCAAAAGGCAACTCAAGGGCAGGTAACAAGCGACCTTGCGCTGTATAGCAATCTTTATCGTTCTTTGCAACAACATGAAGCACCACATTATTATAAGCTTCATCGAGCTGATGCCCATGCCGGTACCAATCGGAAGCCAATGTGTGTATTTCTACATTTCCACACCAGCGGGTACCATCAATCCGCACACATGCATTAAAAAAATCAGGACCACTATCGGTATTCAACGTTCCGGGAGTAACAACCTGTAGCTTGTCATGGCATGTAGTAACCAGATTATGCTGGTCAAAATGCCAGTGTTGCCACACAAAATGTAAAAAATCTTCTTGCACGAGCCAAAGGGTTTTGATGCTCAATACAAGTTACAAAGAAAGGCAATAAATGGCTAGTGAACGGGCAACAAGTTTTTCATTTGCTTCTGCATTTGGCGAGCCTGTGCGGCTGCAGCCTCTGCAAAATCTTCCTCGGCTCCGGCGTAGATAATGCCTCTGGAAGAATTCACCAGCAAGCCGGCATCAGGAGTAAGGCCATAATTGGCTACATCGGTAAGGCTTCCTCCTTGAGCCCCAACGCCAGGGACCAGCAAAAAATGTTCAGGCACAATCTTCCTTACTTCCTCCAACTCTTTTGCCTTAGTAGCCCCAACTACAAACATCGTATTTTCCTTGTTTCCCCAAGCAGCTGCCGACGCCAGCACATGTTGATACATAGGTTTATTTCCGGCGGGTTGCATCTGCATCTCAGCAGCACTGGCATTGGATGTAAGTCCTAATACAACAGCCCATTTACCAGGGTAATCAAAAAAAGGGGCAACTGTATCGTAGCCCATGTATGGCGACAAGGTTACAGCATCAAAGTCCATATGTCGAAAGAAGGTTTCGGCATACATTTTTGATGTATTGCCTATATCACCGCGTTTCGCATCGGCGATAAGAAACTTATCGGGATACTGCGTACGAATGTAGTCTACAGTTTTTTCCAATGCCAACCACCCTGTTACTCCCTGCGCCTCGTAAAACGCAGTATTGGGTTTATAAGCCACACAATAAGGCGCTGTTGCATCAATAATTGCCTTATTAAAAGCCAACATAGGTGTTTTTTCCTTCGTCAGATGTGCAGGAATTTTGAGCGGATCGGTGTCCAATCCTACACACAAAAAGGAAGCTCGACTTCGTATATGTTCAACTAACTGATTAAAAGTCATGGTCAAGAAATTAGGCCAAACCAGTTTCCTTCAGACGCTCGGCATTTTCAGCCATTTGCAGCTTGCCGATAATCTCATCAAGTTCGCCATTTACAATATTTTGCAAATTATACAAGGTTAGATTTATGCGGTGGTCGGTAACACGTCCCTGGGGCCAGTTATAGGTACGAATCTTAGCGGAACGATCTCCGCTCGAAACCATCGTTTTCCGCTTAGAGGTAATTTCATCGATGTATTTCTGATATTCCAGGTTATAAATTCTTGTACGTAACTCTGTCATCGCCTTATCCAGGTTCTTAAGCTGCGACTTTTCATCCTGACAGGTTACAACAATACCTGTAGGAGCGTGAGTAAGACGAATGGCTGAGTAAGTGGTATTTACCGATTGTCCGCCGGGTCCTGAACTACAATAGGTATCTTTGCGAATGTCCTCCGGCTTCACTTCCACATCAAATTCTTCCGCTTCGGGCAACACAGCCACGCTCGCGGCCGAAGTATGTACCCGTCCTTGCGTCTCGGTTTGGGGCACGCGCTGCACGCGATGCACACCCGATTCGTACTTCATGGTACCATAGACACCATTGCCACTAACTTTCATAACAATCTCCTTATACCCACCAACAGTACCCTCACTCATATGTGTAACCTCCGTACGCCAATTTCTCTTTTCAAAATAGCGCAAGTACATACGATATAAATCACCAGCAAAGATACTGGCCTCGTCGCCGCCTGTTCCGGCACGAATTTCCACAATCGCATTTTTGTCGTCTTCGGGATCTTTGGGTATTAGCAGAAATTTTATCTCCTCCTCCAATGGTTCTACTTGACCACTTAACTCATCAATCTCCATTTTGGCCATCTCACGCAACTCAGGATCTTTCTCGGTACTAATAATAGAACGAGCCTCATCCAGGTTGCTTAAAATATCCTTATACCGTTTATAGGCATCAATAATGGGTTCCAGCTCTTTGTATTCTTTATTAAGCTTAACATATCGCTTCATATCAGCAATTATCGCAGGGTCGGTGATCAGCTGACTCACCTCATCAAAACGAAGTTTCACCCCTTCAAGCTTCTCTAAAATCATATTGCTGTTCATATGTCAATTCCTTTCTTAATTCGTGCAAAAATAGTAATAAAATACGGATCGTCCTATTATTGACAACAATGTGGTTACCAGGTAAAGGTTCCGTAGGGCGATTGAATCGTAAGTTTTTTTCCCTGGTGGGCTTCACAGCGACCTACAATTTTTGCCTCAATATTAAACTCCCCGGCAATGTTGATAACCTCACGTGCATACTCTTCGGGAAGGTATATTTCCATACGATGGCCCATATTAAACACCTGATACATCTCGCGCCAATCGGTTTTTGACTCTTCCTGAATAAGTTTAAATAATGGAGGAAGATCAAACAGGTTATCTTTTATCACATGAATATTGTCTACAAAGTGCAGCACTTTTGTTTGTGCCCCTCCTGAGCAGTGCACCATCCCATGAATCTGGGGGCGCAAGGCGTCCAGCACCCGTTTGATCACAGGCGCATAGGTACGAGTAGGCGAGAGTACAAGCTTCCCGGCATCCAGGGGTGAGCCTTCAACCGGGTCGGTAAGTTTTTTACTTCCGGTATAGACAACATCATCGGGCAAAGCGTGATCATAACTCTCGGGATACTTCTGAGCCAGGTATTTGTCGAACACATCATGACGTGCTGAGGTAAGCCCATTGCTACCCATACCGCCATTGTAATCATTCTCATAGGAGGCTTGGCCTGACGAAGCCAGGCCAACAATCACATCGCCGGGTTGAATATGGGCATTATCAATTACCTGATTGCGGGGCATACGGGCAGTCACAGTACTGTCCACAATAATGGTACGTACCAGATCGCCCACATCGGCAGTTTCGCCTCCGGTAGCATAAATACCCACTCCCTGGCTGCGTAAATCGGCTAACAACTCTTCGGTACCCTTAATAATGGCGGCTATCACGTCGCCGGACACCAGCCCTTTATTCCGGCCAATGGTTGAGGAAACCAGGATATTATCAGTGGCTCCTACACAAAGCAGATCATCCACATTCATAATGAGGGCATCCTGAGCGATGCCTTTCCACACACTAATATCACCAGTTTCCCGCCAATACATGTAGGCGAGTGAGGATTTTGTGCCTGCGCCATCGGCATGCATTACCGTACAATAGGCATCGTCGCCAGCCAAAATATCCGGAACAATCTTGCAAAAAGCCTTTGGGTAAAGCCCTTTATCAATATTTTCGATGGCTTTGTGCACATCTTCCTTTGCGGCCGAAACGCCACGCTTATTGTATTTGCTTTCCTGCGTCATGACTAATAAGTATTTATCGTGCAAAAGTAATGGCAATTTTGGCGGGATAAAATTTTTCTTATGGAAAAATAAAGAGCCTCAGCCAATAAAAAAACATGCCATCGCGGAGGACAGCATGTTCAAATTAGTATACTCAATGGTTATTTTCTGGGTTTATAATCGGTAGCGATAACCTGGAACTCGGTTCGCCGGTTAATTTGATGAGCCACTTCTTGCTGCTCTTCATCGTTTAACTGCTCAATAAAATCAGGCGTTAATACATCGCCCTCCTTCAGGAAGGAGTACTTTGACGCCAAGCGTGCGTCAACGGTTTTCGGCTCGGTAGCTGCATATCCTTTTGCCCTCAGTCGCTCGGGATCAATGCCTTTTTCAATCAGGTAATCGACAACGGATTGAGCCCGTTTGGTTGAAAGCTCCACATTGGTAGCATGCGCACCTCGTGAGTCGGTATGTGAACGCAGCTCAATTACCACACGTGGATTGTCGCGCAGGGTTTCCACCAGCCTGTCGAGCGCCACCATAGATTCCGGACGCAATTCCCAGCGCGCAAAATCGTAAAAAATGTTGGGCAACTCAATGGGCTCATCGATAGAGGCCAAGCGTATCTCTTCTTCAAATGACTTACTTTCAGTCAATCCCTTGGTTGTTTTTTTGCCCTTACCGTTCAGGAATCCCTTTTTCGAGGCAACAAAAACATAATCGGTATTGGGTCGGAGCATAAATTTAAAGGTTCCGTCATCACCGGTTTGGGAAGTAAGCGTCATGCCATCGGAACCAACCAATTTCACGATAGAAGCTTCGATAGGCTGTTCGGTTTTTTCGTTGAGCACAGTTCCTTGCACACTAAACTTCAGCGGAGGCAAAACAAAATAGAATATATCATCGGTTCCTTCACGTGATGAACTCAGGAATCCCTGTTCCCGTTCTGCTTCGAAAGTGATACCAAAATCATCGGATGTAGAATTTACGGGGTATCGCATATTTTCGATGGAATAACCACCAGCATTCTTTTTCGCCCGAAAGATATCCAGGCCTCCCATACCTAGATGATAATCGGAGGAGAAATAGAGAGTTCCGTCGGCATGCAAATAGGGAAACATCTCATTACCAGGGGTATTAATGTCGCTACCTAAATTCTCAGGTTCGCCCCAATCGTCCAATGAGCTGGTTCGTGTAACCTGCCACAAATCATGCTTTCCATATCCGCCTTTCATGTCAGAAACAAAAATAAGAGTAAGCCCATCATTGGAAATGGCCGGATGCGCCACCACAATTGAGTCAAGAGCAAAGTTCAGGGCTTTGGGCTTTGACCAGCGATTGCCCTCACGTTCCGAAAAGTAGATCTTACAGCCCAACTTCTCTTTCTTATCTACTTCGCATCGGGTAAAATACATATTGTTATAGTCGGCAGTTAACGAAGGACTCCCCTCCTCTACCGGTGTATTAATATTTTCCCCCAGTGGCTGTGGAGTACTCCACTTGCCTTTACGATCGCGTGTTGAAGAAAAAATATCGGAAAAAGCATACCCTGTACCTCCATGCATCTCTTCACCAGTAGCTTCTTGGCGTGAAGAGGTAAAGTAAACTTCATCATATTCAGCTTTAGCAAAGACGGGTCCATAATCGCTTTCACGAGAGTTCAGGAAACGCATTTCGGTAACTTTATAGCCATTAGGGTTTTCCATCCACTCCATTGCCACCTGGCAGGAACGAATGCCAATTTCAGCCTTTTTATCTCCGGGCACCAGCGACTGATACTCTTTAAAGTTGGCAATGGCTTCGTCAAACTTCTGGTTGGTTTTTAAAGCCTCGGCGTAGTAGAGGTAAACTTTAGGATTATCGTATTCCATTTTCGCTACTTTCCCATACCACATCTCAGCTTTTGCCGGTTGATTTGTTTTCCGATAACATTCGGCAACCTGAAAAGCAATCGTTTTTCGCAACTCTTTATCGGTTACTTCCGAGTAAGAATCGCGCAACATATCAATTGCCTTATAATATTGCTCGCTTTCGAATACCTCCTTTGCTTTCAGGTAATCGTCCATCTGTGCTTTTGCCGAGGTAATGAGCAGCATGCCTAAAAATAGCAGTAGTAACTTTGCGTGTATCTTCATGAAAGCTTGTTATTTATCGTACAAATAAACAATTAATATAAGAAAAACGTGACACCTTTCGGCTTTGGTATAGAAAGATCTTCCCAAAATCACTCTATAATCTGTAAAAGTAAAATTTTTTCTTACAAAATAAAAAAAAGGAGACTGAACGCTCAGCCTCCTCTTTTAACAACTAAACCAGATTAACGAGTAAATAAAAGTTCACGATATTTTGGAAACGGCCATAACTCATCATCTACTACCAGTTCAAGCTTATCGACGTGATAGCGAATAAGTTCAAAGAAAGCAATAACATCGGTTGAGTAAAGCTGCGCACGCTTACGTACATCCTCCTCGAGGTTCACACGCTTACGGGCAGCAATCATTTGCTCTACCTGCTCCTTTATTACCGCAATATGTTCGGATATTCTACTAATCATGCTCATTTGCGGCCGTACCATCTCATCAAATATCTCTTTCGGATACAAATCCTTAAGACCTCTTACATTAGTGATTAATACATTTTGGTATTTTATGGCAGTAGGAATCACATGATTCCTTACCAAATCGCCCAGCACGCGAGATTCTATCTGCACACGCTTCACATAGGTTTCCAAACGAATCTCATACCGGGCTTCTAGCTCACGTGTCGAAAGGACCTGTGCCTGTTCGAAAAGTTTTTGGGTTTTTGAGCTCAAAAAAGCCTTTAACGCTTCAGGAATATTGCTGATATTAGACAGTCCCCGATCCTGTGCTTCCATAACCCACTCCTGGCTGTAGCCATTTCCATCAAATCGCACCCTTTTTGAGTCGGTAATATATTGCTTAAGCACTTGAAAGATGGCATCATCTTTCTTTACCTCCCGTTCCATAAGTGCATCAACATCCTTGCGAAATTCGTTAAGCTGGGCTCCTACAGCCGTATTCAACGCAATCATGGGTGCAGCAACATTTGCCGAAGCTCCCACTGCACGAAATTCGAACCGGTTACCGGTAAAGGCAAACGGTGAGGTTCGATTTCTATCGGTATTATCCAGCAAGATCTCCGGGATCTTCCCTACATCCAATTTGAGTTCGGTTTTTTCATCGGGTGTCATTTTCTCATCGGGCACCCGGCGCTCTAATTCGTCGAGCATATGTGTTAATTGCGTCCCAATGAACACACTCATTATAGAAGGAGGAGCTTCGTTGGCGCCCAGCCGGTATTCGTTCCCACAAATAGCAATGCTTGAACGTAGTAAATCAGCATGCTCATTTACGGCCTTTATCGTATTGACCAGAAAGGTTAAAAACTGCAAGTTATTCTTTGGAGTACGACCCGGCGACAGAAGATTTTTTCCAAGATTCGTAAGCAACGACCAGTTATTATGCTTCCCGGAACCATTTACCTTATCAAAGGGCTTTTCGTGAAAGAGTACACGAAAATTGTGTTTCCGGGCAACTTTATCCATAATAGTCATGATAAGCTGATTATGATCAGCAGCCAAATTCGCCTCTTCAAAAACAGGAGCACACTCAAACTGATTAGGAGCCACCTCATTGTGGCGTGTTTTTACGGGAATTCCCAGCTTATAACTTTCCAATTCAAACTCGCGCATGAACCCTTTTACTCTTTCGGTAATGGTGCCAAAATAATGATCACTTAACTGTTGATCCTTTGCCGAAGCATGTCCGATAAGGGTACGTCCGGTAAGTGCCAGATCGGGGCGGGCATGATACAAGGCCTCATCCACCAAAAAATATTCCTGCTCCCAACCCAGCGTAACACTAACAGAAGTCACATCCCGCTCAAACAACTGACATACCTCTACCGCAGCCTTATCGACAAAATTTAACGACTTCATTAAAGGTGTTTTATAGTCTAAGGCTTCGCCTGTATAAGAGACAAAGATGGTAGGGATACATAAGGTGCCATCATAGACAAATGCAGGAGAACTTGGATCCCAGGCTGTATACCCGCGAGCTTCGAATGTATTACGCAACCCTCCACTGGGGAAGCTGGAAGCGTCAGGCTCTTGCTGCACCAGCAAATCGCCGGCAAAATTCTCAATGGCTCCTCCATGTTGGGAAGGTTCAAAAAAAGCATCATGCTTTTCGGCCGTAGCTCCATTAAGGGGATGAAACCAATGAGTATAATGCGTAGCTCCACGCTCAATAGCCCAGGCCTTCATGCCAATAGCCACCTGATTGGCAAACTTTCGCTCCAATCGGCCCCCTTTCTGCTTTTCAATAACCTCCATTACATGCTGAAAAGCCTCGGCCGACAAATATGCCTGCATTGTATTGCGGTTGAATACATCTACACCATAATAGGCCGAAGTTTTTACATCGGGCAATTCTACCGGTACAGGCCGGTGTTCCATCATTTTTGTTAAAGCTTGAAATCTGAATATTGACATGTCGATCTATTTTTTACCAAAAGTATAGTTTATACACACCATAGTCAAATATTTATAGTATTTTCAGAAAAAAACATCACTTCTATTTAATTTGGGATTATTATTGCATTACAGAAGAGCAAGTTGCTTTGGAGATGTTTGAAGGTGTGCTAAGAAGCGTATTGGATCATTACCCTACTTGGAACTTTTCTGATAGCCCCACAACAAAATATTGTTGGCACAATCACAATAATGCAAATTACGATATTGTACATCGAAAACAAATCATCGCTTATCGTGATTTCTTTGGGATCGAAGAATTTGATGACATGTTAATTAGTTTTTTTGAATATAATGAATAAAAGTAGGTAAAGTTATATGAAAATCATCACAATCATCGGGGCGCGTCCCCAATTTATCAAGGCGGCGGCTCTGAGTCGCGAA